>CANHUQ010000001.1 GCA_947463885.1 Burkholderiales bacterium
CACGACGGCGATTCCGGCTTCACGCCCGAATGCATCGGTGCCTTCCAGCTCGATGACGAAATTCAGGCTCTTGTTGAGAATGCGCGGAAACGGGTGAGCCGGGTCAAGAGCAATCGGCGTGAGCAGCGGCTCGATGTCGCGCACGAACACCTGTTCGGCCCATGCGCGCTGGGTCGCGTTCCAGTCCTGACTCATCAGAATCAGGATCCCTTCGCGGGCAAGCAACGGAATGAGCGTGCCGTTCAGCAAGCGGTACTGTCGGGCCACGAGGCGGCGGGCGCGTTGGGCCACCGCTTGCAAGGCCTCGACCACCGGCCCGGAATCAATATGGGCCAAGGGATCGACCCGCATCAGCTCTTTGAGTTCGGCCACGCGCACCTCGAAGAGCTCATCGAGGTTGTTGCTCACGATGGTGAGGTAGCGCAAGCGTTCAAGCAGGGGCGTGGCGCCCTCTTCGGCCAGCGAGAGCACGCGTTCGTTGAAGGCCAGCAGGCCGAGTTCGCGGTTCAGCAGGCGCGGCGCTGAAGCAGGCAAGGAGGCGTGATCGTTTGAGGCAGACATTCGGTCGATTGTCCATGCGCCGGATGACGCCACCGTGACGGTCGACGCCGTGGCTGCGCGCTGCGCGGCCTGGGCGTGCTCCAACGTGCTGCGGGACCGCGCGCGTTCGTTGCGCGTTTGGGGTGTCTGGTGCAGCCCGCCCAGGGTACCGGATGATTCTGCGGCAAAATGTCGTGTGGCGGTTCAGACTTGTGCGAAACGCCCTCGGTTCTCCCCTTCCGTTTCCGTCTGTATGGCCGCCCCTCTGTGCCCACCTCTGCACCCCCACTGATTGCCGCAGTCGACCTCGGCTCCAACAGCTTTCGACTGCTGATCGGTCGCATCGAGTCCACGCCGGTCGGCGAACAGATCCGCCCCCTTGACCAGATCAAGGAAACGGTGCGCCTGGCTTCGGGCCTGGGCGAAGGCGGACGCCTCTCTCAAGCCGCGCAAGACCGCGCGCTGGCTGCGCTGCAGCGCTTCGGTGAACGGCTGCGGGCGTTTGCGCCCGATACGGTGCGTGCAGTGGCCACCAACACCTTTCGTGTGGCCACGGATGCGCGGGCATTTCTGGAACGCTCACAAGACGCGCTGGGCTTTCCGATCGAGGTGATTGCCGGGCGCGAGGAAGCACGGCTGATTTATCTGGGTGCGGCACATACGCTGCCCGCGGATGGCCGCACGCGGCTGGTCGTGGACATCGGCGGAGGCTCCACTGAGTGCATCGTGGGCACCGACTATGAAAGCGTCCTCCTCGAGTCGATACCGCTGGGCTGCGTGAGCCTGACACAGCGGCATTTTGCGGACGGCCGCGTGGATCGGGCGGGCATGGACCATGCACGGCTGGCCTGCCGCGAGGCGCTTGAGCCGCTGTCACAACGCTACCGTGATGCGGGCTGGACCGTCGCCATCGGCACGTCAGGCACCGCAAAGAGCCTGTGGCAGATTGCGCAGGCCGATTTCGGCGAGCCCGCCCTCACGCGTGAGGCACTGTCCCGCATGGAATCCGCACTGCTCAAGGCCGGGCACGTGGATCGTATGACGCTCACCGGACTCAAGACCGATCGCCGCCCCGTGCTGCCGGGCGGCCTGGTCATGATGAGTGCGGTCTTCGAAGAGTTCGGGATTGAATCGCTCGAGTACTGCGACGGGGCGCTGCGTGAAGGCGTGCTCTACGACTTGCTGGGGCGCTCGGCGGGCGCCGACATGCGCAGCATCACGGTGGCGCGGGTCAGCCGGCGTTATGGCATTGACGACGCTCACGGTCAGGCCCTGGCGGCGCTGTCCAGCGAACTCTATCGTCAGGCCTGTCGCAGTGAAGCGGACGACGTGAGCCGTGACGCCCGCCTGTTGTCATGGGCAGCACAGCTGAGTGAAATCGGCATGTCGATCTCGCATATCGATCATCACAAGCATGGCAGCTACATCCTGAGCCACTGCGACATGCCGGGCTTCTCCGAGCACGAGCAGGCGGTCATTGCAGACATCGTTCTGGGTCAGACCGGTGGCCTGACCAAGATGCGCGCTCGCATGGTTGACGAGGACGACTGGTTGCGCGTGCTGTGCATGCGGTTGGCGGTCATCCTGTTGCGACGGCGCGATGGTCAGCGCCCACCCCAGATACGCCTGAAGCTCAAGAGCTCGGGGGCGCGGGTGGAGTTGCCGCGTGAATGGATCGACAGCCATCCGCTGACGCACCAGTCGCTCGAACAGGAGTCTGCGGAATGGTCGCGTGCAGGCCCGTGGCCGCTGCTGTATCAGCCGGCGCTCACGAGCCGTTCGTAGCGGGCAAGCAGTTGTTCGCGTGATTCCACGCGACGCGGGTCATTGGGGATGCACTCCACAGGACATACCTGGCGGCATTGCGGTTCGCTGAAGTGGCCCACGCATTCGGTGCAGCGCTCAGGGTCGATGACGTAAATCTCGGGGCCCATGGAGATGGCCTCGTTGGGGCATTCAGGCTCGCACACATCGCAATTGATGCATGCGTCGGTGATCATGAGGGCCATGGCAAGACTGTGCGCGTGAGGCCACCTGGCATCAGCTGCCGGCCGCCGCCTTGCGCTGAGCCACCTTGCGCAGCAAATGAGGCACGACCGTGGGCGGCACGAAACGACTGATGTCGCCACCGAACATGGCGATCTCTCGCACCAGGGTCCCGGAGATGAAGATGTGGTCCTCGGTGGGCGTCATGAAAATGGTCTCGGCCTCGGGCATGAGGTGTTTGTTCAGGCCGGACATCTGGAACTCGTACTCGAAGTCGGCCAGTGTGCGCACACCGCGCACGATCACCGTGGCGTTCTGGCTGCGCACGAAATCACGCAACAGTCCGTTGAATCCGACAACCTTGACATTCGGATAGGGCGCAAGCGCCTCACGCGCAATCTCCAGCCGCTCCTCGTGCGAGAAGATCGGGTTCTTCGACTTGCTCTCTGAAATGCCAAGGATGGCCTGATCGAAGATGCGCGAGGCCCGCCGCATGATGTCTTCATGGCCCGCGGTTAACGGGTCGAAGGTTCCGGGGTACACGGCAATGGCCATCGGTCAGGCTCCTGAAAGGGGCGAAGCGGGCGCAGCACCAGACGCAGGCAGGGCGGTGCGCGTATCGAGCAGCAGATGATAATGGACCTGCCCGGCCTTGCCGGCACGATGCAGGATCAGATCCGGACACTGCGCAAGCGGTGGCGCATCAGGCGCCAGAGGCTGCGCAGATTCCACATAGACCATGCCGCCCGGTGCCAGCACACGCAGCACCGTTGGCAGCACGCGGGTCAGTGCATCCGACTGAAAAGGCGGATCGAGCAGGATCAGGTCAAAGCGCTGCGTGCACCGGGCCAACCAACCCAGGGCCTCGGCCTGCACGATGCTGATCGTGTCGGCATGCAGACGCTCGCGCAGGCGCTGCAATGCGCTGACTGCCTGCGGCTCGCGTTCGACCAGCACCACATGAGCCGCGCCACGCGAGGCGGCTTCCAGACCCAGTGCACCCGTGCCGGCGAAGAGGTCCAGACACTGCCATCCCGTCAGGTCCTGACCCAGCCAATTGAAAAGGGTTTCGCGCACCCGATCAGGGGTGGGCCGCAGTCCGGGCACCTCGGGGACCGGGATCGGCGTGCGTTTCCAGGTCCCGCCGATGATCCGCAGGCGTGCGGGCGGCGCGGCACGCGACTCAGCGCGAGGCTCAGTGCGCAACGGCGTGCGCGCCTCAGGGCGTGGTTTCACCAGCTCCCACGATGACCGTGACCAGTTGCTTCGGATTGATGCGCCGGGAGAACGCTTCTCGCACCTGCGCCGATGAGACCCGCTCGACCTGCTCGGTCCAACGGTCGAGGTAATCGAGCGGCAACCCGTACCAGCCGATCAGGGCGAGGTTGCCCAGAATCTTGCCGTTGGAATCGATGCGCAATGCAAACCCACCAACGAGATTTTGCTTGGCCGCCGTGAGTTCAGCCTCGGTGGGGCCATCGGCCACAAACCCGGCCAGGGTGTCGCGCACCACGGCCAGTGCCTGATCGGTCTGCGCTTTTTGCGTCTGCAGGGACACTACAAACGGGCCGGGCTGCATCAGCGGGGTGAAACCCGAGCCGACGCTGTAAGACAGGCCGCGCTTCTCACGCACCTCATTGGTCAGACGCGATACGAATCCTCCGCCACCCAACACGTAATTGCCCACGAAGAGCGGGAAAAAATCAGGATCGCCGCGTGAGATGAGCGGCGTGCCGATCAGGATATGACTCTGGCTCGCCGGATGCGCGATACGCCGTTCCGCCGCCACCGGTGCACGGAGCGCAGGCATGGCCGGCGCCGGCTCGCCCTGTGGCAGGTCGCGGGTGAGGCGCTCGGCAATGGCTTGCGCATCGCTGCGGGTGATGTCGCCAACCAGAGAGATCACCGCACCCGAAGCGCCGAAGCGTGCGCGGTGATAGGCCACCAGGTCGTCGCGCGTGATGGCTGCGATCGTCTTGGCATCGGAGAGCGTGCCATAGGGGTGATTGGGATAGAGGAGCGGATAGAACGCACGCTGCGCAATGCTGGCCGGTTGTGTCAGGGACTCACGCAGCGATTGCAGGCTGCGGTCTTGTTCGCGGGCCAGCAGCGCCTGCGGAAAGAGGGGACGCGACACCAGGTCGGCCAGCAACTCGACGGCGGCGTTGCGTTCATCGGCACTGGAGAGCGTGCGCAGCGACACCCCCAGGCGATCGTCATCCGTGCCGCCGCCACGAATGGCGCCCAGGTCGGCCAAGCGTTCGGCGATCTGGGCCTCATCTCGGCCCTCAGAGCCGCGTGCCAGCATGGCACCGGTCATGGACGCCAGACCGTCCTTGCCGGGCGGGTCGTGGCGCGCGCCGGCATCGAAGTCGATGTTGACATCGAGCATCGGGATGGACGGCGCACGCACGAAGTACACCCTTGCACCACGCGACGTGGTCCAGTGTTCGATGGGCAGCGCGGCCGATGCCAGAGGACTGACGCACACGAGCAACCAGACGAACAGGCGCACGCATGACGCGCCAGGGCTGTCAGACACGCTGCGCACAGGTCTGGGCAGCTGAACCCAGCCAGGCAGGCGCAACCAGTGGGCAACACGTTGAAGCAGGGCGGGCACGGGGGACTCCATCGGGGACGCCATGGCGATCAGTGCCGGGCACCGGTCGGGGCCGGTGTGGCGCGCGGTGCACCGAGCGGTTGCGGCAACAGAGTGGCAACCGTGAGGGCGTCGTCGCCGAAATACTTGGCGGCAACGGCTTTCACCTCATCGACGGTCACCGAACGCACCTGATCGAGGATGCGATCGGCATCACGGTAGGACAGACCCACCATTTCCAATCCGGCCAGCTCCATCGCCTGCGCAAAGATCGAATCGCGCTTGTAGACCCGCGACGACACATACTGAACCTTGGCGCGGGCAAGCTCGGCTGCGGGCACCCCCTCGGCCGCGATGCGGGCGATCTCGGCGCGCAGCGCCTGCTCAAGCTCGGCCGTGGTGCGACCATCGGCAGGTGTGCCGTCGAGGGTGAACTGGGCCGGCCCGCGTTGCGTCATGCTGTAGCCGGCGCCGGCCCGATTGGCCACCCGCGACCCGCGCACCACGTTGCGGGTAAGGCGGGTGCTGTCGCCCCCGTCCAGCAGCGTGGACAGCAGTTCGAGTGCGTAAGGTTCTCGATCGCCGTCGATGCTGCGCAAACCCGGCACCCTGAATGCGAGCGCCACATAAGGATTTTCTGCAGGCGCTTTGACCTGGATGCGGCGCAGGCCAAGCTGAGGCGGTTCGTCTTGCGGCTTGCGTGCGGGCACCGGACGGGTGGCCACCTTGCCGTACGTGGTCTCGGCCAACGCAATGACGGCTGCAGGCTCCACATCACCCGCAACCACCAGCACCGCATTGGCAGGCGAATACCAGGCGTCGTACCAGGCCTGTGCATCGTCGACGGTCATGGCTTGCAGATCGGCCATCCAGCCCACAATGGGCGCGCGATAAGGGTGCGCCGTGAAGGCGGTTGCCATCAGCTGCTCGTAGAGCACGCCCGAGGCGCGGTCTTCGGTGCGCAGCCGGCGCTCTTCCATGACGACCTTGATCTCCTTGTCGAACTCCTCTTTCGACAGGCGCAGATTGGCCATGCGATCGGCCTCCAGAGCCATGACTTCAGCCAGTCTGGACTTGTGAATCTGCTGGAAATACCCGGTGTAGTCGCGCGAGGTGAAGGCATTCTCGCGCCCGCCCATGGCGGCCACGCGCTTGGAGAACTCGCCAGGTGCGACGGTGGCTGTGCCCTTGAACATCATGTGCTCCAGGACATGAGCCACGCCGGTGCGACCGTTGACTTCATCCATGGAGCCCGCGCGGTACCAGACCATGTGCGCCACAGTGGGCGCCCGCCGATCGGGCTTGACCAGCACCTTCATGCCGTTGGCCAACCGGTGCTCGACGGCCGCGCGCTCCGTGACCTGAGGTGCGGCTTCTGTAGATCCGGCAGCGACCACCGGGCCCGGGGTTGCAGCACTCCCCGCCTGCGCCACGCCAGGCGTGCCCGCCCCAGGCGCGGCGCAAGCGCCGAGCAGGAGCGCAGCCGACAGCACACCAGCGGATAAAACGCCGGCGCGCGAGCGCACGGAACATTGAACAAGGGAGGCCATCAGGTGGACGAGGGCACGCATCAGTGTCGGCTTGAAGGGGAGACGCGGGGCCGTGGCTGCGCGGCCCCATGCAGCGGGGCGCTGTGACGGCCAGCGTAGAATCAAAGGCTGTCCAGTGTACTTGAGGCGCCGATCAGCCCCGGCGTTGTCCCTGCCGATGTTCGGATTCCTTCGCCGGAAAAAGCCGGCTACTGCCGAGGCCGCGCCACAGGTCAACCCTGAGGCCGATGCCCATCTTCCAGTGGCCGATGCTCCTGTAGCAGACGTCACTGCAGCCGACGCGCCAATCGCCGATGCCGGGCTGGTCTCTGCACCGCCCATCGCTGAACAGCCCTCTGCCTGGCTTGCCACCGAACCGGCCGAGAGCACGGCGTCGATTGATCCGGCGCGCGGCGGATGGATGAACCGGCTGCGCCAGGGACTGTCGCGTACCCGCGGCAATCTCTCGGGGCTGTTTACCGGAGTGCGGGTCGACGAAGCACTCTTCGAAGACCTGGAATCGGCCCTGCTGATGAGTGACGCGGGTGTTCAGACCACACAGTGGCTGATTGCGGCCCTGCGGGAGCGGGTCAAGCGCGACAAGCTCACGGAAGCTCAGCAGGTGAAGGCCGCTCTGCGCAGCCTGCTGGTCGAAGTGCTGACGCCGCTCGAGCAGCCCATGGACATCGACCGCGCCCTGCCGGTGGTGATGATGATCACCGGCGTGAACGGGGCCGGCAAAACCACGTCCATCGGCAAGCTGGCCCGGCATCTGCATCGCGAAAACAAAGCCGTGCTGCTGGCCGCAGGCGATACCTTCCGCGCCGCTGCCCGCGAGCAGCTCGCGCAATGGGGGCAACGCAACGAAGTCGATGTGATCGCCCAGGAAGGCGGGGACCCTGCAGCCGTGGCCTTTGATGCCGTGGCCGCAGGCCGGGCGCGGTCCACTGGTGTGGTGATCGTCGACACCGCGGGGCGTCTGCCAACACAAAATCACCTGATGGATGAGCTGAAAAAAGTGCGCCGGGTGATTGGAAAAGCCATGAGCGGTGCGCCGCATGAAGTGCTGCTTGTACTGGACGGTAATACCGGGCAGAACATGCTGGCCCAGGTCAAGGCCTTCGACGACGCGGTGCAACTCACCGGACTGATCGTGACCAAACTGGATGGGACCGCCAAAGGTGGCGCGCTCGCGGCGCTGGCGCATACCCGGCGCGAACACCCGATCCCGGTCTACTTCATTGGCGTGGGCGAAGGCATTGACGATCTGCAGGCGTTTTCCGCCGAGGAGTTTGCTGCCGCGCTGGTCGATTGAGCGGAGCGGGCGGCCGAGCGCTGGTACGGAGCTCGCGCCGAACAGTCCACTGACCGGTCCACTGACCAGTCTGCTGGTCGGTCCGGTGGTCGATCCATCATGGGCCTGAATAGACGCAGCGAAAGCCCACATAGACCGCATAAAACGCCGCGGGCTTGTACTGCATACCCTCGCGCTGCGTTTGCGCAGACCCATACCACCATGAGCCACCTGCAGTCAGGCGCTCATCGCCCCGGGCATCGGCCAACCACTCCCAGAGGTTGCCGGCCATGTCGTGCAATCCATTGACGCCGGCAGGCGTGACACCGGTGGGTGCATGGCGGGCATAGCCGTCGGCCACGCCTGAGAGATTGGCGCCGGCGGTGGATTCACCGCTGGGATACGGATACGTGCGGCCTCGAACGAATGGGGCAACAGGCGAGGCGCGCGACTCGGTATAGGCCGCCTGCGCCCATTCGTCGCGGGTGGGCAATCGCCCGCCCGCCCAGGCGCAAAAATCGCGCGCCTCGAACCAACTGACATGGGCCGCAGGATCGTCGGCACGTGCCGGCTCGCCGGACGGGGCGCGAAAACTCCAGCCAACGCGCCGCTCCCAACCCGCACCCCACTCAAACCCCCCGCCCTCTCGCTCGGCGGCACTCGTGCGGCCCGTGGCGCGCAAAAAGGCATCGAAGCGAGCGACACTCACCTCGGTGCGGTCGATCCGAAACCCTGCAATGGGCACGGCGGCAGCCGCCAACGCGCGCGCGGGCGCCTCGGCGAACACGGTCGGCACACCGCTGCCGAGCAGCAGAGCCAGCATGAAGTCGGCCCGCCGCCGCGACAGCCATGACGGGGCGCTTCCTTGCATTGGGAACGAGGGAGTGGTCATGTGCATTCGGTCAACTCAAAATGCATGTCAGGAGGTTTGTCAGGGCGCGCATGAGCGCAGCGTAAACACCGGGTGCAGTTCGCCCACGCGCAAGCCTGCCATGTTGTGCAAAGGCATGCGGGCATAGCGGGACAGATGCGAATCGTCAGGGTCCGCCAGACCCAATGTGCGCAGCACTTCGACTGCGGCCACATAGCGGGCATGAGCATGGCCGTCGGCGATTTTGATGGCGATCCCCAACCCGCGCGATCGGATGGCGAAGGTCTGCACGCCGTCGGCGCCCGCCTTGGCCACCCAGTCGCCCCGCCCGGCTAGGCTGAAATGCAGATCGGGGCGATCCGTCCCTGACACCATGTCGGGATGGCGGGTCATGACGCTGAAGATCTGCTCGAAGCAGGCATCGGTGTGCGCATGGCCACTGCCCGATGCCACCATGGCCCAGAGGCGGGCGAGTTGCGCAAGCGGCAGCGCAAGGTTGGGCGCGCTGCACCCATCGGTGCCTGTGGCCAGAGTGTCGGGCTGTGCGCCCAACAGACGGGCCACTTCATGGCGGATGCGTTGCTGCAGCGGATGCTGGGGATCCAGGTAGGACTCGGTCGGCAAGCCATGCAGGGCGCAATAGGCAAGAAAGCCTGCATGCTTGCCCGAGCAGTTGTGATGACGCGCATCGAAGCGCGCCTCAGCAGGCACCGCACGGCCGGTGGCCTCATACACGTACGGCACATGACATCCACAGCGCAGTCGGGCCATGGTCTGGCCGGCCTTGCTGAGCAGACCGTCGACCGCCTCGACATGCGCGGCTTCGCCCGAGTGGCTGGCGGTGAGCAGCGCCGTTTCCTGCGTCGTCAGCCCGAAATGGCGCGGCCCATCGTCCAGCAGAAAGGGCAATGCCTGGAAGGCTTTCAGTGCCGAGCGGGTAAAGGTGACGAAGGTCGGGTCGCCAGCCGAGTGCAGCAGAGTGCCCTGGGCATCAACCACGGCAATCGAACCGTAATGGACGTTTTCAGGGGTGTGGCCGCGCCGTGAGACGACCAGCGGCACATGGGCGCCAAATGAGGCGATGGAGGCAGAAGAGGCGGACATGCCTCATTGTAGGCATGCCCACGGCGCACATGCCCCAGCGCGCGTGCGCCAGACGGTGTCAGGGACGCAGCGCGCTCGCCCCGGAGCGGGCTGCATTGAGCAGCGCCACCCCAACACGGCGTGCGTGTCGCGCTGTGCTGAGGATCGGCGGCGAAGCACGCAGGCGCCTGACCGTGCGCCGCGCCTGAAAGCGCGAGGCGCGCAGCCAGCTGGGCTCGACCGCACCTTGCATCAGTGCGATGCAGTCGGTACTCGCCGAGCGCTTGTACTCCATGTCGCCGCTGCTGAAGTCGATGGTGTCGATCCCGATCGATGGCGCATGCTCGGCCATGCGTAACAGCAAACCTAAGCCCGGGGACAGGGTCGCAAGCTCACGATCATAGGTAGGCAAATAGTGGTGCCAGACGCGCTCGGAGCGCATGCCCAGATGCACCGCAGCCAACCTGTCGCCCGCATAGAGTGTTGACATCATGGCGCTCAGCCCCGGGGTGGTCGCTTCGCGCAGACGCTCGAGATACGCCCTCACCCAGGCGATGCTGAAGTTGTCCACCAGGCCTGAGCGACGGTACTGCGCTGACTTCCAGGCCACCAACTGACTCCAGGCACGCGGGTCATGCGTGTGCGCCTCAAAGCGCAGCGGCCCGAACTGGCGCTCAAGACGCCGCAGCTTTGCCGCGGTACGCCGAATCCAACCACTGCGGGCCTCGATAGCCGTGCGGTACGCCGCAAAGCCCTCATCGAGCCGCAGCAGCCAGGCGCTGACCTGATCGGTCTCATACGCTGCGAATCCGGGCATCCCCGCAGGCAGGTGATCGAATCGCCAAGACCGGATGCCACAGGCCTTCAGCCAAACACTGGGATCGAGGTCGATGCGCGGATCGAGCAAGGGCGCATGAGCATCCGACATATGCGCACACAGCGGCATCGCCCTGCCCAGCGCAGCCGGCTCGAACGCATGAAAGCCCGCCACCGCCCCCTCGCTTTCAATCACCGCAATGCGCGAACGCGGGCGCACCTCGCCGACCAACTGCGCAAATTCCGGCGCGAAAAAGGGACTGCGCAACGCAGGCGCGGCATCGGGCGCTTCGCGCAAGGCGCGCCAGCGCGCAATCAGGGACGCATCGAGTTCGCTTGGGGGCAGCAGGTGGACTTTCATGACCGCCATGCTGCCCGCGCAGGCGTGGGGACACAGCGGGCAATCTGCCTGCGTCGATGTAGGAGGCGCTGCCGCACTGAGCCTGCGCAGTGCGGCGCGTGCAGGACAAGAAGACGATGCGACATCGACACCCTCCAAGCGCCGGTGTGCCTATGCCTCGCAGTGTTCCGATCCTGATGTACCACGCCATTGCGCCGGTTGCCTGCGCACGCGAAGCGGCCTACACCACCCCGCCTGACGTCTTCGCGCGGCAGATGCAGTATCTGCATCGACGCGGCTATCTGGTGCTATCGGTGGGCGAACTGATGCGTCGCCTCGATCGCAATGAAACCCTGCCGGATCGCACTCTTGCACTCAGCGTGGACGACGGCTTTGCGTGTGCCCATGATGCCGCTCTGCCCATCCTGCAGACCTACGGACACGGGGCCACGGTGTATGTAATCAGCGGCTATCTGGACCGCATGGCGCGATTCGATCTGGACCTGGGTATTCCCGCGCGCCCTATGCTGGCCCGCAGCCAGGTGCAGGCGCTGCATGCGGCGGGCATCGAGATTGGCGCGCACACGGTCAACCATGTGGATCTGCGCACGCTCTCGGCCCCGGCTTTGCGCAATGAACTCGAACGCTCGCGGCATGATCTGCAGGATCTGATCGGTGCGCCCGTGGACAGCTTTGCGTATCCGCGTGGTTTGTTCGATCGCACGGTCCAGCGTGCGGTGCAGGAAGCCAACTATCGCAGTGCCTGTTCCACTCTGCCGGGATCGGTGTCGGTGCGCACCGACCGACTGGCGTTGCGACGAGCGCAAATCGGTCATGACCCGCACGAGGCCGCCTTCGAGGCCATCCTGCGCTGGGGCAGTGCGCCATCGAGGCTGGTGCGGTCTGCAGTACGCGGCGCGCTGGTGGCCGTCTGTGCGCCGATCATGGGGGTCGATCCGATGGATTGCCGGCTGCGCCCGCTGCGCCAGTCTTTGCGCCGTGCCACAAGCAGCTGAACCCAGGCTGCGCCGCTCAAATGCCCAGTTGCTGCACCCAGTCGATCGCTTGCATCTGAGCCAAGTTCAGTGACTTGGGGGTGAGCTCAAGCGCCTTGCACAAGGCGGCGACTCCACTGAGGGTGGGGTTCTCGCAAGCCTCGGCGAGCTCCAGATAAGGCGCGAGCACACCGGTGCGCGCCAGGAGTGCTTCAGTCACCATCGGTGGCAGATCCAGGTCGCTGATAGCCTGAGCCATCGGCACCATCAGCATGGCCGGCAACAGCGAAAACGTCCCGGCAATGAACAGATTGTCTCGCTGTGCCACATCGAATCGGCCCTCGCCCAACAGCTCGATCAGACGCCCGCGGGTGATGGCCGTGCGCGCCAGCACCTGTGCAGTCGGGTCACGGCTGTCGGCAGTGGCCAGCAGCAGCGTGAGCCAGCGGGCAAGCTTGTTGTAGCCAAGCATCGAGATCGCCTGCTTGAGCGAATCAATGCGGGTCGACAGCCCCATGCCGGCTGAATTCATGTAACGCAGCAGCTTCACCGAGAGCGCGACATCGCGCTTGAGGGCATTGTCGACATCGACCACATCGGCATTGCGCAGCAACAGGCGAATCGCCTGCAGGACCGCTGCCTTGCCCGGTTCCAGGCGTCGCGCCGACAGCGTCTCGGGCCGTGCGAAGTAATAACCCTGCAGACAATCGAAGCCCAGCTCAAGGCACTGCTGCGCCTGCTCGCGACTCTCCACCTTTTCGGCCACCAGCACGCGGCGCCCGCCCATCGCCGTCAGCAGCTTGGCCACGAGCGGCAGCTGGGCTGGTGCAATCCGCTGCAGATCGACTTTCGCGTGGCTCGCCAGTGCAAAGAGTGGCGTGCGCAAGGCCGCCGGCGAATCGACCGTGACCGCCACGCCGAAGCCATCCTTGCGCAACTGCGCCAGACGCTGCAGTGCCGCCTCGTCGAGCTGGATGTCGCCGCCGAACTCGAGCACGGTACGCCGGGCATCCAGCAGCGACAGCGGGGTGTGTTCGCTCACCGAGCGCGCGGCCACGTTGACGAATCCCACCTTGCCACCCAAGACTTGCTCGGTACCGATTTCGTTCAACAGTGATGCGATCACCACCAGGCTGGCATGTACTGCGTCTTCGAATGCCGCCCCGGTGGCCGTGCCATCTGCGCGGTACAGCAGCTCGTAGCCGATCAACTGCTGATGACGGTCCAGGATCGGCTGTCGGCCCAGAAAGGCCATCTGGTGTGTGTCTTCAAACGCGGGCGCAATGGCTGCGCTCAGCGCCTGGTCACGCTGCTGCGTGGTATGCGCCTCGGTCGTCACGGCTTGCGTCATGCGCTCACCCCTTGCCTGCGCTCCCAGGCGCGGGGGGTGTCGGCAGGCTCGCTGGTGTGGCGTCTGGCACGAGCCAACGCGCCGACCGACAAAGACAGCTCGCTGCACAGTGCCTCGACCCGATCATCGTGTCCGGCCTCTAATGCATCTGCGAGATTGAGCAAGGCACCGAAACGGCCCTGGCGTGCGACCAGCGCATCGGCCACACCGTCAGGCAATGCCAGGGTGCTGACCGCCTCGGACATGGGCTGCATGAGCAGGGCGGGGAGCATCGACAAGCCGCCGACCAGAAAGAGGTTGTCCAGATCATGCCCGGCGAAATACTCCGCCCCAAGCAATTCGAGCACCTGACCGCGCAGGGCGGCGCTTTGTCCAAGCCGTCGGGCCGCCGGGGACACATCGTCCACACAGCTGAGCAAGAGTCGCAACCAGCGGGTGAGCCTGCGCATGCCCACCAGCGTCAGCGCATGACGCAGCGAGTCCAGTGGCATGAGCCGGCCGAAATTGGCCGACGCGATGAACCGCAGCAAACGCCAGCACAGCCCGACATCGCTGCGAAAGGTCTGCTCAATTGCAGACAGCGAGGCGCCTGTGGTGGCCTGCACCAGCGCCCTGCGCACGGTGTCGTGACACACGCCCAGACGAATCTGGCCCATCGATTCGACCGCACCGAAATGCGCACCCTGAAAGGCATGGCATCCGATCGCGTGGCTGCGGCTGGCGAGCTCCGGCGAATCGACCGACTCGGCAATCAGGGTCAGACCGCCGCGTGCCAGGCACGCAGCCAACGCATGCTCCGATCCGGGCGCCAGGTGTTTCATGTCCACCCGCAGGTGCGTCGCCCACCGCATCCAGGAGGCCTTGCGCTCGTCGTGGCGCGGCGCAGGCACAGCGACCCCAAAGCCCTGTGTCCTGAGCGCCTCCAGTCGAGTGAGCATCCGGGGATCGTCGGTCTGCATGCTGCTCAGACTGACCACCGTGCGCCCGGGGTCGAGTCTGCGCAGATCGGTCAGGTCAGGCAGCGCCTGGGAATCGATCTCCAGGAAACCCGTCCGCCCAGCTAAAATGTGATCTGACCCCAGATCTTGCAGGAGGTTGGACAGCCCCTGGAGATCGGCTCTGCAGGCTGCTCGTTCGGCCTGGTGGGTGCCCTGCGGACGGCGCCACGACAAGCGAAAGCCGGCGAGTTCGCCCCGGCGATCCATGATCGGCTGTCGATCCAACAGGCTGGCAGTGCATGGTTCCATGGGCACCCACATCATCGTAACGGTATGGACACGATTATGTCCAAATCGTGTCTGACTGCGTGCAGCACCCGTTCGATGCCGGACCGACGGACAAGCGAGGCCGTCAGTCGGTATCAAGTACGATGCGCCCGTGCCGATGTGTGTCAACGATGAGGCCGATTGCGCGCCGCACCACAGCCGTCGTTGCGCCTAGAACACGCTCTCGCGTACGAACACCAGGTCATCGGGGCGCACGGGCTCATCAAGCCGAACCTCCAGGACTTGCACGCTGCCACTGGCCGCACGCCGATGCAGACGCACCCCACGATCGGTGCCGCGCAAGGTCAGCCCACCGCCTTTGGCGATCGCCTGGGCCACGGTCAGGCCGCGGTCTACGCCGTACATCCCCGGGCGCTGCACTTGTCCATAAATGTAGTACTGGGGCGCGCGTCCGACATAGATCAGGTCACCGGCCTGCAAAGCGGGGTCGCGCGCCAGATCGCCGCTGGCGAACATGGCCGCCAGATCCACTTCCAATCGGGCGGCCTGTCCGCTGCGACGGGTCACCAGCACCACTTCGTCGGCGCCGGCCGGCCCCACGCCGCCGGCCAAGGAGACCATTTCCGACAGGCGCATGCCGGTGGTCTCGATCGGGTAACGACCCGGGCGGGCGACGTTACCCAGGACGGAGACCTGCTGACTGCGAAACGCGGTCACATTGACGGTGACTTGCGGACTTTGCAGAAAGCGGCCCTGACGCAGCCGCTCGGCCAGATGCTGCTCCAGTTCGGACACGGACAACCCCGCGACCCGAACCGCACCGATCAGCGGATAAGACAGCACACCGGCTTCCGAGATCCGAGCTTCCACAGTCAGGTCAGGACTCTGAAAGACCTGAATGCGCAGGGCATCGCCTGCGCCCAGCCGATAGTCGTCCCGCACGGCGTCGGGCGTGGCGCGCTCTGCCGCAGGGGCGGCCAGCGCCGACGGTGCCAGCGAAGAGGCCGGCAATACGTTAGGCGGCGACACCGGTGTGGTTTGAGCGATGGCCGGTGAGGACACAGTGTCGGGTGCGGCCGCAGCGCTGCCCGGCGCCAACCCTGTACAGGCGGCGGCGAAGCTCAGGTACAACGCCAGATGACGGACACCCACACGGCGGTTCAGCCGGGGGGCAGATGCAGTCGATACCTTCATGCAAGTACTCCTGTGCGAAGTGAGACCCGAACGGCGAGCGTCCGGACAAGGGATCACGCCCATGGCCACCGCATTCAGAACGCGGTCGACACACCCACACCAGCCCAGCGGTCGGTGAAGTCGTAACCTGGGTAATTGGAGTCGCGTGACAGCTGGCGAACCGAGGCGCTGAGCCAGGTGCGCCGCGCGATCTGGTAGCGCAATTCGAGCCCGTACTGGCGGAGGTGATCCTCACGCACCAGCCCGCCGCTCAGGGCGGTGCCAGGATCGCCGAGATACTGACGATTGGAGTAAGCCACCGTCGCCTCCAGCCGTGTACGCCCGGTGATCTGCCAAGCTGGCCGCAGCGCGACACCGCGGACCTCGATGTAGTTTGCAGATGGCACCGCGGCCACCTCGATGCTGCGCAACAGCCCGCCTCGCATCACGACAGCGCCCGACAGCGGCCACTCGGCATCCAGGCCCAGCGTCACGCCGCTAAAGTCACGCTGAGACAGGTTGTCGTATCGGCGCTGCGTGTAGCCCAACTGCCCGGCGATCCGACTGGCATCGTGCGGTCTGTAGGCCAGGCGCACGAGCGGGGTGTCCTGGGTGTAGGCGTTGTCCACCGCATCGGGCAGCGGGGCCCCGTTGGCATCGACGATCTGTCGATTCGGGTAGCGGGCCGTCTCATGGCGCCAGACCGCATCGAGCTCCAGCGCACTCTGCGGGGCGTATCGCAGGCCTGCCTCCAGACCGGTCCGGCTGTAGTCGGCCGGCTGCTGGCTCAGCAGCGAGTTGCTCGCGTAGGTTTCGTCAAACGCTGCAATGGCTGCCCAGGCCTGGGTCAGGCGCAGACCAGCCAGGGCCCTGACACTGGCCAGGGTCTGCAGGTTGTTCGCATAGGCGCCCACCAGATCGAACGGGGTTTGCTCGCGGCCCACGCGCGCCACCACGTCACCAAACCAGCCGCGACCGATCGCCCAGTTCCAGGTCGCGCCCAGGCCATAGCCCAGGTAGCTGTAGTCGGCATTGTCCAGGTAGCGCACCGGCACCACGAACGCCTCCAATCCCACCCGCTGCAGTCCGATCACCCGTTCCAGGCGCACCCCTGCCGTGGCGCGCAACACCGTGTCCGAGGGGCCGCCCGCGACGCGAAAGACGTTGTCGTGCTGCTCGACCTCGAGCGCGCCATGGACGGTCAAAACGTCCGGCACCTCCGTAGGCAGCGCCACCGGCTGGGCGCCGACCCCCCCGGCAAGAGCCAGGCATGCGGTTGCCGCACAGGCCTGCGCCACTGCGCGGCGGCGCGGGCTGGCGGGGCCAGGCGGCAGGACGGTCAGTGCATCGGACAAGGAGCCAGTTAAAGCATCGGTCATGGCGGTCAGCCTGGCAGGTGGCCAGCGGCCACGATTGAGACCACCGTAGCAGCCGGACTGCGGAGCGGATACCGCCGTGTCAGCATGGCTGGGGGACCGACGCGGGCACTCCCTCGGTCGGTGCAGGCAGGCCATCGTCAGTCTGCGCAGCCTGGCCTTTCGGACCGAATCCCGCACTGCTGCACCGCTTGCGGGGGCATGCCCAAGCAACGAGGCGGTGATGCGGTTGCCGGGGCCTACCTGCTGAGCCGCAGGGCGCCGATAGCAGGGTCAGCCTCACGCCGATCACTGGACGGGGTCTGATCTGACCCCTGCACGCGCTCACCACCCGTCCTTTCAGATGAGATCTCTCTGCCGATTGAGTAGATTGTGTCTATATAGACAAAATCTATTAGCACTCTCTATAGACGAGTGCTAGGATATTCATTCCGAGGCACGGTGCCTTGGGTACAACCTTGAAAAGGAAGACTGAATGACTGCTGCTTCGACAGCTTTGGTGACCTCTTCACGCGCCGCCGGTGCGATGCTGGCGGTTCCGGCGGTCGGGAACATCGACGCGTACATCTCGGCGGTCAATCGACTGCCCATGCTGTCCGCCGACGATGAAGTGTCATTGGGCCGCCGGTTTCGCGAACAGTCCGATCTGGCTGCGGCGCGTGAGCTGGTGATGTCGCACCTGCGTCTGGTGGTGTCCATCGCGCGTCAGTATCTGGGCTACGGACTGCCTCATGCCGACCTGATCCAGGAAGGCAATGTGGGCCTGATGAAGGCGGTCAAGCGCTTCGATCCGGAGCGCGGCGTGCGCCTGGTGTCGTTTGCCATGCACTGGATCAAGGCCGAGATTCACGAGTACATCCTGAAGAACTGGCGGTTGGTGAAAGTGGCGACCACCAAGGCGCAGCGCAAGCTGTTCTTCAACCTGCGCTCACTCAAGCGCGATGCCCACACGCTCGGCCCCGACGCGGTGGCGGCCATCGCAAGCGAGCTCAGCGTGCGGCCGCAGGATGTGGTCGAAATGGAAACCCGCATGGGCGGGGGTGATGTGGCGCTCGACCCGATGAGCGATGACGGCGAGGACAGCTACGCGCCCATCGCCTATCTGAAGGCGCCGCACAGCGAGCCCCTGCAAGTGCTGGAGTCGCGCGAGTTCGATCATCTGCAGGGCGAGGGCATCCGTGAAGCGCTCGCCTCTTTGGATGAACGCAGCCGCCGGATCATCGAATCGCGTTGGTTGCGCGATGACGACGAGGGCGGCGCACGCACGCTGCAGGACCTGGCTGATGAATATGGCGTGTCCGCCGAACGGATCCGCCAGATCGAAGCCAAGGCACTGAAAACGATGCGAGGCGCGCTGGCGGCTTACGCCTGAGTCCGAAACAGGCCCGGTTCCTCCTCAGGGGACCGGGCCGTCTGATCGGCGTTGCAGTTCAGCGCCGGTAAAACGCCCGATACCAGCTCACAAAGCGCTGCACGCCCTCGGTGAGCGGCGTGCCCGGCGCAAAGCCCACCAGCGCAGCCAACTCCGAGGTGTCGGCAAACGTCGCCGGCACATCGCCCTCCTGCATCGGCAAGAAATGCTTGGTCGCCTCGCGACCAATGGCTGATTCCATGGCGCCGATGAAGGCCATCAGCGGCACCGGGTCGGCATTGCCGATGTTGAACACACGATACGGCGCGCGGCTTGTGGCCGGATCAGGGCGCAGGGGATCGAAAGCAGGATTGCCCTGCGGCGGATGATCCAGCAGCCGCACTACGCCTTCGACGATATCGTCGATGTAGGTGAAGTCGCGCTTCATGTCGCCATGGTTGAAGACGTTGATCGGGCGACCCGCCAGGATGGCGTCGGCGAACAGGAACGGCGCCATATCGGGCCGGCCCCACGGGCCGTACACCGTAAAGAAACGCAGTCCCGTCGTCGGCAGCTGGAACAGATGGCTGTAGGTGTGGGCCATCAGTTCGTTGGCCTTCTTGGTGGCCGCATACAGGCTCACCGGATGGTCCACCGCGTCGTGCTCGGAGAACGGCATCTTGGTGTTGCCGCCGTACACGCTGGAGGAGGAGGCATACACCAGGTGCTTCACGCCCCCGTGCCGACAGGCCTCCAACATATTGGTAAAGCCGACCAGGTTGGCGCTGGCATAGGCATGGGGATGCGTGATGGAGTAGCGCACACCGGCCTGGGCCGCCAGATGCACGACACGCTCGAAGCGATGTGCATCGAAGCAGCGCTGCATGGCGGCCATATCCGCAATATCCATGCGCTGGAATGTAAAGGCCGGATACGCCTGCAGTTGCGCCAGCCGAGCTTCCTTGAGCGCCGGATCGTAGTAGGCATTCAGATCATCAATGCCCACCACCTCATGGCCCGCGCCCAGCAGTCGCTGCGCGACATGCATGCCGATGAAGCCAGCTGCACCGGTGACCAGCAGCTTCATGCCAGAGCCCTTATCAGGATGAGCACCGCCATGCTTAGAGCCGGCCGATCGAGATGTAGTCCAGACCGGCTGCGCGCGGCAGGGCCGGCGGATACATGTTGCGTCCGTCGATGACCAGCGGCTGCTTGAGCGCGTTGCGGATCGCATCGAAGTCGGGGCTGCGGAACTCCTTCCATTCGGTTACGATCAGCAGCGCATCCGCGCCTTCCAGCGCCTGCATCGGGCCTTCCGCATACGTCAGGCCGGCACACTCGCCGATGGCGCGCTGCGCCTCGTGGATGGCCACCGGATCATAGGCGCACACGGTGGCGCCACGCGCAATGAGCGCATCGATGATCACGCGGCTGGGCGCCTCACGCATGTCGTCGGTGTTGGGCTTGAAGGCCAGTCCCCAGAGGGCAAACCGCCGCCCGGATAGGTTTTCGCCGAAGCGAGCCACCACTTTTTCGACCAGTACATGCTTTTGCGCGTCGTTGGCGGCTTCCACTGCGCCGAGCACCTTCATGTCGCGCCCGTTCTCGCTGCCGATGCGAATCAGTGCCTTCACATCCTTGGGAAAGCACGAGCCACCGTAGCCCGCACCGGCATACAGAAAGTGATAGCCGATCCGCGGATCAGAACCTATGCCCTGCCGCACCAGCTCGATGTCAGCGCCCACCTGCTCGGCAAGCAGCGCGAGCTCATTCATGAAGGAAATGCGGGTGGCCAACATTGCGTTGGCGGCGTATTTGGTGAGCTCGGCCGAGCGCACATCCATCACCACCAGTCGTTCGTGGTTGCGCTGGAACGGCGAATACAGCGCCTTCATGAGGAAGATCGCCTGCTCGTCGTCGGCGCCCACCACGATGCGGTCGGGCCGCATGAAGTCGTCGACGGCAGCGCCTTCCTTCAGAAACTCGGGATTCGACACCACGGCATAGGGGACCTCAACGCCACGGGCCTTCAGTTCCTGGCCCACGGCCTCGCGCACTTTGTCGGCGGTGCCGACCGGTACGGTCGACTTGTCGACGATGACCTTGTAATCGGTCATGTACTTGCCAACATTGCGTGCAGCCGCGAGCACATATTGCAGATCGGCCGAGCCGTCTTCGTCAGGGGGCGTGCCCACCGCGATGAACTGGATGGTGCCGTGCTCGGCTGCGCGCTTCGGGTCGAGCGTGAACTTCATCCGGTTGGCCGCAACGTTGCGTCGGACCATATCCTGCAGCCCAGGTTCCCAGATGGGGATTTCGCCGCGTTCGAGCATCTCGATTTTGCGCGGATCAACGTCCATGCACAGCACGTCGTTGCCCATTTCGGCCAGGCAGGCGCCTGAGACCAGACCGACATAGCCGGTCCCGATGACAGTGATTTTCATGCCGGCATGATAAACGCAGGCTCATCAAGCCGCTGTGACATGCGCCACTGACGCGCACGAAGTGAGCGGCGTGTCGGCAGCCACGCCACAGCGCGGCACCGGGGCAACGCTGATACGCGGCGGTGCCCAGAACCACCGCTTCGGCCTCACACAGGCACGATCGTCGCCTGATCGCAGGCATACAGCCCGGCCTTGAGGGCTGCCCTCGGTCAGGACACACAGGATGCCCCAGCTCACGTCACACCCGATCCCCCGGTCGGCTGCGCAGCCGCCTGCCGCCCCGACGCACACCTTGCACAACGCGGCGCACCCGGGCGCCCACCGGCAGCACGCACTATTGGATGCGTCGCTGGGCACGCCCGCGCGGCACGGGGCGAGCCATCATGGCAGTGGTCGGCGGCCGCGCGAGCGGGCACTGCGCAGGGGCCCGGATCGGGTGCTGATCGTCGGCGCTAACCCGCTGGGGCGCACGCTGGCCCGCGCCCTGCTCCGCCAGGCGCACCCTCGACTGCACCTGGCGGGCTTTGTGGATGACCGCCTGATTCCACGCGCCGAAGACTCGGCGCAACGGCTGGAAGCGCCGCTGCTGGGCACGACACAGCGGCTGGGCGAATGCGTGCGGGCACGTCATATCGATCGGGTGTATTTCGCGCTGCCGATGAGCGCACAACCGCGTATCCGCGCGTTGCTCGAGCAGCTCGGCGACACCACAGCCTCGGTGTATTTCGTACCCGATATCCAGCTGGCCGAGCCGCTGCGCGTACGGCTGGAAACCGTGGCCGGGCTGCCGGTCGTGGGGGTGTGCGATACGCCGTTTCGCGGCGCACGCGCGGTCTACAAGCGCATCTTCGATGTGGCGGTGGCCGTGCCGGCGCTGATCGCCGCAGCGCCGCTGATGCTGGCAATTGCGGCGGCGATTCGACTCACGATGCCCGGGCCGGTGCTGTTTCGACAGCGCCGCTACGGCCTGGATGGCGCCCCGATCGAGGTTTGGAAATTTCGCACGATGCGCGTGCAGGAAGATGGGGCGGTCGTGCGTCAGGCCACGCGGTGCGATGACCGGGTCACACCGCTGGGTGCGTTTCTCAGACGCACCTCGCTCGATGAATTGCCTCAGCTCTTCAACGTGCTGCGCGGCGAGATGAGCGTGATCGGCCCCAGGCCACACGCGGTGGCGCACAACGAACATTACCGCCGACTGATTCGTGGCTACATGGTGCGCCACAAAGTGCGACCGGGCATCACGGGCTGGGCCCAGGTCAATGGCGCGCGCGGCGAGACCGATACGCTGGAAAAGATGGAGCGCCGCGTGGCCTACGACATGGAGTACCTGGCGCACTGGTCACCGGCGATGGATGTGCGCATCTTGTGGCGCACCGCGGTGCAGGCCCTGCGTGGCGACGACAATGCGTACTGATCAAGGCGTACTGATCAAGGCGTTCTAATCAACGCGTACTGATCAGCACCTAGGGATGGACTGCCCGATGCCGCGAGCCTGCGGCTGCGGCCGGCCAAAGATCAGGCTTAGGACTTGCTGAGCAGCAGCTTGAGGTCGGCTGCGATATCGGCTGCGCTCGCACCATGGCGCACATACAGTCGCAACTGCCCTGCTCGGTCGATCACGTAGCTCGCAGCGGTGTGATCGATCGAGTAGTTGTCGGCGCTGGTGCCGGCATTGCGCTGCATGAAGACCTTGAATTCACGGGCAGCGCGCGTGGTTGCAGCGGCGTCGCCCGACAGGCCCAGAAAGCGCGGGTCAAAGGCGGTCACGTAGCCGGCCAGCACGGTAGGCGTATCGCGCTCGGGGTCCAGGGTCACGAACAGCACCTGCACCTTGTCGGCATCCGGGCCCAGTTGCTTCATGACCTCGGCCATGGTCACCAGGGTCGTCGGGCAGACATCGGGGCACTGCGTGAACCCGAAGAACAGCACGACCAGCTTGCCGCGAAAGTCGGTCAGCGTGCGGGCTGCACCCGTGTGATCGGTGAGCTCCAGCGTCTTGCCGTAGGCGGCGCCCGTGATGTCGGTGGCTTTAAACGAGGTCGATGCAGCGGCGGCGTCGGTGCCCGACGGCTTGCCGGCCTGGGTGAGCCCGAGACGCTCGCAGCCGGCCATGAGCAGACACAGGCTCGCGATCAGGGCGATGACGACCCACTGACGCAGCACGGGGCGGCGTCCGGTCGCTTTCAGGGGGGTGGCTGCAACGGTCACGGCAGTGTTCACGGCAGCGGTCATAGCCAATGGTCGATCAGCAGTGCGCCGAAGAGCGCTGCCAGATATGTGATCGAATACGTGAAGGTGCGTCGGGCCAATGCGTCGGAATACTGGCGCCACAGCCGCCAGGCGTAGGCCAGGAAGATCCCGCCGAGCACCAGCGCACAGACCAGGTAGAGCAGACCGCTCATGCCGATCAGATAGGGCAGCACCGTGGTCGCGACCAACAGGCAGGTGTAGAGCAGGATATGCAGCCGCGTGAACTGCCCGCCATGGGTCACCGGCAGCATCGGCAGGCCCGAGCGGCGGTAGTCCTCGACGCGATACAGGGCGAGCGCCCAGAAGTGCGGTGGCGTCCAGACGAAGATGATGAGAAACAGCACCAGTGCCTGCGGGCCCACATCATTGGCGACCGCCGCCCAACCCAGTAAGGGAGGCATGGCGCCGGATGCGCCGCCGATCACAATGTTTTGCGGCGTGGCGGGCTTGAGCACCAGGGTGTAGACCAGCGCGTAGCCCACGAAGGTGGCCAGCGTGAGCCACATGGTGAGGGGATTCACGAACGCCAGCAGCAACCAGGCACCGGCCCCCGCCAGCAACAACGCGAACGCCGCTGCACCTGAAACCGAGACCTCGCCGCGTGCAGCGGGGCGCCCGCGCGTGCGCGCCATGCGGGCGTCGATGCCGCGCTCGACCAGACAGTTGAAGGTGAAGCCTGCACCCGCCAACAGCGAGATGCCGAGGGTGCCAAACACCAGGATGCGCCAGGGCACCATGCCCGGGTCCGCCAACACCATGCCGATCACGGCACAAAAGGCCGTGAGCATCACGATGCGTGGCTTGGTGAGCGCCACGTACTGGCCCAGCAAGTGGGCCCACGTGGCTTGGGGGCGCTGAATGAGGTCCATGGGCAGGGGATCAGGCCCGTGATCGGGCATTGGCCACGCCCGGATCATCGTGGGATGAGGGCGGCCACTGGGCGGATACGTCCATCGAAACGCGTGCCGAGCGACATACGAAGGCTACCACGACGAGCAGGCCGACCAGGGCGGCTGCACCACCCGTGTGTGCCACCGCAGCAGCCAGCGGCCAATCCAGAAAAATATTGGTCAGGCCGGTGACGGCTTGCAGCACCAGCACCGCCGCCAATGCGTGACCGTAGCGGCGCAGCACCGCGACCCCTTGCAGCCGCCACGCCAGCAGGCCCAGCACGGCAAAGACGACAAAGGCGAAGCAGCGATGCGTCAGATGAATGGCAGTGAGGGCCTGAAAGGGCAACGCGCGGCCATCACCACTCACCCCCAGGGCTCGCCACAGCTCAAAGCCCCGGGCAAAGTCGGCCGGCGGCCACCACTGGCCTTGGCACATCGGGAAATCACGGCACGCCAGGGTGGCGTAATTGGTGCTGACCCAGCCACCCAGGGCGATCTGTACCCAGAGCAGGGCCAGCGCACCCAGTGCCAGCGGCGCCAGCTGCCGCGCTCGCGCGGCGTCGTGGGGAAGCGCAGGCACCGGCGCGTCGGTGCGGGCCCATTGAGCGACCAGCAGTGCAAACAGCCCCATGCCGCCCAGCAGATGCAAGGTCACAATGGCCGGTTGCAGCTTCATGGTGACGGTGAGCGCACCGAATGCGCCTTGCATGAGGATCCAGGCCAGGGTGAACCACGCCAGCGCCACGCTGGGCAGCGGCGCGCGCGCAGTGGCCGAGACGGGCTTCGCACGCGACACACCCGCGCGCGACACCGTGCGGCGGGCCAGAATGACCAGGGCAATCACGATCAGACCCAGGACGGCTGCGATGTACCGGTGCAGCATTTCAACCCAGGCCTTGAATACCGTGACCGGACCATCCGGGCGCTCGGCGGCTTCCGTGCGGATGTGCTCGAGCGCGCCCAACGGCGTGGCCTTGCCATAGCACCCCGGCCAATCGGGGCAGCCCAGGCCGGCATCGGTGACCCTCACGAAGGCGCCGAACATGATCAGGTCGAAGGTCAGAAACAGCGCCACGGCAAGCAGCCTGCGCCAGGCGGCCCCGGACCGCCGCGATGCCGCTGGCGGGTTCGGATGCGTTGACGAGCTCAGATGCTCTGATGAGACCGCCATGATGCTTATCCGACCCGCGAGGCCTTGAGCAGGCGGCCGATGTCCTTACGGATGCGCGCCGGCTCGCCATCGGCCGGAAAACGCATCATGAGATTGCCAAGCGGATCGATGATGTAAAGATAGTCACGCAGACTGCGGCCAGGACCGGCCGGGAACAGCGTCTGCAGCTGCGCTGCATCGGCGCGCAGCACAAGGGTGCCGGCGTATTCACGCTCAAGCATGGCGGCATCTGGCGCGGTTGTATCGTTCACCAGCCAGACACGGTCGATCCGATCGCGGTCTTTGCCGGTCATGGTCCGCTGCTGACGCAGCGCGTAGAGCTTGCTGATGCAGGCGGCCTCACAGGCGCCCGCATCAATGTGCAGGATGACCCACTGCCCAAGCAGCGCCTTGAATGCATAGGGCGTGCCGTCGGGCTGCGACAGCTTCAATTCGGGCACCGGGCGCTGCGGCTCAATGAGCTCCCCGAAGTTGGTGCGTCCGACCGGCGGAAAGACGTAGTACATCAGGTAGGACAGGATCACTGGCGCCGCGCACACCAGCAGGATGGCCAGCAGTTTCAGACGCTGTGTGCGTGGATTTCTCGTGGGAGGGAGTGATCCGCGGGCAGTTGAAGTCACCGAGGAAGGTGTGGACGACACCATGGACGAAGACCCCGACGACGATCCAGGCGCGGACGAACCGGTGGACGAAACGTTAGAAGAAGTGGCGGACGAAGGCACGGAGGACGGCTCGTTATTCATTCGTTCGATTCTACCGCCGGCCTGCGCTTGAGCCGGCTCAATGCCCCGCACTGCGAAGGGAGCGAGGCTGTGCCAACCCTGTCTCACAGAGTGGCTCGCATGCCTGAAGGCTCCTTGATCGAACCGACAGCCCGCACCCGGCCGATGTCGTTGCACCCGGCGATGCCGAACAGGTCGGATACGAAACCCGCCCCGTGCCAATCACATGGCCAGCCAATCCATGCGGCGCGACGCGGGTGGCTGCTGTACATCGCCACCGCGCTGCTGTGTGGGGCTTCACAGCAGGCATCGGCGACCACTTCAGGTCATGACACTTCAGGTCACGACACCTCAGCTGATGACCGGCTGGTGCTGCGCGCAGGATGGGTTTTGCGCGCCTGCGACTGCTGACGCGGGAGCCCACGACATATGTTTGCCGAATCGGTCGCCGAGATCGCCCGCGGCAGGCGCCTATTCGATGTCTGCCTGGTGGGATCAGGACCGGCAGGCATCACCCTGGCGAGCGAACTTGATGCGCGCGGGCTGTCGGTGCTGTTGCTTGAAGCCGGGGGCGCGCACGTGGACCCGGCCTCGCAGGAGATGTTTGAAGCGGAAGTAGTGGGACCCTTGCGCTTCGACCCCGCCGTGGCCCGCCTGCGCTGCTTCGGGGGCAGCTCCAATCACTGGGGAGGCTTTTGCCGGCCACTGGATGCGATCGACTTCGAGGACAAGATCCCGGGTATCGACAGCGCCTGGCCGATCGCACGCAGCGACCTCGACCCCTTCCTCGGTCGGGCCGAAGCCATTCTCGAATTGCCGGCCGCGCAGCCTGACACCGCCTTCGGTGAACGGGTGCGCCACACCCCGATGCGGTATTCGCCGCCGGTCCATTTCGCGGTGAAGTATCGGCCGCTGCTGCAGCGCTCCTCGCGCACACTGGTGGCGCTGGACGCCTGCGTGGTCGGGCTGCAGGAGCGTGCAGGGCACATCCATGCACTGCAGGTCTGCGGGCCGGACGGGGTACCGCATGCCCTGCGGGCACGCCAGGTGGTGCTGTGTGCGGGAGGGATCGAGAACAGCCGTTTGCTGCTGTGGGCCAATGCCTGCAACGGCGGGCGGATCGTGCCCGAACCGTACGCACTGGGCCGCTACTGGTTCGAGCATCCTCACTTCACCTTGGGCGAGGCCTGGCTCGAGGATGACTCGGCCTTCGCGTTCGATCGCTGGTCGATCGCATGGGTTGCACCGATGCAGCATGTGCTGCGCGATCAGGGCATGCTCAATGTCGGTCTGCGGCTCACGCGCCAGCATCGCGAGACCGCTCGGGAAATCGCGGTGCGACTGGGATGTGTTGCCCCTGCACTGGGTCGC
Source organism: Burkholderiales bacterium (assembly GCA_947463885.1). Lineage (GTDB taxonomy): Bacteria > Pseudomonadota > Gammaproteobacteria > Burkholderiales > Burkholderiaceae_E > UBA4615. The sequence goes on from CANHUQ010000001.1 coordinate 27,385, forward strand.
GCAGCGCTGTCCCAACTGGGCCGTCGCCTGACCTGCGGAGTGCTGTTGCGGGCCTCGTGGGAGCAAGCCCCCCAGCCCTGGAACCGCGTGGTGCTCAGCGCTGATCGCGACCGGCTCGGAGTGCCTCGCGCCGAGCTGCACTGGCGGCTGGGCGATCTGGAGCGCACCAGTGCGCGCAATGCCGCACTGATGCTGGCGACTGAATGCGCGCGCCGTGGCGTGGGCCGAGTGCGGCTGGATGACTGGGTGCTCGCGCGCGGCGCGTTTCCTGCCGATGACGAGATCAAGGGCAATCACCACATGGGCGGCACACGCATGTCACGCGATGCACGGCGTGGCGTGGTCGATGCGAACTGCCGCGTGCACGGATGCGCCAATCTCTTTGTGGCCGGCTCCTCGGTCTTTCCAAGCGGTGGCGCAAGCAACCCCACGCTCACGATTGTGCAGCTGGCCCTGCGCTTGGCCGATCACCTCGCTCGCCCTGCGCGTGCACAGGCCCTCACATGATCCGCACGCGTCTGACCCCACGCATGCGCCGCGTCCTGCAGGTCATGACGGCCCTCGCATTGCTGCTGAGCGCCGGGCTGGCAGCCCACGAACTGCGCGCGCGTCGCGCCGTGGCAGGCTGGACCGAGCGAGCCCTTCCGATCGAGCCTCAAGCGATGCCCTTGGCGCGGGTGCGCGCAGGCTTCGAACGCATGGACGCACCCGGTGCCGCCGACTATGACGCGCTTGCCCTGCATCTGCTGGAGGGCTGGACGGCGTATCGCACACCCGATGCAGAGCGCGCGCACTATCCCGGCGAGCCCAGCGATGCCGGTCGCCCTCAGGACGGCCTGGAGGGCTTTGCGCGCATGCTGCCGCTGGCGGCCGTGCGCTGGGCGGGCGGTGCATCCCCGGTCATTGCCACCGTCAGCGATGCACAGCAAGCGGATCTGGGCGCATTGTTTGCCCAGGGCCTGAAGGTCGGCACCGATCCGGCCCATCCGAATTACTGGGGCGCGATCCGCGACTACAGTCCGCAACTGGTGGAGGCTGCCGACATTGCGCTGGGTCTGTGGATCGGGCGTGCGCAATTGTGGGACGGCCTGGATGCTGGCACCCGACAGCAGGTGTCGGACTGGCTCATCGGAGCACTGACGAGTCAGCCGCACGAGGGCAACTGGCAGCTGTTCCCGCTGATCGTGCATCGGGCACTGCAGGGGCTAGGGGTGGATGTGCGCCGCTTCGATGCGCGCATGACCTCGAACTGGGAGCACTTCCGGTCCTTGCATCGCGGCGACGGATGGTTCGAGGACCCACCGAACGGATTTGATTTCTACAACGCCTGGGGCGTGCATTACGGCTTGTATTGGCTGCGGCGCATGGATCCGAACTTCGAACCGGAGTTCATCGGGCAGGCGCAAGGCGCGTTCGCAGGCTTTCAGCGGCACCTCTTTTCACAACGCGGCCATCCCCTGATGGGGCGCAGCGTGTGTTACCGCATGGCCGCACCGACGCCGCTGCTGGCCGCACAGTTCACGGCACCAGACGCAGTGGCTTCCGGCGAAGCGCTGCGCGCCCTGGACCTCACCTGGTCCTGGTTCCTGCGCCAGGGTGCGATCAAGGCCGGGGCACCCACCTCGGGATTTTGCGGCGATGATCCGGCGCTGCAGGCGCGCTACTCCGGGCCGGCGAGCTGTCTGTGGTCGCTGCGCGCATTGGTGTTGGCGCTGGACCTGCAGGCCCACAACGGTCTGCTGGATCAGCCGCGTGCGCCCCTGCCGGTGGAGCGAGGTAATTTCACAGTGCATCAGCCGGTGTCGGGTTGGACCATCCTGGGCGAGCAGTCCACTCAACGCATTGAACTGGTGCTGCCCGCGCAGACCGACACACCCGACACGCGCTGGCGCGATTACGGGTGGGCAGCCCGCATGACTGAGGCCTGGCTGCACAGCCCCCGACGGCCTGACAACCATCCCGCGCTCTATCTGCGCCACCGGTATCCCAACGGCGAAGCCCGCACCGTCTGCGAGCGCTGAGCCCACCCGCATCGGTCTGAGGCGATACCCCCCGCGTGGCGCCACCGCCACGCCCACTGCCGTGCGCGCTGCGCAGGTCGGCCAAGCTCGGCCGTTCATCGGCCCGCACACCTGAAAGCTTGACGCTTGGCACCCATGGTGCCGCCGATCTGCCATGCCAGCCCGTCGGTCCGTCCGACCGCTTAGTCGCCACGGCCACGCCCGTACGGTGCGTCCTCGAAAGCCCTCGACCGATGGTCTTTCGATGGTCCGCACGCACCTGACGCCAACCCGGCATCCGGCGCTCCGCGGTCGACTCATGCCAGGCGCCCACCAGCGCTGCGCACGCACCTTTGGATATCCGACATGCGAACTCATCGCCTCATGCAGGTCGCACCGACCTCGCTCCGTTCTTCCTTCGACGGCATTTCACAGCGCGACCACACCCCGCAGGGTGATGCGATCCGTGCCGCCACCGTTGACCGCTCCCACCTGGGCCGGTCGGTGCTTGCGCTGGCATTGACCGCAGCACTGGCTGGTTGCGGCGGCGCCGACACGAGCTCCTCGCTGCAAACCGTTGCGAATGCGCTCAACAGTGCCGCGACGGCACTCACCTCCGGCAACACCAGCACCACCGTGGCGGGTGCCATGACCGCAGCCTCTTCGGCTCTGGTTCCGGCGACCGCACCGACCCCCGCGCCCACCGGCAGCACCACCGGCACGACAACCGGCAGCGCCACAGGTGCCACTGGGACCACGGGCTCGACCGGCACCGCCACTGGCGGCACCTCCGGTACAACGACCGGCACCACCGGGACGGGCACCACCACGACCGCCCCGGTCAAGGTCAACTCGGTCGAGACCATCATCGACGATATGTCGCTGCCGCATGAGGGCACGCCGATCGCCTTTGCAGGATGGGGCACGCTCACCGGACCTGGCCTGGATTACGGCAACAACCCGCCCACCGACTGGGGCTACGCGTTGCCCTGGGGAGTCGTCTTCGTGGCCAAGGAAGGCAGCCAAGCGACCAACACCCGCGTCGAGATGCGCAACATGCGGATCTATGTGCTGAGCAAGCGCACCAACACCTGGCGCCAGATGGGCAGCTCGACCACGGTCGATGGATCGTTCTATAACGAGGACTTCCGGCAGGGGAACGACATCAAGCCTGCCACGATGCGCACCGAGCCGGGCGGGGGCGTCTCCACCACGCCCGTGTGGCCGTACGCCTATCATTTCTGGTGCTGCGGCCGTCAGCCCTTCGATCGGGCCGACCTCGGCGGCGTGTATGCCACGTACCAGGCTCGCCTGGTGGTGAACGACACGAGCAAACCCGATGACCGTGCCAAAGCCCGTTTCCTGGCCTATACCGGCCTGGACTACTGGCGTGACCTCACTTCGGGATGGCAGCCAGGACAACCGCACAACGGCGAGGCCGGCCATGGCCGCATGAAGTACGTGACCAGCAACTGGCGTGCGATCAACATGACCACGGTGCCGGCCGCCACATTGCGGGCCAATCCGCCGCCGGTGGAATAAGGCCTCGCCTCTCATCAGGCCTCAGGGCCGTCCTGAAGACCGGCCACAGGACAATCGGGGCGCCGCGCACGGTGGCGCCGCCCGCCCGGGCATACCGATTGCCTGATGGGTGGGGTCATGCTGACTCCACCCACTCCGAGCGGACCGCGCGGTTCACCCTGCGACGGTCCGCTGTCGCGTCCAGCGCCGCCGCAACGTATGCCGCCCCACCGGCCGTCCCATCGGACATCCCGACTCCCCCGGGTGAGTACCCTGCTGTGGTCGCTCGCGCTGATCGCCTGCGACAGTTCCGGCGTGCGATCAGCCACCGTAGCCGATGCGGGGTCGGGGTCGAACGCTGGCAGCGGCGTGAACGTGGCAGCGCCATTGAACACCGTCGAGACGATCATCGCCGACATGCGCGAACTCAACGATCTGCCGCTCGCCGGCGTATCCAACTCCCCCGGCTGGGCACGCGGACCGGGCCACGTGGTCATGGGCAACGATCCGCGTGGCAGTCGCACACCGGCTGCGTGGCGTCCGCGCGATCCACGCTTGAAGTCCGATGCCTGGTGGAATGCGCTGCTGCCCTGGCTGGTGGTGTTCGATGGGGTGGGTCACACCGCCACGCACACGCGCGTGCAGGTGCGGCACATGCGCACTTATGTGCTCAGTCGGCGCACTGGGCAGTGGCTGCGCATCGGGGCCGATGCCACGATCGATGGCGAGCTGTACCCGAAGACCCTGACGGGCGCACCGATGTCCAGCGCAGATTTGCGTCAGGAGCCGGACGGTTCGACATCGATCGGCGTGCCCGGCGGTGACCGGGTCTTTCATGGATGGAGCGGTGCCCGCCAGCAGATCGATCCTGCCGACGTGATGGCAGTGCATGTGACGCTGCAGGCACGGCTGATGGTCAATCGTCTTGACGACCGGGACCAGGCCAAACTGCTGATCCAAGTGGGCGCAGACTACTACCCCGATCGCAACACCAGCACATCGGCCTTTGCGCCCGAGACCTACAACCCCGGGGTGGGGCTGTCTCGCGCCAAGCGGGTCTCCAATGCCTGGCAGGCCTTCAACTTCACCACGATCGATGTCGCGGTGCAGGACCCGGGTGGTGCAACCATCAGCGTGGCCGCGCTGCGTGCCCTGCCCCCGCCGCTTCAGTGACCGCAGCACGCGGCAACCACTGTCGCAACATCAGCTCATAGCTCCCCAGCACTGCACTCCAGCTCAGCCCGGCTTCAAACCGTTGCACACTGGCTACGCGCATCGCAGCCAGTGCCTCTTGATGCTGCGCCAGGCTGACCAGCACCCGATCGATGTCGTCGGCATCGCGAAAATACCGGGCGCCTTCACCTGCGACCCATCGGTTGAACCGGTTGTCGTGCGCGATGACCGCGTTGCCTGCGCCCAGTGCCTCCACGAGCGACGGATTAGTCCCGCCGACCTGGTGACCATGCACGTAAGCCGCGCAGTGCACACGCAATGCGCGAACCACATCGCGGTCATAGATCGCACCGGCAAACACCACTTCCTGGCTGGCCGCGGCTTTCACGGCACGGTGATAGGGCTGGGCATCGTCATAGTGGCCCAGCACCAGCAGCTTCTGGCCACGCGGGCGTCGCGAAAATCCCTGCACGACTTCCAGAATGGAATTCTCGGGCTCGGGGCGCGCCACCACAGTGAGATAACGGCCCGGCTCCAAACCCAGGGCACGCACCGGTGCCTGCGGGGCATCGGTCACACGATCGGCGCCATAGGCAATGGTGCTGAGCTTGCCGGCGCAGCCATGGCGAGCGTTCAAATGCGCAGCAATCTCGGGATGGTCTGCAATCAGATGATGCCCCAGCCGGCATCCTGCCGCCTCGTTCAGGCGAAACCAGGTGCGTGCGACGGGTCCCCATTTGGCGCGCGCCCATTCAATACCATCCATGTTGATCACGTTGGGCACATGCGCGGCCCTGAGCAGCGCGCAGAACACCGCCGTGTTGTAGCCCAGCGTGAGGCACAAGTCCCGCGCGCGCGCCGCGTGCATGGTGGCCTTCCAGTCGAAGACGATGGTCGCAGCCGGCCCCTGGGCGGCCACCGGAATGGTGACGCGCTCCACGCCCTGCCAAGTGTCCAGGCGCATCGGGCCCGCACCGACTTCCTGGCCATAGACCACTACACGCCAACCGCGCGCCACCAAATAGAGCGCCAGTCGCTCGGCAAAAGTCTCAAAACCCCCATGGGCTGCAGGCACGCCACGGGTTCCCAAAATGCGCAGGCAGGGTTTCATGTCAGCGACTCACTCCAAGTTCGGCATACAGGTCGAGCATCGCGCGCAAATAGCCGGCCCGGTGAAAGTGCTGCACCACATGTGCGCGGGCGGCGCGGCCCATGTCGGCTACGCGCGCATCAGGCAATGCACTCACACGCGTCAGCGCCGTGGCCAATGCGTCGGCGTCACCGCTGGGGAAGACCCAGCCGTTGTGATCCGGTTCGATCAACTCGGGAATACCGCCGATGTCAGCGCCGATCACAGGCTTGCCCAGCGCAAAGCTCTCGAGCACGCTCATGGGTGCGTTCTCGTACCACTCCGATGGCAGCACCACCGCTCGGGCACCGCGGATGAGCGCATGCAACGCGTCGCCCGACTGAAAGCCCATGAATTGCGCGTGTTGACCCAGCTGTGCATCGATCTCGCGCAAGCGCGCCTCGTGGGGGCCGCTGCCGGCAATGCGCAGCGGCACACCGGCTTGCGCCGCCGCCCGCAGCAGCGTGCCCACCCCCTTTTCGGGCGCAAGGCGCCCGAAATACAGGAAGTAGTCACCCGGCTCGCATCGCGGCACGAAGCGCTTCGCATCCACGCAGTTCGGGATGTATCGGAACTGTTCGCGTGGCCAACCCCACTCAACGAATTTTTCGAGAAAGAACCGGCTGGGTGCGACGATGCAATTGACCTGCCGCCGATAGGTACCCAGCAGTCCGTGCAAGCCACTCTCGGCTGCTACCACCGCACTGGCCGACAGCGACTCGCGCACACAGCGATAGCGGATGACATTGAGCACTGAGCCATCGCGGCAACGCTCGCACACGCCGGTCTCGTTGAGCATCTTGTAGGCCGGACAGGCGATCTTCAGGTCATGCGCGGTCAGCACCACCGGAATGCCGCGCTCACGCAGCACCGGCAGCACAGCCGGCGACAAGTGGTGATACAGGCAATGCACATGCGCCACATCGGGGCGATACACATCGAGCAGCGCGCGCAGCTTGCGTCGGGCTTCGAATGAATAGATCACCTTACCGGCCATCAGCAGCTTTTTCCACGCGCTGTAGTGGTGACCGAACTCCAGTTCATCCACGAAGTAATCGGACCACTCGCTGGCCAGATTGCGCGGGTGATGCATGGAGAAAAAGGCATTGTCCCAACCCTGGTCGCCCATCAGCGCGGCATGCTGGAAATACACCTGATCCGACCCGCCGCGGGGATAGTGGTAATTGTTGATGCTGAGCAATCGGGGCGCGCCCGCGGGGCGTCGATGCCCTGTCGGATTCGATAACGGCCTCGATGTTGGACTCGATGTTGGACTCGATGTTGGACTCGATGTTGGGCTCGATGTCAGGCTCGATGAACGGTGCAGCATCAAGACGGTTGCTCCTCGGGATCGGGCTGAAGTCGGATGAGCAGGGTGTCGCCGGGTGCGATCACCTTGAACCCACGCAGCGCCGCAACGAACGCCACAAGCGCTGCCAGCGTGCCCAGGCCAGCGGCGATCGGCGGTTGTGCCAGCAGATCCAGCGCATGCAGAGCCCAAGACATGGACCAAGACGTGGACCAAGACGTGGACCACGACATGGCCTCAAGCCATGGCGTGACAGCAGGAGCCGTGCCTGTGCACAGCGCGCGCATCGCCCAGCCCGCGGCGCTCGCCAGCACCATCGTCCACACCAGCCGCTGCCAGCGCGTGAGGCTGAACTGCACGGGATCACCCAGCGCCCGCAGACCATGAACCGCCACCGCGATAAACACTCCATCCGTGATCAGCACAGCGATGGGCGCACCGTGCGGGACCCCGGTGTGCGTCAGGAGCAGCACGGAAAGCGGCACCGCCAACAGGCATGCAAAGGCCGCACGGGCGAATCGGGCCGAGTGGCCCAGCGTATAGGCCATCAGTTCGGTACCGCGACGCACCGTGTGGCCAGCCAGCAGCGGCACGAGGCACACCAGCAGCCAGCCTGCGTCATGCACCTTGCCGCGTGACAACATCTGCACCAGCACATCACCCGCGACGACGCTGGCGGTGAGCACACCAGCCACCGCGATCAGATTGGCATCGATCATGCGGTTGCAGTCCTGCATGAGCCTGCGCGCATCGCGTCCGCCTGATTCATAACGACCGATAGCTGCAGGCCGCACCACGCCCCAGAAGAGGTCCATGGGCAGATAGCGACGCGCGGTCTCAAGCAGTCGCACCACGAAGCCGAAACTGGCAGTGGCCTCCACACCCAGGTGACGCGCCACCAGCGTGGTCATCACATCGGTGCCGATCAGCAGCATCAGCACAATGCTCACGTAGGCATGGACCGCAAAGCGCACTGAAGGCCACCCGACCCAGGCGGCGATCGACGGGTCCTGGCCCGCAGCACGCCCCCGCAGATGCCAGCCCAGCCCGACGATGGCCACAATCAACGCCAGGGCGGCCACAGCGATCTCGATGCGCAGCACCGTAGCGGCCTGCAGCGGCTCGCCCGGTGCTAGCCACGCGACACTCACATAGACCCCCGCGCAGGTGCCGACCACACGGACCACCTGCGAGACCTGCGCAATGCGCTGCAGCAGCAGCACCGCCATCAGGCTGTCGCGCAGCACACGTGCCGGGCCCTCGAGCGCCAGCAGGATGCCTGCAAGTTGCAGCACAGCAACCGGGGCCACCCCGCCCAGCCAAGCTGAAACATGGTCAGCGAGTGTCCACAGCAAGGCGCCGGCCGCGGCATAGGTCACGCAAGGCAGTGCGCCAAGCCGAAGCACTGCACGGCGCAACTGCGCCGCATTGCCTCGCACCTGAATGCCCGCCAGAGCCGTCTGCATCACCCACTCGACACCGAAGGTACCCAGCACGACGCCGATCTCCAGCAAGGCTACCGCCGACACATAGGCCGCGTATTGCTCGCGCGGCATGAGCGCAGCCAGCAGCAGCACGAGCAGCAACGACAGCGGCGCCGTGATGGCCTTGCCGATCGAATAGGCCACCAGGCTCGAGCGCACACGCCCAATGCCATACGGCGCAGCGCGTGAGGTGCCCGGACTCAAGAGGGCTCGCCCGATGGTCCGGCCACAGGGGATCGGCAGGCACTGACGTGAGTGCGGGCCACGGCGTGCAGCTGCGCACAGACCTGTTGAGCGATGACGTCGTAGCCGCGATGGCGCCCCACCCAGTCACGCGCCGCCAAGGCCTGCCGCGCGCGCTCCACCGGATCGGCATCAAGCAGTTCAAGGATCGCCTCGGCAAAGGCCTGGGCCTCGAAGGCCACCACCCGTCCGCCGCCGCTGGCGCGCACCACATGTGCCTGATCGGGCTGGTCATTACAGACCACGGCCAGCCCGCAGGCGATGTATTCGACTGCCTTGGTGGGCGAGCCCACTTCGGTGAGCGGCGTACGCGGCACCGGCGAGACACCGATCTGCGCGCGACGCGCGAGGGCCAGCGCCTGTTGCGGTGGCAGCCGACCGGTGAAGTGCATCCAGGGCAATGCGCCGGCGCGTTCGGCGGCCTTGCGTAGGGCCCCGACATCGGCCGGTTCATCGGCCTCGCCGATCACCAGCAAACGGAAGTCCGGGCGTCGGCTGGCCACTGCAAGCGTGGCATCGATCAGCATCTCCAGGCCGCGCGCGCGATCGAGCGTGCCGAGGTACACCGCCCAGGGCGCAGGGTTCGGCGCGACCGACGAGGTCTGCGCCGTGCTGTCGATCAAGCCCTTCGGCAGGATGGCCGCAGGCTCAGGCAGATGCGTCAGGTCGACGCCCATGGGGACGGCGCTGGCACGCGCATGCTGCAGCGGCCCGGCACGCAAGCCATCAAGCATCGCCTGCGACTGCACGAAGAGCCAATCGGCGCGTGGCACCAGCACACGCGCCAGGATCTGCTGACCGAGTGTTCCCCGACAGCGCAACCAGAGCCTGCGCACCCGCGACACCGGCGCATCACGCCGTGCAGCGAGCCACAGGTAGTGCTCGGGCAGCGGATACGACATCCAGTAGCAAAAAGGCACGCCCGCCCTGCGCGCGGCCAGCCAGCCGATGACACCCAGCACCGGCTTGTCGCGCACGATCAGCAGGTCGCACCCCTGTCGACACAAGGCAAAGAGCTGCCACTGCTGCAGGAAGTCGAGCACCGGCGCAGGGACATGCCCGCGCACGCGACGCAGATGAGCGCGGCCTGCAGTCCAGGTGGAGGGAGCATCTGCGTCCGCTGGCGCGCCGGGCGATGTACGATCGACCACGAGCTCTGTGCTGCCCAGCGCCAGCAGATCGACCTGCACGCCCAGGGCTGGCAGCATCCGCCCGAACAGCACCGCCACATCCGGGCGATGCGTGGGATGCGACTCGGCCGTGGCGAGCAGGACCCGCAGTGACGACAACGTCATGCGGCACCTGCAGGCACGCGGCGCCAGCGCCAGGCAATCAGACCCAGGATCGTGGCCATGATCACCTGCAGACTCGCTGCCAGCATCAACAGGTCCATCGCCAACCACATCGGCACGATCAGCAGCACCGCGGCACGCAAGCTGCGGCACAGGGCGCGATCGGCCCCGGGCGCCGCCTGCTGCACCAGGCGGCCGGCGGCGCGCCAGGCCCCCACCAGCATCGCCACAAACAGCGTGACGCCAAACAGGCCGATCTCCCAAAGCTGGGTCGCCAGGGCCGTCAGACCAATGGAGTAGCCGGGATAGCGCCGGTCGATGTGACCGAGCCGCTCACTGCCGCGCGAGCCGTGTGCCGAGCCCAGGCCATGTCCGAACACGGTGCCCAACGGATCATTCAGGCCATGGCGACTCCACCAGAACGGCACCACGTTGCCGCGGTTCAGGCTCGCACCGCCGAAATAGCCGCGCTGCCCCACGTTGTATTCGAGGTTCTGCTCGAAGCGCTGGCGAAAGCTCATGCCTGTGCGCCCGTTGTCTACCTGCAGCGCCACGTACGAATAGAACAGCGCGGACACCAGCACGAGCGTGACCAGCGCACCCGCGACAAACGCGAAGGGTCGGCGACGCGCAGCATCGGCATACAGCACGCCCAGCCCCAACGGCAGCAAGACCAGCACCATCTTGGTCTCGCCCAGGGCAATTGGCGCGACCACCATCAGCACCAGGGGCCACAGCCACCGGTCGCGGATCAGCCCTTCGCGCCGCGCCGCCAAGAGGCCGATCAGGATGCACACCAGAAACAGCGCCATCACGTTGTCGTTGGCACCGCCCGTGATCGAGCCCTCGAAGGTGCCGGCCACGATGTCCACCGGCACGACCTCATTGGGCATGTTCATGCGCAGCGGCACGAGCACGATGCGCTGGTACAGCGCAAACGGCAGTTGCAGTACGGCCAACAGCAGCACGAAGCGCAACCAGCCGCGCACCTGCTGCACGGTGAACGGCACCGCTGCAAAGGCGAACATCACGCCCCAGTACTGATACTGACGCTTGAGGGCACTGACGCCTTCATCGATCGGGCCGGCACTGAAAGCCACGCTCGCCACGGCGTACACCATGGCCAGCACCGCCAGCATGACGAACCCGGGCACCGGTGGGCGCAACCCGCGCACGGCCGTGCGCCCCGGTGTCGCCAGGCCGACGCGCGCAGTCCCCGCGTGCAGGACGGCCACGACGATCAGGAACAGGCCCAGCATCGAAAACAGCCACGCCAGGCGGGCGAACTGGGGCTGATGCATGACCAGCGGCCCTGTGATTGCGAGGGTGCCCACCAGCACGATCCACACCACCAGCGCCGGCGCATTGAGCAACAGCACACCCAGGATCGTGCCCAGCACCAGACCGCTGGCCACCAGATTGCCCGTGGCCATCACCGCAGCGCCCAGGCTCGCCGCCAGGGCAAAACCCAGGACGGTCGCCAGCGTGCCCAGGCCGGGCAAGGCGTCGCGCAGGCTGGCCCATCGGCTCAACAGCCAGCCCTGCAGCCGGGCTGCGCCCCGCACGGTCGCATTCGGTGCGCCGTGCACCCCTTGCAAAGACAGCATCGTGTGCCCCGATCAGACCGCGTTGAGCGTGGCGCCCAGCACCCGGATACCGCTGTGCCCCAGGATCGTGGTGAGTTGCGTGATGTCGCTGCTGCGGGTGCGGCCGGCACGCCCGACAACGATGGCGGCGCCCGCGCGCTGTGCAATCACCTGCGCATCGGACGACTGCTGGGCTGAAGGCGTATCGATCAGGATCGCATCGAAGCGGCGCGACAATTCATCGAGCAGCCTGGGGAAGTCGCCCCGCCCCAGCAACTCCTGCGGATTGGGCGGCAGCGGCCCGGAGGGCAAGAGCGACAGTCCGTCCAGACCCGGCACCGGTGCGATCTCATCCAGGCCGGCGCGACGGCTGAGCACGCCCGCAAGGCCCATGCGATTGGGCAGTCCGAAGAGTTGATGCTGAACCGGCTGACGCAAATCGGCATCGATGATCAGCGTGTTCTCGCCCAGATGCGCAAACACCACGCCCAGATTGGCGGTAGTGAAGCTCTTGCCGTCACCGCGATCGACACTGGTGATCGCAAGCGCCGCCTGACCAGGCGTGCCATCAAACCAGCGCAGACGCAGTTGGCTGCGCAGCGCGCGCAAGGCTTCGGCATACGGCGACGCCGGTTGGCAGGCAGCGGCCAGTCGAGCCGACAAGGTGCGGCGCAACGGATCCGGTGTGGCATAGCCGAATTGCAGCGCCAGTGCATCGTCGATATCACTGGACACCACAAAGCCCAGGCGCGTGGCCACCTCACCGAAGCGGTGTCCCCCGCGCGCCTGCTCGGCAAGAACGCTCGCCAACTGGGCGGTACTCAGTCGCCCTCGCGCATTCAGAATCTGGCCAATGCGCATATCGGCGCTGGCTTTGGTGTGCTCGCTGATGCGCGTGACCTGCGCACCGCGACCCAGTGGCTGAACGACTCCGGTCGATGTCATAACGGCTCCTGCGGGTGCTCGGTGAAAAGTGGCGTCATCGGACGCAATCGGGGCGGCAAGGCGCAACGCCTGGCGCAGCGTGATACGCCCGGGATCAGGGACCCAGTTGCAAATTCGGCGCAGGCAAACCCGGCGCGGCATTACCGATCAGGCGCTGCGGACGCCGCGAGTCGGCGCGTGGCAGCACCGCCAGCACCGGCACCTGGCCGGCTTCCTGCAAATCCTGTGCGGTACGCACGGGCCGGTTCATGGATTCAAGCGTCAGCGCAGCGAGCACCGCCAACAGCGTCCCGAACGCTGCACCGGCCAGCGTATTGATCGCCAGCTTGGGGCGGAACGGTTCGACCGGCACCGACGCCGGCGTGAGCACGGCGATGTTGGAAGGCCGCGCCTGGCTCTCCAGGCTGGTCTCGGTGAACCGCTGGGACACCAGATCGAGCGCCCGCTGCGCGCCCTGCACTTCGCGCTCCAGCACCTGCAACTGGTCGCGCGAGGCCTTGAGTCCAGCCACCCGGTCGCGTTGGGCATCGAGCAGCGTGCGCAACTCGGTTTCGCGGCGCAGATTGATCTGATTGCCGGCCACGATGCTGCCGCCTACTCGCGCGGTCTCGGTCTGCAAGCGCGCACGCAACTGATCGACCTCGGCCTGCACGGACTGATGCTCGGGATGCGCCGGGCCGAGCCGCGTCGAGAGTTGCTGGAGGCGGGCTTCAGCCCGCCCCAGGTCACCCGAGAGCGTCTGCAGCAAGGGGTTGCTCACCACCTCGGGCATGGAAGCACTGCTGCGCTGCGCGGTGTCGGCCCGCGAGCGGCTATCGGCCAGGGCCGCCTGCACGGTCACCAACTGATTGGTGAGATCAACGAGCCGCACGTTTTCGACGTCCAGTCGCTCGTCACTCACCAGAATGCCACTGGCGCGCTGCGCCGCAGACAGCCTGCGCTGAGCAGCGTCGAGCCGATCGCGATAGGTGCGGGTCTGCGACTCGAACCAAGTGCGAAAGCCGGTAGCCGGCCCGGTCTTGAGCTCCATCGCGGTGTCGATGTAAGCCCGTGCAAAGGCGTTCACGACCGCAGCGGTCAGCTCCGGATCAGGGCCTTCATAGGCCACGACCAGCGTCGTGCCTTCACGCGAAGCATCGACCGTGAGGCGACGCTCGAAGTGGCGCAGGATGCGGCTGCGCGCTGAGCCGAGCGCCTGCCCGGCATCGGCCGTGGCGACGGCAAGCATGGTCGCGCTGCTGTCGAGCGAGAGTGCATCGATCACCCGATTCATCACGCGCTCGCTGCGGATGATTTCCGACTGCGTGACCAGATGCCCCTGAACGGTCTGAGCCATGGCAGCCGCACCACCCAGCACCGGATCGGTGTTGCGCACCTCCACCACCAGCGTGGTCGAGGCCTGATACTTCGGTGTGATCACCAGACTCACGCCGATGCTGGCCGCGATCGCCGCTGCGATGATCAGCAGGATGATTCCGAAGCGCGCCTTCAGAATGCGCAGAAACTGTTCGACGACCATGGGCTGACCTCGTCTGCACCGGGCCGACGATCCGGCCCGTGGCGCCGGGCCTCGTGAGGGCTTGGCGGCGCGAAGTCATCATGCACAGGGTTTGTGGTGCGCAGCGTGCGCCACGTATGAGTGCACGCCGCAGTGCCGCGTCAGAGCACAGCGCGTGCGCTCGAGCTTCAGAACTCAGGCAGGTCCACTGTGTGACTCAGCGGCGAATCAGCAGCAGCTCCGTCGCATGTCGCATGTCGCATGTCGCATGTCGCATGTCGCATGTCGCATGTCGCATGTCGCACATGTCACACGCCGATCAGCTGCGCGTGGGCAGACCTTCCGTCCAGGTGTCGAGCAGACATGCAATACCGTGTTCCCACGCAGGGGGCGTGAGGCCGAAGCGCTGACTCAGCGCATCGGTCGCCAGACGCGAATTGGCCGGGCGGCGCGCGCGCGTGGGGTACTCCGAGGCGGGGATACCTTGCACGGTTTGCACCCTCAGAGGCCAGCCGCGCTGCCGCGCCCCCTCGATCACCGCACTGGCCAAGCCGTGCCACGAGGTACTGCCGCCTGCCACGAGGTGGTAGATGCCCGACTCAATGCGGCCTTCGGCGGCTTCACGCGTGCAGCAGGCCACGGCATGGGCGGTCATGTCGGCGATCAGCCGTGCTGAAGTCGGGGCGCCCACCTGATCGGCCACCACCTTGAGCGCTTCGCGCTCGCCCGCCAGACGCAGCATGGTGCGCGGAAAGTTTGCGCCACGATCGGCATAGACCCAGCTGGTGCGAAACACCAGCCAGCGCCCGCCCGCTGCAGCCACCGCCTGCTCGCCCGCGAGCTTGGTGCGGCCATAGGCGTTGATGGGTGCGGTGAGATCGGCTTCGCGATACGGGCGATCGAGCGTGCCGTCGAACACATAGTCGGTGGAGTAATGCACCATCAGGGCATCGAGTGCCGCCGCTTCCTGGGCCAACACGCCCGGGGATTCGCCATTGATGCGCAGGGCCAGGGCTTCTTCGTCCTCGGCCCGGTCCACTGCGGTATAAGCCGCAGCATTGAGGATCACATCGGGGCGCAGCTTGCGCACCAGCGCACGCAGCGCTTGAGGATCAGCCAGATCGGCGCCGGTGCGATCAAGCGCAATCACCTCGCCCAAGGGCTGCATGGAGCGTGTGAGCTCCCAGCCAACCTGCCCGCGGGATCCGGTGATCAGGATCTTCATGCGAACACCTCGGCTTGGGCGAGCGAAACACCCGCCTGGTCCTTGGCCGAGAGCTTAGGCTCGATGCCAACCAGCGGCCAGTCGATGCCTACCGCGGGATCATTCCAGGCGATGCAGCGTTCGTGTTCTGGCGCGTAATAGTCCGTGGTCTTGTAGAGAAAATCGGCCGACTCGCTGAGCACGATGAAACCATGTGCAAAGCCTGCAGGCACCCAGAACTGGCGGCGGTTGGACTCGGAGAGGATCACCCCGTGCCAGCGCCCGAAAGTGGGCGAGCTGCGTCGAGCATCGACCGCCACATCGAAGACTTCGCCCTGCACCACCCGCACGAGCTTGCCCTGCGGCTGGCGCAGCTGATAGTGCAAGCCTCGCAGCACACCACGCCCGCTGCGCGAGTGGTTGTCCTGCACGAACGAATCCTGCACGCCGGTGAGCTCACGAAATGCGCGCTGATTCCAGCTTTCCATGAAAAAGCCGCGATCGTCTCCGAAGACACGCGGCTCAATCACCAGCAGCCCCTCGATGGGTGTAGCGACCACATTCATCTCGACAACCTCCGCGCTCGGGTGTGAATCAGAAAATCCGTTCGTGCGGCAGGCGCGCGAGATATTGGCCGTAGCTGCTCTTGCCGAGCTCGCGCGCCAGCACGCCCAATTGTGTGTCGTCGATCCAACCCTTACGCCAGGCGATTTCCTCGGGGCTGCCAATGCGCAGCCCCTGCCGGCGCTCCACCGTCTGGATGAAGAGGCCCGCCTCAATCAGCGACTCATGCGTGCCCGTGTCGAGCCAGGCATGGCCGCGGCCCAGCACGTGCACATCGAGCGTGCCTCGCTCCAAATAGACGCGGTTCAGATCGGTGATCTCGAGCTCGCCGCGCGCAGAAGGCTTGAGCGCACGTGCGATCGACACCACATCGCGGTCGTAGAAGTACAGACCAGTCACTGCATAGCGGCTCTTGGGTTGGGCCGGTTTTTCTTCCAGGCTGATGGCGCGGCCCTGCGCATCGAACTCGACCACACCATAGCGCTCGGGGTCGTTCACCGGATAGGCAAAGACCGTGGCGCCATCGGTGCGTGCGGTCGCGGCCTCCAGATCACGGCCCAGTTCCTGGCCATGAAAGAGGTTGTCGCCCAGCACCAGCGCCGAGGGTGAGTCGCCCACGAAGTCGGCGCCGATGGTGAAGGCCTGCGCCAGCCCGTCGGGGCTGGGTTGTACGGCGAACTGGAAATTTACGCCCCATTTGCGGCCGTCGCCCAGCAGCTGCTCAAAGCGCGGCGTGTCCTGCGGCGTGGAGATGATGAGAATGTCCCGAATGCCCGCCAGCATCAGCGTGGAGATCGGGTAATAGATCATCGGCTTGTCGTACACCGGCATCAGCTGCTTGGACACGGCGAGCGTGCACGGATGCAGCCGGGTGCCCGAGCCCCCCGCCAGGACGATGCCCTTGCGGGCTGCTAGAGAAACGGTCATGCCTGGCCCTCGCGATCGGCGTAGTTGTTGCGCACCCAGTCCTGGTAACGGCCCGAGGTGACACCCTCGACCCAGGCCGCATGGTCCAGATACCAGCGCACCGTGCGGCGAATACCGGTCTCGAAGGTCTCGGCCGGCCGCCAGCCGAGTTCGTCGGCCACCTTGCGGGCGTCGATCGCATAGCGGCGGTCGTGGCCCGGACGGTCCTTCACGAAGGTGATCAGCCGCTCACGCGGGCCGGCCGGATCGGGGCGCATTTCGTCGAGCAGCCGGCAAATGCCGCGCACGATATCGATGTTGGTCTTTTCGTTCCAGCCGCCGATGTTGTAAGTCTCGCCCAGCCGACCAGCTTCGAGCACACGGCGAATGGCGGTGCAGTGGTCGCCCACATAGAGCCAGTCGCGCACGTTCAGGCCATCGCCATACACCGGCAGCGGTTCACCGCGCAGGGCGCGCGTGATCACCAGCGGGATCAGCTTTTCGGGGAACTGATAGGGCCCGTAGTTGTTCGAGCAATTGGTGGTCAGTACCGGCAAGCCGTAGGTGTGATGCCAGGCCCGCACCAGATGGTCGGACGCCGCCTTCGAGGCACTGTAGGGGCTGTTCGGCTCGTAGGGATGCGTCTCGGTGAACGCGGGCGCCGTCGCGTCGAGTGAACCGTAGACCTCGTCGGTGGACACATGCAGGAACCGAAAGGCGTCGCGCTCGGCACCCTGCAGGCCCGACCAGTACTGGCGTGCAGCCTCCAGCAGCACGAAGGTGCCGTGGATATTGGTGCGCAGGAAAGCCTCCGGCCCGAGGATCGATCGATCGACATGGCTCTCGGCGGCAAAGTGCACGATGGCGCGCGGCCGGTGCGTAGCGAGCAGCCCGTCGACGCAGGCCCGGTCGGTGATGTCACCGCGCACGAACACATGTCGGGCGTCGCCCTGCAGGGAGGTGAGGTTTTCGAGGTTGCCGGCGTAGGTCAGCGCATCGAGGTTGACCACCGGCTCGTTGTGGGCGGCCAGCCAGTCGAGTACAAAATTGGCGCCGATGAACCCGGCGCCGCCAGTCACAAGAATCACGTGCGTTGTCCTTCGAGGAGGTTCATGAGGCCGCCGAACCGGTGCTCAGGCAGCCCTGAAGTATAACGAGGGGGGTGCATCAGGGCTCGGCTCGACGCCTGCGCGCCCGCCAGGTGGCGAGCCCCCACATGACAGCAGCGGCCAGCGCCAGCGCATACCACTGGGCGGCATAGGCGCGGTGCTTGTCTGCGCCCTGCCCAGGCTGGACCCACGCTCGCACCAGCCCGTCATCGAGCTCCGAGGTCTGCCGGACGATCACCGGTTGCATCGACCAGCCCGAAAACTGTGCATACGCGGGCACCGTGACGCGCTGCCACAGGCGTGCGCCAGCCGTGGGCGGGCCGGCCTCGCCCTGCAGCAAGATGGGCTGCGCCAATTCGCTCATGCCGAGCCCATCGATCCGCACCACCCCATCGGGCGTGCGCAAGGCCGGCAGCCGATTGCGGTCTGCCCGATCAGCGGCGATCCAGCCTCGCAACACCAGGACGTGCTGCCCGCGCGGATCATCGCGCTCGGCAGGCAGCAGGCGCATGGGCGTGAGCACATGAAAGCCCGCCACACCCTGGTGGGTGCGGTTGTCCAGAAAAATCGAGGCATCGCCCAACAAATACCCCTGGACCCAGACCTGACGGCCATCGAGTGCGCCCTCGCGCATCGGCTCCTGGGCCACAGGCTGCGGCGGCTGGGCCAGCGCGGCATCGCGTTCGGCCTGCGCGCGCTGCTTTTCATCGGCGCGCCGCAACTGCCAGTTGCCAAGCGACACCGCGGTGAGGACCACCGCCAGGGCCGCCAGACCGGCGATGACCGCGCGCACGGTGGCACGCGTCATGATGCGGCCCGCTTCGCGCAGCAGGGGATGACCTGCTTCGCCTGGGCTGGGTCGGTGCGTTGCGTGCGGCCAAGGCCGCTGCGGGCGCGTGCGATACTCGAAACGATGAAAATCATCATTGTCATGGCGTTCGTGGGCATCATCGGCAGCTTGTTGTCTGCGCTGTTCTTCATGATGCGCGACAAGGGGCGCACACGTAATACCGTGCGTGCCCTGAGCATACGCGTCGGGCTGTCAGTGGCGCTGTTCCTGTTCCTGATGGTCTCGTATTACATGGGCTGGATCGAAAGCCGTGGCGTGCCGATCGGCGCACCCTGAGCCGTCACGAGATCCTCCGCCCGAACTGGCCATTGACCCACCGGGCGCAACGCCTGCAAAGGCGCCTGCGAAGGCGCAACCCCCACCCATTCCAGCGCCAACTGCCTGGCGGCATCCTCGGGTTGCAGTGCGAACTTGCGCGCAAAGAAGCGCCCTCCAGCCTCCAGCGCAGGCATATCGGCCAAGGTCAATACACGCGGATGCCCCTGCCCGTCGAATCGGCTGATCGCATGGTTCGATGTCCCGATCCGCAATCCGGTTTGTGCAATCAAGGTCGCCAGCAGCGTTTCATCGACCAGGTGCAGATGCTTGAATCCGCTGGACCACGGCTCTTCTTCACTCATCTGCAGCATGCGTTCACAGGCATGACGATGCGCCCCGAACCAGGTACTGCCGATGCGGGGTCGCAGGGCAGGCCCGAACGGATGGGCGCCGAATGCGCCGTGCGCAGCCAGTCGCGTAAGCGCCAGCCCGGCATAGCCGCCCAAGGCGGTCGGGGTGATTGCCGGGCGCGGCATGCGCCGGTGCAGCGATAAGGAGTGGTACTGCACCAGCGGTGGGCGCGCACCGAAGTACCAACCGCGCATGCGCCGCAATAGACGAAACCGCAAGGTGCTACCCGGCAGGTAGGTCCGGTAGCCAAAGGTCATGAAGGTATCGTTATCGCACTCGACCGGTATCAGATCAGCGTGGATATCGACCCGCTCCTGGAGGATATGGGCCCGAAAGTCGGCAATCGGGCGGATGGGCAGACACGACGGGCTCAGCAGCTGGAAGTAATCGAAGTCATGGACTTCAGCCGCATGTCGCACGGTACGCAGGATGGCCCGCGTAAAGCCCCAGTTGCCCCAGCCGGTGGCGCTGGCATGGGGAACGTTAGACAGGTTGGGGCGCTCGAGTTTGAGCTGCGAGGCGCGGGCGGCATCCAGGTGCAGCACCACGCGCAGGGGCGCAAGCGCATCAACCAGCTGCGCCACGGCCGCCGGAGGCTCATGTGAGGCCATGAGCCCGAACACAATCCGCATGCCCATGAGACCCTCGCCTGAGTTTGCTCAGGTGCCATCGTGGCCGGGTCAGCGCGGTCCTGTGATGAGCGTAGTCAAGTTGGGCCGACCGCGCAGATGCTCAGCACCCGTACATCCTTAAATCCAGTACACCACCACGTACAAACCCAACCAGACCACGTCAACGAAGTGCCAGTACCAGGCAGCGCCTTCGAACGCGAAATGGTGCTCGGGGGTGAAGTGACCTTTCAGGACCCGGATCAGCACGACCGTAAGCATGATGGCGCCGACCGTCACGTGGAAGCCGTGAAAACCGGTGAGCAGAAAAAACGTGGAACCGAAGATGCCCGAGGTGAGCTTCAGGTTCAGGTCTTGGTAGGCGTGAGCGTATTCGAGGACTTGAAGGCCCAGAAAGATGACCCCCAGCGCGATGGTCGCGGACAGCCAGAAAATCAACTTGCTGCGATGATTGTCTTTCAGTGCGTGATGCGCAATGGTCAGCGTGACGCCCGACAGCAGCAGCAATGCCGTGTTGATCGTCGGGATGGGCCAGGGACCGATCGTGTTGAACTTCTCAATCGTGCCCGCCGGCCCAGTGCTAGGCCAGGCCGCACCGAAGTTCGGCCACAGGAACTGCTTGTGATCCAGGTCGCCCAGCCAGGGGGTTGCAATGGTCCGGGCATAAAACAAGGCGCCGAAGAAGGCTGCGAAGAACATCACCTCGGAGAAGATGAACCAGCTCATGCTCCAGCGAAACGAGGTGTCGACCAGCTGGTTGTACTGCCCACGCTCAGACTCGCTTGCGACCGCACCGAACCAGCCCACCATCATGTAGAACAGGATGGCAAAACCCGCCAGCAGGCTCCACGGACCCCAGGCGGTATGGTTGACCGTACCGACGGCACCGAAGCCGGCGAAGAGCATGGCGATGGAGCCAACCAGCGGCCATTGCGAGGGGGCCGGCACGTAATAGTGCGGGGCCGCGGCGTGGGTGCCTGCGCTCATCGAAGGATCTCCCTTGAAGTTCGAATAATGTCGGTGCGGGTCATCATGAGCCCACCACCAGTTTGACGACAGTCAGCAGCCCGAGGACAAAGAGTGCTGCCAAAGCGATGCCCACTGCGATGACCGCTAGCGGGTTGAGTCGGGACAGATCCCGCTCATGAGCGCGGCTGCCCCGCACCCCGAAGAACGAAGCCGCCACCGCGCGTACGGTCTCAAGCAGCGAGGCTTTGGCCTGTGCAGACGACGCAGGGCGGTCGACCATCAGACCCCACCCGTCAGGCCGACTGCGCGGGACTGGGGCGCTGCCCCGGCTCCGACATCAAAGAACGTGTAGGACAGGGTGATCGTGCTGACATCCGGCGGCAGGCGGGGGTCGATGACAAACACCACCGGAAAGCTGCGGGTTTGGCCGGCGGCCAGCGTCTGTTGGCGAAAACAGAAACACTCGAGCTTGTGCATGTACTGGGCAGAAACCGCCGGGGCATAGCTGGGGATCGCTTGCCCGGACAGATCCTTCGACGTGCTGTTCACCAGTTCGTACGATACGGTGATGAGTTCGCCCGGGTGGGCCTGCACAGAGCGCTTTTCGGGGCGAAACTGCCAGGCACCAAAGTGGTTGGCGTCCAGTTCGATCGTGACCGTACGACTGGTATCCACCTGCGTGTTGCGCACGAGTTCACGCACCGCCGGGTCGATCTTCGTGAGCGAATTGATCCCCGTGACTTCGCAGATCGCCCGATACAGCGGAACCATGGCAAAGCCGAAACCGAACATGAGCGCCACCAGCAGCGCGAGCTTGCCGAGCGTGTGCAGCTTGAGCCGCGTGCCGTCGGTCGGAGCGGTCATGAGAGCCAGACACGCTTGAGGATGACCGCAGCGAAGAATACGGCCGCGATGGACAGCAGCACCAAGGCGGTCCGCAGATTGCCGGATCGCCTTGGCACGGGGGGTTGCACCGAAGTCATGGTGAGGCGTGCGCGGGTGGCGTTCAGCGAACCGTAGGCGGCGTCTCGAAGGTGTGGAAAGGCGCGGGCGAAGGCACCGTCCACTCCAGACCCTGCGCGTTTTCCCAGACCTGAGCCGTCGCCTGCTTGCCGCCCTTGATGCATTTCAGGATGGCATACAGGAAGATCAGCTGCGACAAACCGAACCCGAACGCCCCGATGCTGGCGATGAAGTTGAAGTCGGCAAACTGCATCGGATAGTCGGCATAGCGACGGGGCATGCCAGCCAGACCGAGGAAGTGCATCGGGAAGAACGTGATGTTGAAGGTGATCAGCGAGGCCCAGAAATGCAGCTTGCCGATCGACTCGTCGTACATGTGGCCGGTCCATTTGGGCAGCCAGTAGTACGTGCCTGCGAACAGGGCGAACAGCGAACCCGCCACCAGCACATAGTGGAAATGAGCGACCACGTAGTAGGTGTCATGCAGCTGGATGTCCAGCGGCGCCACCGACAGGATGATGCCGGTCAGGCCACCCATCGTGAACACGAAGATGAAGCCGATTGCAAACAGCATGGGCGTCTCGAAGGTCATGGACCCGCGCCACATCGTGGCCACCCAGTTGAAGATCTTCACACCCGTGGGGACCGCGATGAGCATCGTCGCGTACATGAAGAACAGCTGACCGGTCACCGGCATGCCGGTGGTGAACATGTGGTGAGCCCACACGATGAACGACAGAATTGCAATCGACGCCGTGGCGTACACCATCGACGAGTAACCGAACAGGCGCTTGCGGGCAAACGTGGGAATGATTTCGCTCACGATGCCGAAGGCCGGCAAAATCATGATGTACACCTCGGGATGACCGAAGAACCAGAAGATGTGCTGGTACATCACCGGGTCGCCGCCGCCGGCCGCATTGAAGAACGACGTGCCGAAATGTCGGTCGGTCAGCAGCATGGTGATGGCGCCTGCCAGCACCGGCATGACCGCGATCAGCAGGTAGGCCGTAATCAGCCAGGTCCAGACGAACAGGGGCATCTTCATGAGCGTCATGCCCGGCGCCCGCATGTTCAGAATGGTGGTGATGATGTTGATCGAGCCCATGATCGAGGAGGCGCCCAGGATGTGCACCGCGAAGATCGCCATGTCCATGCCAACGCCCATCTGCACCGACAGCGGCGCATAGAGCGTCCAGCCGGCTGCCGTCGCCCCGCCCGGGACGAAGAACGACCCGACCAGCAGCAGCGCCGCTGGCGGCATCAGCCAGAAGCTGAAGTTGTTCATGCGGGCAAACGCCATGTCGGAGGCGCCGATCATGAGCGGGATCTGCCAGTTCGCGAAGCCCACGAACGCCGGCATGATCGCGCCGAACACCATGATCAGGCCGTGCATGGTGGTGAGCTGATTGAACAGCTCGGGCTGCACGTACTGCAGACCGGGCTGCATCAGCTCGGCACGGATGGTGAGCGCCAGCACACCGCCCGAGATCAGCATGGCAAAAGCAAACCACAGGTAAAGCGTGCCGATGTCCTTGTGGTTGGTGGCGTACAGCCACCGGCGCCATCCGTGAGGATGGTCATGGGCGTGGTCGTCGTGACCTGCGTGGTGATCCAGAACTGCGCTCATCGACTGCTCCTGCTCTCGAATACGGGTAAACGCTCTCGATGTGGTCCGGTGCTGCCTTACTTGCGGGCGGCGCTGAAGTCTTTGGGTTGAACAATGGCGTCGTCGGCCTTGTTGCCCCAGGCATTGCGTGTGTAGGTGGCGACCGCCGCAAGCTCGACATCAGAAAGCTGCTTGAAGGACGCCATGGAGGTCCCCTGCTTGCCGTTGAGCAACAAGGCGATCTGATCGTCCTGCGGCCCCAGCACGACCTTGGAGCCATCCAGGGCCGGGAACGCCCCGGGCACACCTTTTCCGGTGGCCTGATGGCACGCCACGCAGTTGGAGGCATAGACCTTTTGGCCGCGGTCGACCAGGTCGGTCTGCTGCCATTCCTTCGTCGGATCGTCCGCCTTGGCGAGCATGTCCTTCTTGCGCTCGTCGGCCCATTTGCGGAAATCCTCCTGGGACTTCACTTCGACCACAATCGGCATGTATGCGTGGTTCTTGCCGCACAACTCAGCGCATTGACCGCGGTAGGTTCCCACTTTTTCAGCCCGAAACCAGGTGTCGCGCACGAAGCCCGGAATGGCATCTTGCTTGACGCCGAAGGCCGGCACCATCCAGGCGTGGATCACATCGCTGGCGGTAATGACCATGCGGATCTTCTGCCCGACCGGCACCACCAGCGGCTGATCGACTTCCATCAGGTAAGTCTCAGACTTAGGCGCACTGGACCCCAACTGCATCTGCTCAGGCGGCGTGGACAGCGTGGACAGGAACGACACTCCGGCGCCGTCACCTTTCAGGTACTCGTAGCCCCACTTCCACTGATAGCCCGTGGCCTTGATGGTGAGGTCGGCCTGTGACGTGTCTTTTTGCTCGATCACCATCCGGGTGGCTGGAATAGCCAACCCCACCACGATGAGGAACGGCACGATCGTCCAGGCGATTTCAACTGCCGTGCTCTCATGGAAGTCGGCCGACTTGGCGCCGCGCGATTTACGGTGCGCCCAGATCGAATAAAACATCACCGCAAAGACGGCGATGAAGATCAGCACACACACGACCAGCAGGAAGTTGTGGATCCACCACTGGTCTTCGGCAATACGGGTGACGCCCGGGCTGAGATTGATCTGCTTGACCGCAGGGCCGCCGGGCATGTCGCCCACCGCCCAGGCCGAGCCTGTCATCACCGCCGTTGCCGCCCCCATCAGAGCGGACTTGAGCTTCCCTGTCGTTGTTTTCTGTGGCCGCATGCTCACACCGAGACCTTTCAAGATCGCATTCCCTGAAGCTGTGTCCTGAGCTCGTTCGCCAGACCCCGACGGTCGGATTCTGGTACGAATCGGCCCACTTCTATTCTTCTGCCCGACGCCACCAGCCCGATGAGCTCGCGACGACGGCCTTGATACTCGACCCTGGTCCAGGCCGGGGTGCACTGCTGTTGCATCAACCGAGTGGCCCGACTGACTTCGACCGTCAAGCGCTCGGGGCTCAGTGTGATGCGCTCATAGTCTGCCGCATGCCTGGCATGGACCACGAATGCAACACCCAAACCCAAGACCTCGATCAGGGCAAACGGCAGCACCAACCATGCGCCAGACAAGGCAAACAAGGCGGCGATGGTGAGCGAAACCGCCACCAACGAGCCGAAGATCAGAGCCAGCTGCCTGGGAGAGATTGAACAGTTCTGTCTGCTCAGCCACTCCTGTCGATGCGCAGACTCGACGCGAACCCACGGGTGCTGCATCGGAAAACACCACATCAGAAGATCAATGCAACGCAGCATTATAGGCGTTGGCTGTTTAGGCCAGCAAGCCGAAAGGGACTTTGGCCGGCCAGCAAGCCGCCGCCGGCCCGCGGTCAGCGCCGCGCGTTCGGCCGCGCAGGACGAAATTCGATTGGCGCATAGCCGTCGGCGCGCGGCTTGCGCGACGCACACCAGGCGTGGCCATAGATCACTTCGAAGGTAATCGACATGGGGGTGCCCGACGCATCGGACAGCCCCTCGGGCAAGCCTTGCAGCAGGTGATCCAATCGGCGCGGGGTCACCAGGCCGTGCGGCCGCGTGCGACGTGCATCGCCGCCCAGCGCTCGCAGATCGGTGAACAGGGTGCGTGCATCGCGCCAGGTGATGGTCAATCGCTCGGTATCCATGACCGGGTCGGCGAATCCGGACTTCACGAGCGCATCGCCAATGTCATGCATATCGGGCCATTGCGGCAGAGCAGCACCGGCGCGGCGCAGCTCAACCAGCGTATCCACGCCCAGCGCACTGAACATCAGCAGGCCCTCAGGACGGATCACCCGGTGCCATTCGGCGATGGCTACCGGCACATCGTCCAGCCAGTGCAGCATCAGGTTGGACCAGATCAGCTCGGCAGATCCCGAGGCCAACGGCAGCGCGTGGGCGTCGCCAGCGAGGTAGGTGGCCGGCAGCGGGCGTGCAGCGGGGCGCGTCGTGGGGGCGGCTGCAAACCGGCCCATGAGGGTTCGCAGCCAGCCTGGGTCGGCGGGGATGGTCCGCTGCTGCGCGCGGGCCAGTCGCGACACAGACAGATCGATGCCGATGCGGGTGGCACCTGGCCAGCGTTCTCCCAGCCGCGCGAGGCCCTGACCGAACCCGCAACCGAGATCGAGCACGCAGGCGGGGTCCAGGCGGATGAGTTCCAGGCGCTCGAGCATCCGCCCTTCAATTTCCCGCAGCAGGAAGTCGGCGGCCGCAGGATGGCTTGAGCGGCGATCGAACTGACGCCGTACAGCCGAACGGTCTAAGTCTGAAGGCTCAGGCATGGCGCGCGCAGTATACGGGCGCAGTATCGTTGAGCATGTCCCGCACGCTGCGCGCACCTGGCCTGCCACCACCCCGTCGCATCCTGATGCGTCAGGTGAGCCTGCGCGCACGCCGGCACCTCGGGCGCTGGCTCGATCATCTCGCGCCCAGGGCCTGCGCCTTGTGCGGCACCGCGCTGGCTGCGGGCGCGCTGTCCGGGGTCTGCACGGGTTGCCTGCTCGATCTGCCCGGCGCGGCCCGTGGACGCTGCCCCCGCTGCGCGCTGCCGACGGCCGAGTCGCCCTGTCTGTGCACAGCAGATTCGTGCACCGCAAATTCGTGCGCCGCTGATCCGTGGCCGCTTGATGCAGCCCTGGCCGTTGCCGACTACGCGCCACCGTTCGACCGCCTGATTCACGCCCTGAAATTCGGCCGCCAACTCGCGCTGGCCCGGCCACTGGGCGAATTGCTCGCCACCGCCTGGCTGGGGCAAACCGATCCGCCTGTGCTGGACTGCCTGATCCCCGTGCCCCTGGGTCCTGAACGGCTGCGCACTCGAGGATTCAATCAGTCGCTGGAAATGGCGCGCGCCATGTCACGCTGCATGGGCGATCGCCTGCCCGTACTGGCCCACAGTCTGGCCCGGCGACGCGACACGCCCGAACAGAGCCGGCTCGGTCTGGCACAACGCCGCGCCAATCTCACCGATGCGTTCATCGTGCACGGTCGCCTGGAGGGGTGTCGTGTCGGTCTGGTCGATGACGTCATGACAAGCGGCAGCACGGTCATCGCGGCCGCTCAGGCACTCAAAGACGCAGGCGCGGTGCGGGTCACCGCCCTGCTGGCTGCACGCACCGACTAAGAACGATGCTGCACTAGACTCACACCATGTTCCATGTCGTGCTCGTTCATCCGGAAATCCCTCCGAACACAGGCAACGTGATTCGCCTGTGCGCCAATACCGGCGCGCAACTGCATCTGGTCGAGCCGCTGGGGTTTGCGCTGGACCATGCAAAGCTGCGCCGAGCCGGCCTCGATTATCACGAATGGGCGAGCGTGCAGGTCCACCCCAATTGGCAGGCACTGCTGCAGACGCACCGCCCGCCGGCCGATCGGCTGTTCGCACTGACCACCCGTGGCCAGCACGGCGTGCACCAGCAGCGTTTTCAGCCGGGTGACTGGTTCGTGTTCGGGTCGGAGAGCGCGGGGCTGCCTGCGCAGGTGCGCGAACAGATTGCCGCGCCCCAACAGCTGCGCCTGCCCATGCGCGACGGCAATCGCAGCCTGAACCTGTCGAATGCGGTGGCGGTGGTGGTATTCGAAGCCTGGCGTCAGTCAGGCTTCGAGGGCGGGACCTGACTCAGAACCCGTCGAACTTGGCAAAGCCTGGGACGGATTCGCGGTCGGTGTAGAGGGTATTGATCAGGGCGTCCGGATCGGCCCATCCCAGCGACATGCCGCACACCAGCATCTCGTTGGACGGAATGCCGAGGTGCTCGGCAATGATGGTGTGGAAATCCAGGAACGCGGCCTGCGGGCAGGTGTCGAGCCCGCGGCCTCGGGCCGCCACCATCACGTTCTGGATAAACATGCCGTAGTCGAGCCAGCTGCCACGCTCCAGGATGCGGTCAATAGTGAACATCAGCCCCACCGGCGCATCGAAGAAGGCGTAATTGCGCCCGTGCTGCACGTGCGTTTTTTCAAAGTCGCCTTTGCCGATGCCCAGCATGCCGTACATGTCCCAACCCACCTTGCGACGGCGATCGACATATGGCGACGTCCATTGCTGGGGGTAATAGGCATATTCGCGACTGTGGGTCTTGGCGATCGCGGGGTCGTCGAAAGCGGCCAGAATCTTGCGGCTAAGCTCCACGCGGCGCTCGCCGGCCACGGCGTACACCTTCCAGGGCTGGGTGTTGGTGCCCGAGGGCGCGCGGGCGGCCACTTCGAGGATGTCATTGACCGTCTCGAGCGGCACGGGCTTGGGCAGGAAAGCGCGAATCGAGCGACGGGTCACCAGCGCTTCGTCGGCACTGGCACAGGGCGCATGGCGGGTCTTGGGATCGAAGCGCTTGGGATCGAACTGCATGCAAAGGTCTCCTCGGTTGAGTGTGTGTTGTTGAATACGTGGTGAAGGCGTCAGGTGGGCGGCGCGTGCAGGCCCAACCTTGCCAAGGCAGCTTCGGGGGTATCGAAGCGCTCCATGACATCGATGTCGACTTGCGAGGCCAGTTCGTGGGCTACGATGCTGCGCAAGCACGCCACCAGCGGGGCAAAGTAAGCCTCGTCATCCACCACCAGAATGGGTTTGTCGTGTTCGCGCAGCTGGCGCAGCGTGAGCACTTCGAACAATTCATCGAGCGTGCCCAGACCACCGGGCAGCGTCAGAAAAGCGTCGGACAACTCGATCATGCGTTGCTTGCGCACCTGCATGTCGGCGACCACCTCATTGCGGGTGAGGGCTGCATGGCCCACCTCGCGCGCCACGAGCGCGCTGGGGATGACACCGATCACCTCGCCACCGGCCTGCAGTGCCGCATCGGCCAGTGCGCCCATCATGCCGACGCTGCCGCCGCCATAGACCAGCGTGGCGCCGCTGCGGGCAATGGCGGTGCCGGTGCGTCGGGCGAGCTCGAGAAAGCGCGGCTGCGAGCCTGGGCGAGCTCCACAGAACACACACACGGCCAGTCGGGTGCGTGAGACGCTGTCGGGCGCGGGCTGGACCGGCTCACTCATGAAGTGCCTTGTGGGGGGGCAGCGCGGGGCTCATCTCGGCTCGGTGCGCGGCTCGGTGCGCGGTTCAGTGAGAGGCTCGGTGCGAGGCTCGGTGTGATGCTCGGCACGCGGCTCGCGGGCCAGCAGCGCCGCCACAGCTTCACGGGGGGCACGGCCCTCAAAGAGCACGGCAGCCACAGCTTGCGTGATCGGCAACTCGACACCCAATTGCCGGGCGCGA
>CANHUQ010000002.1 GCA_947463885.1 Burkholderiales bacterium
CGCTCACCGCCACGGCCGATGCACTCACCCGCACCGAGATTCGTGAGCGTCTGGCCCTGCAGGATGCGCGTGAGTTCGTCTCCAGCTTTGATCGGCCCAATATCCGTTATGCGATCGTGCCCCGCGATGAGCCCAGACGTCAGTTGCTGAGCCTGCTGCGCGAACAGCCCGAGGACG
The DNA here is from genome assembly GCA_947463885.1 of Burkholderiales bacterium. Lineage (GTDB taxonomy): Bacteria > Pseudomonadota > Gammaproteobacteria > Burkholderiales > Burkholderiaceae_E > UBA4615. The sequence continues at coordinate 178 of CANHUQ010000002.1, forward strand.
CCTGCGGCATCGTGTATTGCGGCACACGCAAGCGCGTCGATGACACGGCCGCCTGGCTCAACGGACAAGGTTTTGATGCGCTGGCGTATCACGCTGGCATGCACGCCACGCAGCGGGCTGAAAATCAGGCGCGCTTTTTGCGCGAGGACGCTGTGGTGATGGTGGCCACCCTGGCCTTCGGGATGGGTATCGACAAGCCCGACGTGCGTTTCGTCGCCCATCTGGACATGCCCAAGAGCGTCGAGGCGTATTACCAGGAGACCGGGCGCGCGGGTCGTGATGGTCTGCCTTCGGTGGCCTGGATGGCTTATGGCCTGCAGGATGTGGTCAACAATCGCAGACTGATTGACGAGTCGCCGGCGCAGGACGAATACAAACGAATGTCGCGTGCCAAGCTCGACGCCATGGTTGCATTGGCCGAAGCCGACGACTGCCGCAGGGTGCATCTGCTGCGCTATTTTGGCGAGGCCGCCACGCCATGCGGCAATTGCGACAACTGCCTCACGCCGCCGCAGCGCTGGGACGCGACCGAGCCTGCGCGCAAATTGCTGTCGTGCATTTACCGGATTCGTCAGGCAGGCTCCGCTTTTGGTGCGCACCATGTGATTGGTGTGCTGCGTGGCGAGCGCGATGAACGCATCGTGCAGCGCGGCCATGATCAGCTGTCCACCTTTGGCATTGGCGCTGACCTGGATACGCGCACCTGGCACGCCTTGCTCAGGCAACTGGTGGCCCGGGGCTGGGTCGATGTGGCGCACGACCGCTTCGGCGTACTGGAGCTCACCGATGCCGCCCGGCCGGTGCTGCGCGGCGAACAGACGGTGCTGCTCTCACGTGCCGTTCAGCAGGCATCGGCCGCAGTGGGCCGCAAGCCCCGCAGCCCAGGCAATGCCCGCAGCACAGCAGGCAGTGCCGCCGCAGCACTGGGACTGGATGAGTCCGCCCGCAGCCGATTTGAGCGTTTACGCGCCTGGCGCGGCGAAGCGGCGCGCACCCAGGGTGTGCCCCCGTACGTGATTTTTCATGATGCGCATCTGGCCGATATTGCCCGGGTCAATCCCTTGGACGTGGATGCGCTGCGCAGCGTGCCCGGTGTGGGGGCGACCAAGCTTCAGCGCTACGGGCAGGCCGTGATCGGCGCGCTGCACGGTCTCTGACAGCGCGACCTGCCGGTGTGGTCAGGGCGGAGCAATTGCTGCAACCGCACAATCCCGGTACGATTAACCGAAGTGATCTGGCGATGCACATGCCCGGCTCACCCCTGACGCCCCCTTCCCATGATTGAAGACTTTCTTCGCATCCTTGACGACGATCTTCTGACGGCCGTGCAGGCGGTTGTGGATCTGGTTGTGGATCTCATCTCGAGCTGGCTCCCCTGAAGCGCGGCAACTGGCGGGTGTGTCACGCGCCCGCATGGCGCCCGGTCGGCATGCGTCGGGCTGTTGCACAGTTGCGGTAATCTCCCGGGTCTGAGCCCAATGTGATGCAGCGCGCATCCGGGCCTTGCACACACTCACAGGGAGCCCCCCGCCATGGATCTGAATTACTCCAAGGAAGAACTCGCCTTTCGGGACGAGGTTCGCACCTGGCTTGAAGCCAATCTGCCGGCCGATCTGCGCCTCAAGGGCGAAGACGGCGAGTCGTACACCAAAGAAGAATTGCTGCGCTGGCACAAAATCCTGGCCAAGAAGGGCTGGGTGGCGCCTGCCTGGCCCAAGGAGTGGGGCGGCCCTGACTGGGATGTCACACAGCGCTATATCTTCGAAGAAGAGTGCGGTCAGGCCGGTACGCCGCCGATCGTGCCGTTCGGAGTCACCATGTGCGCGCAGGTGCTGCTGAAATTCGGCAGCGATGCACAGAAAAACCGTTTTCTGCCCCGCATTTACAACGGCGACGATTTCTGGGTTCAGGGCTATTCCGAGCCTGGCTCCGGTTCGGACCTCGCTTCGCTCAAGACCCGCGCTGAGCGCAAGGGCGACAAATACGTGGTCAATGGCCAGAAAATCTGGACCACCATGGGCCAGCATGGCGACTGGATCTTCTGTCTGGTGCGCACGAACCTGGACACCAAGATCCGCCAGGAGGGCATCAGCTTCCTGCTCATCGACATGAAAACACCGGGTATCACCGTGCGTCCGCTCATCCTCATGGACGGTGGGCATGAAGTGAACGAGGTGTTTTTCGAGAATGTCGAGGTGCCCCTCGAGAACCTGGTGCATGAGGAAGACAAGGGCTGGACGGTGGCCAAGTACCTGCTGGGCCATGAGCGCCTCAACACCGGGCGCATCGGTGGCTCCAAGCGCGAGCTGGCCCGGCTCAAGGTCTTTGCGGCCGAGCAGACCGATGGTCAGGGCAAGGCGCTGATGGACGATCCGCGCTTCCGTGACCGGCTCTCGCGGGTCGAGGTTGAACTCATGGCACTCGAAATCACCAACCTGCGCTTTCTCGATGCCATGCGCGGCGGTCGCCCGCCGGGCGCAGATGTGTCGATGCTCAAGATTCGTGGCACCGAAATCCAGCAGGCACTGACCGAACTGATGTATCAGGCAGCGGGCCCGATGGCAGCGCCGTTCAAGGCCACCGGCAGTCAGGATGCCGTGGCGTTTGATGACGCACTCGCGGGGCTTGCTCCGCGCTATGCCAACTACCGCAAGACCAGCATCTATGCCGGGTCCAATGAGATCCAGCGCAACATCATCGCCAAAGCCAGCCTGGGCCTCTGACCATGAATTTCGAACTCAATGAAGAACAGCGCCTGCTGGCCGAATCGGTCGGCCGGTATCTCAACGATCAATACGGCTTCGAGGCGCGCAAGCAGATCGTGCGCTCCGAGTCAGGTGCCAGCGAGGCAGTCTGGAAGCAGCTCGCCGAAATGGGCGTGCTGTCCATCCCGTTCTCCGAGGCGGCAGGCGGCATTGGCGGCGGCGCAGTAGACATGATGAGCGCGATGCAGGCGGTCGGCAGCGCGCTCGTCGTCGAGCCGGTGCTGGCCACAGTCCTGGCTGCGCGCCTGATCGACAAGGCGGGCAGCGACGGCCAGAAGTCCGATGTGCTGAGCGGCGTGATCGACGGTTCGCACAAGCTGGCGTTTGCCCATACGGAAGACGGCGCGCGGTATCGTTTAGCGCAGGTCAGTGCCACCGCCACCCGGTCGGCCGGCGGCTGGACGCTCAACGGGCTCAAGCGCGTCGTCATTGGTGCGCCGCTCGCCCAACACATCGTGGTCAGTGCCCGCACCGCCGGCAAACCCGGCGATGCGTCGGGCATTTCCTTGTTCCTCGTGGCCGCAGGTGCCAAGGGGGTGTCGATGACGCCTTATCGCACCATCGACAACCAGCGTGGGGCCGATGTGAAATTCGACGCCGTGCAAGTGTCCGCTGATGCCCTGATTGGCACCGAAGGCGCGGCGCTGCCGGCGATCGAGGAGGCCGTGGATTTTGCGACTGCGTTGCTGTGCGCCGAAGCGGTGGGTGCCATGCAGTTTGCTAACGACACCACGCTGGAGTACCTCAAGACCCGCAAGCAATTCGGTGCACCCATCGGTTCGTTCCAGGCCTTGCAGCATCGCATGGTCGAAATGTTCGTGAGCACCGAGCAGGCGCGTTCCATGTGCTTTCTGGCCTGCTCTAAGGTTGATACGGCGACCGATCCGAAGGAGCGCGCGCGTGTGGTGTCAGCAGCCAAGATCAAGGTGGCTGACGCCTGCCGCCAGATTTCTCAGGAGTCGATTCAGCTGCATGGCGGCATGGGGATGACCGAGGAAATGAAGGTCTCGCATACTTTCCGCCGGCTGACCATGATCGCCCAGCAGTTCGGCGATGCCGATGCCCATCTGGAGCGGTTTGCTGCACTGGATCATTGATCGCTTCGGGCGCTCAGACCGCCTGACAGTCATGGCATCAAAAAAAACGCCCGGTGATCCGGGCTTTTTTTTGATGTATGCGCGTCGACGTATGTAGGTCACTATGTGCACGCTGTCTGTGTGCGCTTTTCCGGTGCTCAGAAGCGATGCAGCACGCCCACCGCCAGTCGCAATTCGTTGAACTGCACCAGCGGCGCGCTGGGCGTGCGGGTGAGGTCGGCGTTGTAACCGCTCGAGACGTACCACTGTGTGCGATTGGAAAGCGGCACCCGATAACTGAGCCCCCAGCGGCCTGAGTCGGGTAGACCGGTCTGCATCAGCCGCGCCCAGTTCAGCAGCACCGTGCCGCCCGCCAGCCGCATCGAGCCGCTGACATGGTAGCTGTGGGTGGGCAGACCGCTTCGGTCGCTCTCGATGTACGCGATGCCCAGTTGCGTGTCGGGCGCGAAGCGATACGATAGCCCGGCGCCCCATTCCTCGCGCGCTACGCCATTGGTCTGGCCATAGCGCATGTAGCCTGCACCGGCGATCCAATTGTCGCGCAACCACCTGAACCCCGCGCCCCATGAGTCGGCACGCGATACCGTATCGAACGACTCGCCTGCGGCATACATGAAGGCTGCAGTGAACCCGCCCACTGTGGGCGTGGCGTACTCCAGCGAGTTGTCCACTCTCAGGTTGAAGTACCGGTCCATCGAGTTGTAAAAGCCAAATCCGGTGACGTCGATGGGAAGGAACGCATTGAAGAGTGGCACGTACTGGCGGCCTGCGGTGATGCGCCCCCAGGGGCCGTCCAGCCCAGCCCAGGCGCGTGCGTTCCAGTACTTGAGCGAGCCAGGGACCGCGCCATTGCCTCCCAGCGTGTCGCCGGTGTCGACCGCAAAACGGTGTTCGATGGTGAAGATGGCTTTGGTCCCGGCGCCCAGATCGTGCGCGCCAGCAAAGGCGAGCCGTGACCCATATTGCACGCCGCTTTGCACGCGCACGCCAGACTGCCCCTGCGCGCGCGCAGTGCCCTCGACCGTTGAGTTGGCATCGCTGTTGGAATACTCCAGCGCCGCGTCGAGCAGACCGAACATGGAGAGACCCAGGGTTTGAGCCTGTGCCGGCCCCCACCCGATGAGGGTCAGTGCCACGATGCTGACGTGCAGCAGTGCTCGCATCATGCAGTCTGTTGTCTCAGCGTTTTTGCAGCAGTGAAGTGGGGGAGCCCAGCGAACTGCCCGCATCGACCGTAATGTTCTGCCCGGTCATGAGCGGCTGATCCAGCATCCAGACGATCGCCTGGGCCAGATCGTCTGGCACCAGGGTCGAACGCAGTGCCGTGTTTTGCGCAACGCTCTTGCGTACTGCATCGAAGCGTTCCTCGCCCAACCCGCGGATATGCCAGTCGGTTTCGACAAAACCAGGGTTGATCGCATTGACCCGCACATCGGGAGCCAGGGCTCGGGCCAGACCCATGGTCATGGTGTTCAGCGCGCCCTTGCTTGCAGAATAGGCTGGCGATGAGCCGCCGCCATTGAGCGCCGAAGCCGATGACACGTTCACGACCGCACCTTGTGCAGCCCGCAGCATGGGTGCGCAGGCACGGGTCATTTGCCAAGTGCCAATCACGTTGACAGCGTAGATCGCGTGAAAGTCGTCGGCTGTCACGGCGTCCAGGTCGCCGGCCGGTGCAAAGCGCGTGGTGCCTGCGTTGTTCACCAGGCCATTCAGGCCACCGAAGGCCTGTTCAATCGCCGCTGCCATGGCGCGGCAATCTTCATCACGCGAGACATCGCCTGCCAGCACCAGGACTTTGGCACCGCGCGCCTCGCATTCTGAGGCGGTGGCACGCGCTGCATCGGCGCTGCGGCTGTAATTGATCACGACTGCCTGGTCTGGGCCCGCCAGCCGCAGCGCGGTGGCGCGTCCGATTCCGGTGCCACCGCCTGTTACAAGCCAGGTTTTCATGGGTTGTGCTCCTTGGTGTTGGGGGCGCGCTCGAAGATCAGGTCCCACACGCCATGTCCGAGTTTCAGGCCCCGATGCTCAAACTTGGTCAGCGGGCGCCAGTCCGGCCGAGGGGCGAATCCCGCGGCGGTATTGATGAGCTCAGGTTGTGCCGACAGGACCTCGAGCATCTGATCGGCATAGGGTTGCCAGTCGGTGGCGCAATGCAGGTAGCCGCCTGGCTGCAGGCGGGTGATGAGTTGCGAGACGAACGCAGGCTGAATCAGCCGGCGTTTGTGGTGTCTGGCTTTGGGCCAGGGGTCGGGAAAGTAGATATGCACCCCGGCCAGCGATGCAGGCGCAATGCGCTGGAGCACCTCGACCGCGTCGCGCTGGATCACCCGTACATTGCTCAAGTCCTGTTGCGCCAGGGTCTTCAGCAGGCTGCCTACACCGGGCGTGTACACCTCGATGCCCAGGAAGTCGATCGCGGGGCGCGCGGCGGCAATTTGCGCGGTGGTGTGCCCCATGCCGAAACCGATTTCCAGCACCACTGGCGCGACTCGCCCGAACAGCCCGGGAAAGTCGATGAGATCGTCATGGTCAGGTACGCCAAAACGCGGCAGCAGCGTCTCCCACGCGTCGCGCTGCGCATCCGATAAATGACCCCGACGCAGCACAAAGCTGCGGATATGCCCGGGGCGTTCAGAAGAGGGGGTCGACTCAGTCAAGATGTGGTCAGGGCTGACTGGCCGTGCCGATCATGCCGCCCACCGGTGAAGACGGCGCAGCACTGTAGAGCTTGCGCGGCATGCGACCGGCCAGATAAGCGTCACGGCCCGCTTCAACTGCTTTTCGCATGGCGCGTGCCATGCGCACCGGCTCACGGGCTGCGGCGACCGCGGTGTTCATCAGCACACCCGCACAGCCCAATTCCATGGCGATGGCGGCGTCTGAGGCGGTGCCCACCCCCGCATCGACGATCACTGGTACGGACGCTTTCTCCAGGATCAGTTGCAGGTTCCAGGGATTGAGGATGCCCATGCCCGAACCAATGAGCGAAGCGAGCGGCATGATCGCCACGCAACCGATCGACTCGAGCACGCGCGCCTGGATCGGATCGTCGCTGCAATAGACCATCACCTCGAAGCCTTCTTTCACCAGCGTCTCGGCGGCCTTGAGGGTCTCGGGCATGTTGGGATACAGGTTGTGCGGGTCGCCCAGCACTTCGAGCTTGACGAGCGTGTGGTCATCCAGCAGTTCGCGCGCCAGGCGCAGCGTGCGTATCGCATCTTCGGCGTTGTAGCACCCTGCGGTATTGGGCAGATACGTGAAGCGCGAGGGCGGCAGCGCATCCAGCAGGCTGGGCTCGCCTGCGGTCTGACCGATGTTGGTCCTGCGGATCGCCACAGTGACGATCTGCGCGCCGCTTTCTTCGACGGCGCGGCGTGTTTCATCAAAGTCGCGGTATTTTCCAGTCCCGATCAGCAGGCGGGACGAAAAGCTGCGCCGACCGATCATCAGTGCATCATCGGAGGCCATCGGAGTCGGGTCAGTCATGAGGGGCACACGCTCGGTTCGGGGCGAATCGGTTCAGGGCTATCAGGCACAGATCGTCCATGCTCATTCTAGCGGCCGCCATGGGCTGCACAGCGTGCTGCGCTATGTACCGACATGAAAGAGGACCGCGTCACATCAACGCACTCAACAGGCTTGGGCGTGCCTGGGATGCGACTCAGCGGCCAGCCGCTTCGGACGCCGCCGCGGGTAGCGCAAACTCGCCTGTTGATTTGAACGAGGCCCCGCCGAACATGGGACCGTTCAAGCGCCCTTTGACTGCGTAATCCACCTTGCCAAGGTTGCCACCCGCCAGGCTCATCGCCTGCCGAACCAATGCGCTGATGGGCACCGACACCGGTACCACGACCACCGACTCCCCAAAGCGCGCCACGCTGCCGCGCTCATTGCTCACCCCGCTGGCCATGCGAATACCCCGGACTTCGAGCTCGACGTACACACCGTCGTACTCGATGGGCTTATCGGTCGGGTTCTGTACACGCAGCTTGACCAGGAATCGACCCTCCATGCCCTGGCCTTGACTGGGCTCCACGCCCACCACATCGACATTGACCGGAGCGCTCGGGCTCAGGCCGGCACAGGCACTGATGGACACACTGACGAGCAGCGTCAGCAGAACACGTGCGATCGGAAAGCGAAGCAACATCAGGGATCTCCGGACAGAGCGTTGAATACAAGAGCGATGCATCAAATCAGTTGTCGGGTGACTGAACAGTTTGGATGGCTCAGGGTTGGACCATCCGTGCTGCGTGCCTTGAAGTACGTGAGATACGCTTGTCAGCCGCCGCCAACCGCCACGACCACCTCCAGCCGATCGCCCTCCGCGAGCGAGTGCTGCCCATGGGCGGAACGCGGCACGATACTGCCATTGCATTCGACCGCCACGCGCTTGCCGATCAGGTCCATCTCCTGAAGCAGCTCGAGCACCGTGGCCGCATCACGCAGCGTTCTGGGGTGGCCGTTGACAATGACCTGCATGGTGCGTGGCGATCAGGGTTTCCAGGTCTTGGCTGCGTGGATGCTGGCCGTGCCAGGCACCTGCACGTACTTCAGGAACTCGGTGGCGAACCACTGCGTACGCCCGCCTTGCAGGCTGCCGCTGAACGCCGTCCGATCGAGCAGTTCGGTGAGGTTCAGCCCCACCCCAGCGTACAGGCTGCGCTGACGATTGGCATAGTTGCTGTTGTCGCTGTCGCCCCGGTAGCCGAAGGCGCCGTACCCCACCATGAGCTCCACATACCGGAGCGGATTGTAGGGGCCCAGTTCGGACCACCCGGAGAGTCGGAGCACGCCGAAGTACTGGTGACTGTCGTAGGTGCCACTGCCAACGAGAGAACTCGATTCCCTGCGCCAGCGAAACGCAAACCACTTGTCAAAATCAGGGTTGTCCTCTGCGACCATGCCCAGCAGGATGCCCGCACTGTTCATGATCATGTCTTGCCACGAAAAACCGTATTTCCCTGATTTTTCCAGACCATCAAAAACTTCAATGCCCAGGCCGATGGCAAAGCTGAGCATCCCGGCACGCGCCACAGACATCTCGCGCGGGTCACCGGCCCAGGTGAACGCCTGGCTCAGCAGGCGTGTTGTGACGTAGATCGAGAACGCGTGGCCAAGCTTGTCGATGCCAGCGGAGTAGGTCTCCGGCCCGAACCAGCCCTCGTTGCGAAACTTGAATTGGGAGCTGAAACCATCGCTCCACCAGCCCAGGAAGCCCGCCACCATGGCCAGTGACCCTACCCCGGCGGCAATGGCGTCGGTGCAGTTGCGAATGGGACCCCAGGGCAAGCGATAGGACGCAGCACATTGCGCAGCGCGTGGTGTGGGCGCCATGCTCAGGGGCGACCCCACCATATCCTGCCCACCGCTGACAGCCGCCTGAGCCAGCAGCGGATAGCTCAGTTGCAGTGTGACCGGAAGCGGCATTGCCTCATCACGGATCGTCCACGGTGCAGACAGATGGCTGCCTGCGGTGTGGACGGACTCACCCGCCTGGGCAAGCGGCAGGGCGCCTGCGGTCACGAGCACTACGAGCGAGGCAAGACGGTTCAGTGATGGCACAGGTTTCTCCTGCAGGGTGTCGAGACCTTGTCCTGCATCTCCACGAGGCTCGGATGATACAGGCGCAATTCAGGAGTCAAGGGGGCACACTCCGGGCGCACCTGACCATTCGGGCCCTTGTCTGCCCGGACCGATCACTGTTTGAGTGTCGGTGCAATTCCGATGGTCGCGAGGGGGTGTGCGACATCTCCCGGTTCGCGAAGGCTAAACTGCGGTCAGCGGGTGAAACGGCCCTCCGTCTGTAGATGGGCCAGGTCGACTCTGTGGCCCGCCGTCTGAAGTGAGCCGTTCGAGCGCCATGCGCCGTATGTACGCGCTGGTGACCTAGTCGATTTGCTTTTTCCCCCTGGTTTTCCCTTGGTTCATCCCACAGGAGCGCGCTCATGAGCGACCCGAAATCCGCCGCATCGCTTGGTCGCCCCATGTCTGAGGTCATTCGCGAGCGCGTGACCTCGGCACGCCGCCGTTTTCACGCCAATGACAACATTTCCGATTTCATCCATGGCGATGACGAGCTCAAAGCGCTTGAGAGCGAAGTCTCGGAGCGTATCGAGGGCGTGTTGCGCAGTCTGGTGATCGACACGGACAACGATCACAACAGTCAGGACACGTCACGCCGGGTGGCACGGATGTACCTGGAAGAAGTCTTTCGTGGGCGCTATCGCCCCATGCCCAAGGTCACCGAGTTCCCCAACGCCGAGAAAATCAACGAACTGATGATCATCGGGCCGATCACGGTGCGCAGTGCCTGCTCACATCATCTGGTACCGATCATGGGGCGCCTCTGGATCGGCATCATGCCGGGGGCGGGCTCGCAACTGATCGGCCTGTCCAAATACGCGCGCATCGCCGAGTGGGTGATGAGCCGGCCGCAAATTCAGGAAGAGGCCGTGATGCAGCTGGCCGACCTGCTCGAGGCGCGGCTGAAACCGGCCGGTATTGCGCTGGTGCTCTCGGCCGATCATTTCTGCATGCAATGGCGTGGCGTGAAAGACGATGAACCGCACATGACGAACAGTGTCATGCGTGGTGCATTTCTGAATAACGAAGGTTTGCGCCGCGAATTCCTTCAGTTGCTCAAACTCTGACGCGTGCGCGCGATGAACGCATCGATCCTGTTGGCCGCCCTGACTGCGGTCGCGTTGGTTCCAGTCGCTCAGGCGGCCTGCCAGCCCAACCAGAAGACGGTGTTTCGGTGCACCACCGCACAGGGCAAGGCGATTGAGCTGTGCGATGCGGGTGCTTCCATCGAGTACGCCTTTGGTCGGCCCCAGGGCAAGCCAGAGATCGTCGTCTCGCAGCCGCGTGCATCGGTCACCACCTACCAATGGCAGGGCATCGGCCGCACGCAGTCCTACACCGTGAACGTCCCGAATGGCGACACGGTGTATTCGGTCTATGACACCTTCGACAGCATCGATCGGATTCAGGAATCGGGTGTGGTCGTCGAGATCAAGGGGCGCCAGGTGGCCACGGTGAAGTGTTCGGGCCGCGATACGGTCTCCAACCTTCAGGGGATCAAGCTGCGCCCGGCGCAATAAGTCCGGCTTGATGCACGCTCACCCAGCAGGGGCTGCGCTTGGCTGGCGGCCGAGCACTAGAGGGCTTGGGTTAGAATTCGCAGCGCTGCGGGTGTAGTTCAATGGTAGAACGGCGGCTTCCCAAGCCTCAGACACGGGTTCGATTCCCGTCACCCGCTCCAGATTCGGTGTTCGCTGAGCACACTCTGCCCGCCAGCCCCTTTGATCGGCGATGCTGACCCTGCGATGTCAACCGCCTCCCCGTCAAATTCACAAACCACTGCAGGCAACGATCGTTTTGCAGCGCTCATGCATGCTGCGCGAGCGCTGGAGCCGATCGTCACGGCGGTTGCGCACCCCTGCAGTGAAGCCGCACTCAGCGCAGCGGTGCAAGGCTTTGAGCAGCATTTGATCGTGCCGGTGCTGGTCGGGCCGCGCGTACGCATCGAGGGCGTGGCAAATCAGGCAGGTCTGGACATTTCCGGGCTGCGTCTGATCGATACAGCGCATAGTCACGCTTCGGCCGACGCAGCAGTGGCCCTGGTGCGCAGTGGCGAGGCCGGGCTGCTGATGAAAGGCAGTTTGCATACCGATGAACTGCTTGGTGCGGTGGTCAACAAGGACACGGGTTTGCGCACCGGGCGGCGCCTGTCGCATGTGTTCCTCATGGATGTGCCGGCGTATCACAAGCTGCTGATGGTCACAGATGCCGCGATCAACATCGTGCCCACGCTTGAGGACAAGCGCGACATCTGTCAGAACGCGATCGATCTGGCCCATGCGCTGGGCATCGCGCAACCCAAGGTCGCCATCCTGTCGGCGGTCGAGACCGTGACTCCGCGGATCCCTTCCACGCTCGATGCGGCGGCGCTGTGCAAGATGGCTGAACGTGACCAGATCACAGGCGGGCTTCTGGACGGCCCGCTCGCCATGGACAACGCGATCAGTGCCGAAGCGGCCCGCATCAAGGGCATCCGATCGGTCGTGGCCGGCGACCCCGACATCCTGCTCATGCCGGATATGGAAGCGGGCAACATCCTGGCCAAGCAGCTCACATTCATGGGGCAGGCCGAAGCGGCGGGCGTGGTGCTGGGCGCCCGCGTGCCGATCATCCTCACCAGTCGCGCCGATTCCGTGCGCGCGCGTCTGGCCTCCTGCGCGGTGGCGGTGTTGATGGTCGCTGACCGTCTGGCTCATGCGCCCCTCGGTGGGCCCATCAGTGCGCCCATGATTGCGGCATGACCGGGACGTCTCGCGGCGATGCCGTGCTGGTGCTGAATGCCGGCTCCTCCAGTTTGAAGTTCACGCTTTTCGATGCCGATCACGGCACACTTCGCGAGTGCGTGCGCGGGCAGGTGGAGGGGTTCGGTGCGACGCTGCGATTCAAGGCGCGCTTCGCAGATGGTCGTCCTGAGGTGTCGGTCGATGGTGGGCTGCCGGGCGCAAGCTCTGATCGGGTGCCCCACCATGCGAGCGAGGCCCTGGACGGCCTGTGGCGATGGGTCGAGGCGCAGTTGCAGGGCCGGCGACTAGTGGGCGTGGGTCACCGCGTGGTGCATGGCGGCACCGCGTTCAGTGCCCCGGTGCGCGTGGATCGTCCTACCTTGGCTGCGCTGCAGCAGCTGGTGTCGCTTGCGCCCCTGCATCAACCGCACAATCTGGGCCCGATCGAGCGACTGCTCACCGAGCAGCCTGCTCTGCCGCAGGTCGCCTGCTTTGATACCGCGTTTCATCGGACGCAGCCGGTGGTGGCTGAACTGTTTGCCCTGCCGCGACAGTTTTACGACGAAGGCATTCGTCGCTACGGATTCCACGGTTTGTCGTATGAGTTCGTCGCGACCCGCTTGCGCGACTGCGCGCCGCAGGCATTCGCCGGGCGTACCGTGGTCGCCCATCTGGGCAACGGCGTCTCGATGTGTGCACTCCATGCGGGTCGCAGCGTGGCCAGCACCATGGGATTCACCGCCCTGGATGGCTGTCCCATGGGCACGCGAACCGGCAGCCTCGATCCCGGTGTGGTGCTCCATCTGGCGCGTGAGCGAGGCATGTCTCTCGATGCGATCGAGGACCTTTTGTACAAGCGCTCCGGTCTGCTCGGCTTATCCGGGGTGTCGCATGACATGCGTGCACTCGAATCGAGTGAGGCGCCTGGTGCAGCACTGGCCATCGAGTATTTCGTCTATCGCCTGGCCCGGGAAGTTGGGTCGCTGGCGGTGGCCATGGGGGGGCTCGATGCGTTGGTGTTCACGGCGGGCATTGGCGAAAACAGTCCGCGTATCCGTGCGGCCGTGTGTGAGCGGCTGGCCTGGCTGGGGTTGACCCTCGATGCGAACGCCAACGCCGGCGCTCAGGTGGCTGCAGGCTCAGGGGCCGCCGTCCGGATCAGCGCATCTGACAGCCGACTTGAGGCATGGCGTGTGCCCACCGATGAAGAACTGGTGATTGCCCGGCACACGCTCGATTTGCTTGGGCGATCTTCGCCCAAGCACTCAGGGTGACTGAGGACGGTGCAGTGAGTCAGGGCCGAGCCAGGCGCCACGCATTGTTGACGCCGTCGCCGCTTCGGTCACCGGGCTTGGCATCCTTGCTCCAGTAGTAGAGCGGCTGGCCCTTGTAGGCCCATTGCCGCGCGCCGCCCGGGCGCGGGATCAGACTCCAGTCGCTCTTGGCGCGTGCATCGCTGGCCGCCAGCAAAGGCGGCCAGCTGGTGGCACATTGCGCGACGCAGGCGCTGGTGCCGCTGCCTGCCGTATCGCGATCGAACGTATAGAGGGTCATGCCGCCAGGTCCCACCAGTGCACCATCGACCGCAGTGGCGGCGGGGGGTGGGCCCTGGATCCAGTCGGCTACTGAGGCGCAGCCACCGAGGGCGAAGGCGAGCCACACGACAGACAGGGTGGACCGCCAGGGAGTAAAGGCAAGTCGGGCGGAAAGGGCGCAGCTGGAAAGCATGGTCAGTGACTCCTGAAGGATGCGTCGATGGTGCATGCGATGCTCGCACGAATGCCGCACCGCACGAAGCAACTGTCCAGCGAGTTCAGCGTGGGGCAGTGCAAGCGGGTGCATGGCATCATCGCCTGCATGGATCGGACCGAACGCTTCTACCAGATCGATCAGCTGCTGCAGTCCGGGCGTGCAGTCGGTATTGACCGTTTTCTTGAGGTGCTTTCGGTGTCGCGTGCCACGTTCAAGCGCGACCTGGAATACATGCGTGATCGCCTCAACGCGCCCATTGAGTGGGATCGGTTCGAGGGGGGCTATCGCTACGCGCAGGCTGCAAGTGGCCCTGCATTTGCCCTGCCGGGCCTGTGGTTCAATGCCTCCGAGGCGCATGCATTGCTGCTCATGCAGCAGCTCCTTGCTGAACTGCAGCCCGGGTTGCTGGAGGCGCAGATCCGACCATTGCAGGCACGCTTGCGGGCCCTCCTGGGCAGTGCTGACCATAGCGCTGAAGAAGTCGAGCGACGCTTCCGACTGATCAGTGCCGCCCGCCGTACCCCTGCGGTGCGGCATTTCGAGGCGGTCTCAACGGCCACCTTGCGACGCTGCCGTTTGCGACTGACGCACTATTCGCGCATGACAGGCGAGACGACCGAGCGAACGGTGTCGCCGCAACAGATGGTCTTTTATCGCGACAACTGGTATCTCGTGGCCTGGTGCCATCTGCGGCGCGATGTGCGCAGTTTCGCCATCGATGCGATCAGCGCCGCAGACTTACTCGATGAGCCAGCCCGAGAGGTCGGGCGCGCTGCGCTCGCAGAGGTGATGGAAAGCGGTTACGGCATTTTTTCAGGCCGCGAAGTGAACTGGGCGACCCTGCGTTTTGCACCCGAACGTGCTCGCTGGGTGGCTGCGGAAACCTGGCATCCGCAGCAGCGTGGGCGCTTCGATGATCAACAGCATTGGGTGCTGGAGCTGCCCTACAACGATCCGCGTGAACTGGTCATGGAAGTGATGCGCCATGGCGCGTCGGTGGAGGTGCTTGCGCCGCAGGGATTACGTGACGCGGTCATCTTTGAACTTGAGGCGGCCAATGCGCTCTATCAGCAACAGCCGGCGCCCCCTCGCGTTCAGCAACGCAAGCGTGCGGTGCGCACCGAATAGGTGGCCGCGCGATTTTTTCCGTAGCGCACCTGCAGGCGTGGTCCGATGGCAGGCTCACCAGGCGCGTCGGCATCTAGCGTGCAGCCGGTGGTCTGGTGCACACGGCTGAGCAGTGCTTCGGCGGGCGGCCCGGCGTCGGCCGATTCCCACAACAGCAGGGCCAGCTGACCTGACGCAGGACGTGGCAGCCGCAAGGTCGGGTTGGCCGTATGCAGGTTGCTGTGGGGCAGCTGAAGTCGCAATGATCCAGCCAGGTAGTAGTCGTCCGTCACGATCGTCTGAAGCGGTAACCCGGACTGTTGCAGCGCGGTGGCCATTTCGCCCATTGGGTGATCCAGGCGAGTCATTTGAGTCTTGAAGGTTGGCGGGGCGACCCGCCAGGCCTGACCCGCCAGCGCCAGCAGAGCGGCCAAGGCTGCTGCACCCAGGAACAGCTGACGTCGGCGGGGCGTGAGTGAACCGTGGGCGACGCAAGCGAAGAACGCAATCGGAAACAGAAACAGCAAAGGCTGCATCCAGCGTTCGCGGATGCGGTCCAGGTCCATGCCGACCGCCACGGCCAGCAGCATGACGGTCATGGCGCCCAGGAACACGGGATAAGGGAAGACCGTGGAGACGGCCTGGCGCCCGGTGAGCAGACCCCGCCAGGCGCTTGGAAAGATCAGGAGGCATACCAGCCACAAGGGGCTCAGGAAGCTCGCGATCGTGACCAGGACCAGGCCTGCTGCATGGAGCGCACCCGTGTGCCCGGTGGTATCCAGCTTGTCGCCCAGCGCGCCGGCCACAAACGGGTGTTGCTGCAGCCAATGTAGATGAGGTGCGAGCAGCGCTAGCGCCACGGCTGCACTGAGCAGCGTACGCGCATCCAGCAGGCGAGCGCGCAACGTCGGTCGGCTGATCAGCGCGATGCACAACGCGAAGAGGTACAGCGCGTAGTTGTACTTGCTCAGCATGCCGGCCGCAGCGAGTACGCCGCTGATCAGGTAGACCGTCAGGCGCGGGCGGTCGATCAAGGAAAGCAGTACCCGAAACTGCATGACGGCAATGGCCAGCGCCAGCAGCGAGTGGGTGCGCTCGCGCTGGTTGTCCCAGACGAACTCCAGAATAAGCAGCAGCGATACGCTGGCCAGCACCGTGCGGGTGCGATCGCCGAATTCACGCCGGGCGATCAGGTGAAAGCCCACGAAGACCACCAACTGCAACGTGTTACGCAGCAGGGTGAGTGCGGCGACGCTTTCCCCCATCACGCGAAACAAGGCGGCCTGCAGCCAGGTATAGAGCGGGGGTTGGGGCGAATAGCCCCACTGAAACCACCGGGCCATCAGCATCTGCTCGGACTCGTCCAGCGTCACATTGCCTGGCGCCTGCACACGAATGGCCGCATGCACGGCGTAGTACAGGCCCATGGCGAAGATGAGCGGCAGCAGGGCAGGTGAAACCGGGGTCTGGGTGTTGGGTGCGGTCATGCCGTGGGCAAGTGGATCAGAGGGGCGGTGCAGACAAGCGGTCACACGTCATGACTGGCTCACGCTATGAGCCACTGGAGGCGGAGTATGAGCGCTTGAGTTGTTTGAGCGTCTCACCTGTCTTCAAGGAGTCATGCCATGTCATCAGTCACTGCGCAGCCCCTGCCGTCCGCCCCGCGCGCTGCAGCGCATTCCGCCTCGGGCGGGTCCTGTCTTGCGTGGTTGGGGCAGGTCGTGGAGGGATTGTTCCTGCCCGCGGCTTTGCACGTCTCCACCCCTCGTGTGCAAAGTGAGCGTGCCGTGGCGAACACAGGCCGCCCGTCGTTGGATACCCCCACCTACTTGCGTCGAGGCATTCACATTCCAGAACTCGACTGATCCGGCCGAGGCTATTTTTGAACGCTCACGGCGGCTTCTCGCGCCCAGGCGCCGAGGTCGTCGAGCAGTAATGTCACCGCCCGGTTGGCCGCCGCTGCTGCGCCTGCGGCATTGCGCGCCTCCACAGAAACAATGCGCTCGAATGGCCTGCGCTGCACCAGCCTGCGCTGGCGCCAGTCAAGCAGTTCGGCTGTCACAGCAATGCGTACAGTGCCCGGCTGCTTTGAATCGTCATGCGTCAGATCGTCAATCTTCAGGGTCAACAGCAGGTCACCCCGCACGCCAGCCACCGTATTGACCACACTTTTCCACGCAGGGTCCTGCGCCAACCGGGCCTCAGCCAATTGCACCAGGCTGCGCGCGGGGCGTTCGCTCCAGTTGGCAAAGTGGTAATAGGCGCGGCTCACACCATCCGGGCTGAAGACCATCCGCTCGCTGTCGAACAGTGTGGGGGTGGGGCCTGCCGCAATCATCAGGACCCGCGAAGTGCCTGCGGCCAGCGCTGGTGCCGCCACGACGCTACTGCCTGCGTTCGCTGCCGCAGGCGTGGTGGAGGTTGCGGGTGAGGGTGCGGGTGCGGGTGCGGGGGCAAGGTCACGCAGCACAAAGTACTCTGTACGCGGGGCACTGTTTTTCAGAGGGCTGCCGCAGGCCGACAGCCCGCCCACTACAGCCAAAGCGACTGCGCACAGCATCGCCCCTCGAAAGGTCAAGCGGGAGGGGTTCACTGGCGCATCTCCTCACCGGGGCCCGCTTGCCCGCTGCTGGGGCCGAGTAGAGCAGATTTGGGGTCTTGCAGACGGTCAAGGGCTCGGCTGATCAGGTCCATGCTTGTCCTCAGTTCCTGTGCGCTGACCCGCAGTTCGTGCACCCCGATGTCGAGCGCATCATCGGTGCGCTGCGCCACCTGGCCTACGGTCCGGTCGAGCCCTGCGACAGACTGGGACAGGCTCGACTCCAACCGACTGGATGTCTCCTGGAAGCTTTTCAGGGCTGCGCGGGCATCTTCCAGCGTGCGCTCTGATTGTTGGCTGACGGGTTGCAGCGATTGCTGAAGGGCTGTCATGGTCGCGCCGAAGGTTTGGCTTGCCCGACGAATCTCTGCCATGGTCTGCTGCGCCCCTTTGCCTGACTGATCTACCAGACTCAGTCGCGTGTTCATGCCCTGGCTGAGGTCACGCAATGCGACCAGGGCCTCGGTGACGGCTTTCTGATTGCCCTCGCCCAGCAGTTGATTGATCCGTACCAGTGCGGTGTCGGTTTGCTCGGCGAGTTTGTTGACTGAATTGGCGATCTGATCCAGGTCTGATGTGCCTTCCGGAATGACCGGATAGCGTTCATTCGGTGGCGCGTTGGTGAGCGGTGGGCCAGGCAGACCCGGCGTCTCGAGATTGATGCGCGCAATGCCGGTGACGAGGCTGCGTGTGACCACAGCCGTGGTGTTTTCACTCACTGGGGTCGAGCGGCTGACCCGCAGCAGCACCGCGACGCGATTGATGTTGTCGCGCGAGATGTTGTACGTCTCCACGCGCCCCACCTTGACCCCGCGCATGTTGACATCCCCGCCAGTCTGCAGACCATCCAGTGACTGGCGCTCGAAATACACCGTGAAGAACTGAAAATCCGATGAGCGCCCGCTGCTCGACAGCCAGACAAAGGCACCTACAGCGGCCACCAGAATGCCGAGCAGCACGCTGCCAATCAGGGTGTACCGGGCTTCAGGCTCCATCGCGGGCACTCGTCTGAGAGGGGGGCTGGGTGGCGGATTCGTCGGCGTTCATGGTGGCCCGCGACGAAAAATAGGATTGTATCCACGGGTCGTCGGTCTGCGTGATGGCCTGAAGACTGCCATCGGCGATGACCTTGCCCTGACCCAGCACAATGATCCTGCGCGCAATGCCGAACAGCGTATCCAGGTCATGGGTGACCACCAGCACGGTAATGCCCAGATCACGGTTCAAGAACTCCAGCAGCGCATCGAACGCGCGTGCGGTGATGGGGTCCAGGCCAGAGGTGGGCTCATCCAGAAACAGCACCTCAGGCTCCAGGGCGATCGCACGCGCAATGGCGGCGCGCTTTCGCATGCCACCCGACAACTGGCTGGGCATTTTGGCGCCTGCATCGGGCGGCAAGCCGGCTAGAGACAGGCGCAGTCGCACCAGTTCGTCGACCAGTGTCTCGGGCAGATCCAGATGTTCACGAATCGGCGTGGCCACGTTGTCGGCCACGCTCAGTGATGAAAACAGCGCGCCTTCCTGAAACATCATGCCGAAGCGTCTGCGCGTGGCGGCGAGGGCCTCCTGAGGTGCCTTCCAAACGTCCGTGCCCAGCAGATGCACGCTGCCGGCATTCGGGCGTTGCAGCCCCACGATTTCACGCAGCAACACCGACTTGCCGGTACCGCTGCCACCGATGAGCGCCACCAGATCACCGCGTCGGATCTGAAGATCGAGGCCGTCATGCACGGTTTGACTGCCGAAGCGCGTGACAATGCCTTGCAGGTCGATGACGACTTCGCGATCGGCCTCATCCGGACCGCTCCAGGCGGCTTGCTCAGGGCGTGCTGTCACCATCCGAGCCTCTGACAAACGATCGCGAAGATCGCGTCCAGCACGATGACGGCAACGATGCCCTGGACCACGGTGGAGGTGGTGTTGATCCCAATGGATCGGGTGTCGCGGGCCACGTCCATGCCCATGCGACATCCGATTACCGCGATGACCAGCGCAAAGAAAGGCGCTTTACCCAGGCCGATCAGGAAATGACGCGGTGCGAGCGCCACATGCAGCCGCTCGATGAAAGCATGCGGATTCAGCTCGAGCATGTTCTGTGCAATCACCATGGCCCCGGCAATGCCTGCCACATCACCGATGAATACCAGCAGTGGCAGCGTGATCATCAGTGCCAGGATGCGTGGCACCACCAGCACCTGCTCAGCCGACAGCCCCAGCGTGCGGATGGCGTCGGTTTCTTCTGTGAGCTTCATGGTGCCCAGCTGTGCGGTGAAGGCAGCGCCGCTGCGCCCCGCAACGATCGTGGCCACGATGAGCGGCGAGAACTCACGTGTCATGCCCAGTGCCACGCCATCGACTACAAAGACATTGGCACCGTATTGCTCGGCCTGCAGACCGAGCAAGTAGGCAAATACCACGCCAATCAGCGCACTCACCAGAGCGACGACCGGGATGGCGCTCACGCCGGTCTGGCCGAGTTGAGATAGCAGTTCACGCCCTCGCAGCATGGCCGGGCGCATCGCGACACGGCCAAGCTCGGTCAGGCACAAGCCCAGGAATCGGACATGACCGACCAACATCGTGCCGAGTTCGCTGGCTTGCTCACCAAAGCGAGCCATGGTGCCGAAGGGCTTGCGTCGCGTCGGCGCTGCGGTATCGGCCAGTCGCTCACGTACGAGCTCGGCGATGCGTGCATGACGCGGATCAAAACCGCGCAGTACGAGCTGCTGTGCATCAACGCCTGCGTGACGCAACGCCGACCAGAAGGTCAGCGCGCCGGCGGTGTCCAGCCCACTCAGTGCGCTGCCATCCACCACGCGCACTTGTGTCAGTCCTTGCGTCTTGTCAGACAGGGCGCTACTGAGCGTCGCCACTTGAGCGAGTCGCCATGAGCCTTTCAGAACGAGCGACGCCTCGCCTTGCGCCAGGTCAATCTGGCAAGTGCCGGTGGGCGTGGCGCTGTGCAACGGATCCATGAGCGTGGACAGGCTGATCAGCCGGCGGTGCGGGCAGACCCGCCGGGTGTCGTTCGGGTATCAGCCAAGGAGCTTTTCGATATCGGCGCTGACTGACTCCGGAGAGGTGGTGGGCGCATAACGCTCAGCGACTTGTCCGTGGCGATCGATCAGAAATTTGGAGAAGTTCCATTTGATGGCTTCGCTGCCCATCAGACCGGGCTTGGTGGACTTGAGCCATTTGTACAGCGGATGAGCGTCGTCGCCATTGACGTCAATCTTGGCGAACATTGGAAAACTCACGCCATAGTTGAGTTCGCAAAACTGAGCAATTTCTGTGTTGGAGCCAGGTTCCTGCGCCCCGAACTGATTGCTGGGGAAGCCCAGCACGACAAAGCCGCGGTCTTTGTACCGGTCATAGAGCTCCTGCAACCCCTTGTATTGCGAGGTCAGACCGCATTGGCTGGCGGTGTTCACGATCAGCGCGACCTTGCCGTTCCAGTGCGACAGGGGCATCGGTTTGCCGGTGATCGACTGGGCCTCGAAATCCCAGGCGCTTTGGGCGGTTGCATTCATGGCGGGCTCCGGAAAAAGCGGGCAAAGCAGCCATGCTAACGTAGTCGACGTTCTGCAAGGAGACTCCGCGATGCGACTGCTCGCCGCCATGTTCAAGCATGAGACCAATACCTTCTCGCCGGTGCCCACGCCCACTGCGCGATTCTTCGGTTACCGACCCGATATGGTGACCGGCCAGGCTGCGATTCAGGCCCATCGGGGGACGGGCAGCGGCCTGGGCGGATTCATCGCAGTGGCTGAAGCCGAGGGTGCCGAGATCACCGTGGCTGTGGCGGGGGATGCCAATCCGAGCGGTCCGGTCGAGGATGAAGCGTTCGAGCGGATTTCGGGGGCTATTCTGGACGAGGTGCGTCGGGGCGGCTGGGACGGCATCCTGCTGGATCTGCATGGCGCCATGGTCACGCGCAGCCATGAAGACGGTGAGGGCGAGTTGCTGCGGCGTATTCGGGCCATCGACCCGCGGACCCCGATTGGTGTGACGCTCGACATGCACGCCAACATCTATGAGGACATCGTCGCGCTCTCGACGGTGGTGACCGGTTATCACACCTATCCGCACATCGATGTGCGCGAGGCCGGTCAGCGCTGCGCGCAGGTCCTGGTGCGGGCCAT
The DNA here is from genome assembly GCA_947463885.1 of Burkholderiales bacterium. GTDB lineage: Bacteria > Pseudomonadota > Gammaproteobacteria > Burkholderiales > Burkholderiaceae_E > UBA4615. The sequence goes on from CANHUQ010000002.1 coordinate 21,955, forward strand.
TCGCGGTGAAGTCAAGCCGGTGATGCGGTGGGCCAATCGGCCGATGTTGCCGCACGTGATGCGTCAAGGCACACATGCCGAGCCCAACCGCTCGTTGCAACAGGCGTGTGTGGATCATGAGGCGTCAGGCCAGGCGCTGGCATGCTCGGTGTTCGTCGGGTTTCCTCACGCCGACATCCGCGAAGCCGGGCTGTCCTGTGTGGTGTGCACCGATGCGAAGGTTGATGCGAACGCTGCCGCTGCGCAATCGATCCGCGATGCGCTGCTTGACCGGGCCTGGGGGGCACGACAGGCTTTCGTCTATCGCAGCGCGCCGCTGGCGGAATCGGTCGCCCAGGCACGCACGCTGGCTGATGGGCCTGCCAACGGGCGCACCGGGCCGATCGTGTTGCTTGATCACTGCGACAACGTGGCCTCAGGTGGCACCATGGATACCACCGCGGTCCTGGCCGAGGTGTTGCGCCAGGGGCTGACCGACGCCATGTTCTATGCCATTCATGACCCGGACAGCGTGCAGCGCGCGATTGCGGCTGGAGTGGGCAACGAGGTCAGCCTGATGCTGGGCGGCAAGGCCGCCATGCCCTCCATCGGCGCGCCAGCCACCCCGCTGTCTGTGACTGGGCGGGTACGCAGAATCACCGATGGGCTCTATACGCTGCGCGGGCCGATGGGCGCGGGTGCGCAAGCCCGCAATGGGCCCACCGTCGTGCTGCAGGTGGGCGGTGTTGAAGTCGTGGTCATGTCGCTCTATCAGGAGCCTGCTGATCTGGAGTGTTTCCACAGCGTGGGCATCGATCCGATGCGCAAGCGCTTTGTGATCATCAAGAGCCGGGTGCACTGGCGAGCGGGGCTGGGTCAGCTGGCCCGTGACGTGGTCGAGTGTGCAGGCGTCGGGGTCACCACCTCCGATTATTCCTTGCTCAAATTCGAACAGGTGCGCCGTCCGGTGTTCCCGCTCGATCCCCTTTGAATCGGAGCACGCATGCAATCAGGCAGTCATGAGTTTTTGGCCCAGGATCGGGTTATCTGGGGCAAGCCCGCAGCGCAGGCTGTGGTGGAGGAGGCTGATCGGCGCAAGGCCGCGCGGGTGTTCATCGTCACCTCGCGCACGCTGAACCGTACGACAGATGCCGTCGCCGCGATCGTGCGTGCGCTGGGTGATCGCCATGTCGGCACCTTCGATGAATGCGTCGAGCACACGCCGCGCGCAAGCGTCATCGCCGCCGCTGAGGCGGCCAGGGCGGTCAACCCCGACCTGGTGGTGACCGTGGGCGGTGGGACTGCGATTGATACGTCCAAGGTCATGCTGATTGCGCTGACCCACAACGTGCGCACCGTCGAGGGACTGAGCGATTGGCACATGCGGGTGAACCCGGATGGCACACGCGTCCTGCCGCCTGTGCAAACGCCTGCGTGCAGACAGATCGTGGTCAGCACCACGCTGGGTGCGGCCGAGTTTTCCGATTTGGGCGGTTGTACCGACCCGGTTCGCAAAACGAAGGATGCCTACACCGGCAAGTTTATTGGCGCGGCCAGCGTCATCCTGGACCCAGCCATTACCGTACACACCCCTGACTGGCTCTGGTTGTCCACGGCCGTGCGTGGGATCGACCATGCGGTCGAGGGGCTGTGTTCGGTGGCGCCTTCGCCGCTCATTGATGCCACGTCACTGCAGGCCTTGCATCTCTTCGGGCAAGGCCTGCCCGTGCTGCAAAAGCAGCGCGACGACATGCAGGCCCGCCTGATGTGTCTGCAAGCCGCATGGATGGCCGGTTTTGGGATCATGCGTGTGCCCTACGGCGCGAGCCATGGGATCGGACACAGCCTGGGCGCGGTGACCGGCATCAGTCATGGCTACACCTCGTGCATCATGCTGCCGCACGTGATGCGCTTCAATTTTGAGCGTACTCAGGCGCAGCAGGCGCGTATTGCACAGGCCATGGGCGCCACCGATGGTGATGCGGCGGGGGCTGTGGCCCGGCTGATCGCATCGCTGGGCATGCCGACGCGCCTGCGCGATCAGGGGGTGAAGCCCGAGCAGTTCGAGGCGATCGCTGCAGGGGCCATCCACAACATGTGGGTGCGCAGCAATCCGCGGCCGATTGAGGGCAAGGCGGGTGTGGTCAAGCTGCTGGAGGCGGCTTACTGAAGGATGCTTGCCGGGTTGCGGCGTCTTGCTTGCGCGGGGCCGTTGGCGCGGCGTGGCAGCTTGCGCCGTCGCCTGCCCCCCGGCTTTGCCGGGGTGCCCGCATCCGGCATCGCCCTGCGAGGCCGCGGTCTGAACTCGCCCCTTCGGGGCTCAGACAGCAGACCGCTCAGCACCTGCGCGGCAGGCGCTGACCTCGCATGACGCCGCCCGCTGCGGTGCAGGCGAAAGGCGCTGCGCCACCCCACCGCGCCAACGGCCTGGCGAGCGCTGTGCGGTGTCGCCCTAGGGGGCGGGTATGCGGGGCATACGACTCAACGCCAGCAAGCGGTGAGCGCAACTTCCATCAGTGAGCTTGCCTTGCGTGCAGGCGCTCAGTTGGGTGAGTCCGTCCAGGGGTTCAAGACCGGCACCCCAGCCAACTCGAATTCCGCGCGGTCGCGTGTGACGACGGTCAACCCGTGACATAAGGCCGTTGCGGCAATGATCAGGTCAGGCTGAGAGAAGGTGTGACCGCGCTTTCGACCCGTCTCGACGAGGAGCCGCCACTTGAACATGATCTCTTCGGTGACAGGCAGTGCGCGTTGCACGAACATGGGACGCACTTTGTGCGTGAGCCAATCGCTGAGTTCCGAGCGCCGCGCCGGCTGGCTGATCAGTTCGATGCCGAATCGAATCTCTGCGAAGGTGACTTCACTGACGAAGATCTGCTCTAGTGGAAGTTCGGCAACGAAGCGCAGAACCCGCGCTTGAGGGCGGGTTCGCCTCAATTCTGAGAGGACGTTGGTGTCGAGCAGCCATCCGCTCATGGCCGAGACTTACAACTTGACGCTGCGGACCGGCATGGGTGCGCGGGCAGGTTCGATGCTGATGGCACGGTGCGGTGAAGATTGCAGGGCATTGATCAGTAATTGCCCGGTCTGCTGCCCCGAGAGACGTCGGAACGCGGCCGCGTCCACAATGACAACGGCTTCCCGTCCATGAAGAGTGACGTGTTGCGGGCCCTCGCTGTGGGCCTTTCGGACCACTTCGCTGAACCGTGCCTTGGCGTCTTGTAATCGCCAGGAGGCCGAGGTCACCACGTCAGTTGCTTGGTGGGGCATTGTAGGGGTTCTGGTCATGATGACCAGTTTAGTGCGTCATGGGGGATGTCTCAAGGCAATCCTTGGTGGCGCGGGGCCGTTGGCGCGTTGGGGCAGCTTGCGCCGTCGCCTGCCCCCAGGCCGACGCTCAGTTCACCGCGCGGGTGGACCCACCCCAGTACTTTGCCCGGATCGCTTTCTTGTCGGGCTTGCCCAGTCCGGTGACTGGCAGCGCGTCGGTGAAATCCACGGACTTGGGAGCTTGCACCACGCCCTTGGCATCACGTACCAGGGCGATCAGCGCTTCGGCATTGGGTGTGGCACCGGGGCGCAGCACCACCACGGCCTTGACCGCCTCGCCCCACTTCGGGTCGGGTACGCCGATGACCGCAGCGGCTGCCACATCGGGGTGGCGCGTGAGCACATCCTCCACTTCGCGCGGAAACACATTGAAGCCGCCGCTGATGATCATGTCCTTGCTGCGGTCCACGATGTACAGGAATCCGTCAGCGTCTCGGCGGGCCAGGTCTCCCGTATGCAACCACCCGTGCCGGAAGGCCTTCTCGGTCTCCTCGGGCTTGTTCCAGTACCCGGCCATCACGAGCGGGCCGCGGCAGCAGATTTCGCCCACTTCACCCACCGGCACTTCTTCGCCTTGCTCATCGAGCAACTTCACCTGTACGCCGGCCGACGGCATGCCACAGGAGGCCAGCCGTTCCGGGTACTTCGGATCGTGCTCGGCGCGGCGCAGGGTTGTGACGCAGTTGGGCGCCTCCGACTGACCGTAGAGCTGCATGAAGACCGGCCCGAAGCGTTTCATGCCCTCCAGCAGGCGCGCCGGCGACATGGGCGAGGCACCGTAGATGATGGTCTGCAGGCTCGAAACATCTGCCGTGTCCATGCTCGGATGATCGAGCAGCACGTAGATCATCGTGGGCACCAGGAACGTGCTGGTGATCCGGTGGCGTTCTACCAAATCGAAGAATCGTTGCGCATCAAACCCTTTGCTCATCACGAAGGTGCCCGATCGACTCATCACCGCCACGATCATCGCGCCGGCCGCATGGGTGATCGGCGTCATGGCGAGAAAGCGAATCTCCTGAGGCCAGTCCCATTCGGTGAGTTCGGTCATGACCATGGTCACCTGGACTCGATGCGTGTGGATCACGCCCTTGGGCCGGCCTGTGGTGCCTCCGGTGTAGATCAGGGTGCAGATGTCCTCGGGCTGTGCCACCGATTCGAGCGGCCCCGGGGTGTAGTGCGCAAGTGCAGCCAGGATGTCTTCGCTGCCCGCGCCAGGCCCCAGGCCCATGATGCGCTGCACGCCGGGCACCCGCGCCTGCAGCGCTTCCGAGCGCTGTGCAAATTGCGTGGGATCGACGAAGAGCGTCGTGACACCGGAGTCTTCCAGCAGATAGGCATGATCATCTTCCGAACCCAGCGGGTGCATCCAGGTGGAACGCAAACCCATCAGGTAGCCCGCCGCATTGACCAGAAACGCTTCCGGCCGGTTGGAGGACAGCGTGGCGATGGCGTCGCCTCGTTTCAGACCTCGGGCCTTGAGCGCCTGAACCAGTTGGCTGAGTGCCGCGCCAAACTGGGCGTAGCTCATGGTCTGCTCATCGAGTACGAATGCAGTCCGATCGCCACCGCGGTGAATGGCGCGGATGATCAGATCGCCCATGGTGCAGCCTTCAACGAGGCTGCTCGGAAAAGTTGGGGTCATTTCGCAAGTTGCTCCGACACTTCGATCAGGTTCAGGTCCGGATCGCGCATGTACACCGAGCGGATCGGGCCGGTGGCGCCAGTACGCATGACCGGCCCTTCGATGATCGGCCAGTTCTGCGCCCGCAGGCGTTCGATGACCGCATCCAGCGGGATCGAGGCAATGAAACACAGATCAAGCGCGCCCGGCACGGGCAGATGCGCACGTGGGGTGAACTCCCTGCCACGCACATGGAGGTTGATCTTCTGTTGACCGAACTTCAGGGCCAGGCGCGTGCCGCCCGGTGTCTCGAATCGTTCAAGTTGCATGCCCAACACTCGGGTGTAGAAGTCGATGCAGGCGGCCTCGTCGATGGTCGTGAGGACGAGATGGTCGAGGTGGTCGATCATGGCAAGAAGGGCGCTGGCGAACGCTCAATGAGATGAATTCCGCAGTGTCGCCCGGGCGATCGTGATTCGTCCATGAAGCTCGCGCTACACTGCCCGGTTTGCCCACGTGGGCATTCCAGGATTTGCGCACACAGACATGCTGCTCGAACTGTTCCGCCAGCGCTTCGGCCGCACCCCGATTGGGTTCGACCGCGATACCGCCGTGCGCGGCGAGGCCGTCGCGGCGGCGGGCCGTGTGCTGTCGGTGACCGAGACCGCACCCGGCCAGTTGGCAGGCGAAGTGGAGGGCAGTGCGGGTGAGTTGTATCGCACCCAGGTCAAGCTTGCCGCGCACGGTGCCGTCATTCAGGTCATCACCCATTGCTCGTGTCCCGTCGGCGCGGGCTGCAAGCATGGGGCGGCCATGGTGCTCAGTTGGCTGCGTGATCAGCAGGAGGGCGCAACGCCCGGCGCGGCACAAACAGCCCTGGCCCCCACGGCATTCAGTCAAAGCAGCAGTGCCTTGCCCCCTGTGCCCGGCTATGAGCGCATGCAGGTTCTGCACTGGGTGCGCGGACTGCGCACGCTGAAGCTGCAGCCGGCCGACACTGCGCCGCGTGCGTCGCTGTTGTACGTCTTACGCAATGCGCAACGCCGTGCCCTGCTGCAGGTCTATCGGGTGCGCCGAGGTGATCGTGGCCAGCCTCTGGCGCCAGAGCCGTACCGTGGCCTGGCCACTCAGGCGACTGACCCGCCCTCCTACTGGGATGAAGCCGATGTGATGGCGGCGGCCATGCTGCAGCGTTCGACCCCAGTGCCCGGGGGCGTGCTGCTCGATTCCATGCGTGCACGCGATGTGCTCATGCACTTGGCTGGCAGTGGCCGCTTGTACCTTGATGAGCCGCCGACCCTGGAGGCCCTGGAGTCTACTGAGGCGGGCCATGTGACTCGAGCGCTTCGGGTGGGTGAGTCGCGGGTCGCGCGCCTTGATTGGCTGGCGCCGCTTGCGCACGGTCAATCGGATTCCCCGGCGTCAGCGCCGCAGGCCTTGCAGTTGGGACTGGCGGTGGAACCCGCAGCAGAGGCGCTCTTTACGTCTCAACCCTGCTGGCTGGATCGCGCAGCGCGGCTGATCGGGCCGCTCGAATCCGCCTGTCCGCCCGAGCTCATTGCCTGGCTGCGGGCTGCACCCGCAGTGCCCGCCGATACGGCCGAGGACGTGGCGTTGGCACTGCATGCGCAATTGCTCGCCCGGCCCGACTTGCGCCGCATGGTGCCCAGCCTGAGCGCCCACCCGGTGCGCGAGCGCCCGGGCGTGCCCCGTCCGGTCATCGGGTTGTTCTCCATGACATCCACGCCTGCGCTGCGTGGTGCGGCACGAAGCTCCAGCGGGCCGCGCGATCGCCTCGCGGTGTCGTTTGCAGTGGAATACGCGGGCCGACGACTGGAGCCGCTGCGGTCGGTCAGTCTAGGCATTCGCGACGACGAAGGCCCCGTGCTGTTGTTGTGCGATCAGGCGGCCGAGCGCGCCGCGTTGAGCCTCTTGACTGGCGCATTGCAGGAGCTCGGTCGAGACGAACCCGCGCTGCGTCTGTCCAGCGAGCTTCCAGGCGATGCATCGGCTGCACGACCTCGTGCAAGTACCGGCTGGATGACGGTTGCCATGCTGCCTGCGAGCAGTCTGGCCGCAGCCCGGATTCAATTCGACCTGATGCCCAAGTTGCAGGCTCAGGGTTGGGCGGTGGTGGATGAAGCGGCCGGTGCGCTGAAGCTGGTCGAGGCCGACGAAGTCGCCGCGGAATTGTCACCCGTGGCGGGTGACGATGGCGCGCAGGACGCACCGGGTACACGGTGGTTCGAACTGCAATCAGGTATTCAGGTGGCGGGCAATCGAATCGACCTGGCGCCGGTGCTGGCTGATGTCATTGCGCTGGGTGGCTTCGATGCCTGGAGGCAGGCCCGCTGCCCCGACGGCAAGCTCTGGCTGCGCGTGGCTCAGGATCAGGTGCTGCGCATTGACGCCCATCGCCTGGAGCCGCTTGCGCGCGTGGTCACCGATTGGTCGCAGCTCGCGCCAGGGCAGGGCGCCGATGCCCCCCATCTGCGTGTGGATGCGCTGGCCGCTGCGGCGCTGGGCGTGGCCGATCCGTCCATCGTCATGCCGGCTTCGCTTGAGCGGTTTCGCCAGGCCAGTGAGTCCTTCGACGGCTTGCCGCAGGTGACCGTACCCCCGAGTTTCAAGGCCACCCTGCGCCCCTATCAGCAACAGGGTCTGGCCTGGCTGCAGTTTGTAGCCGGCACGGGCACGGGTGGCGTTCTGGCCGACGATATGGGTCTGGGCAAGACCGTGCAGGTGCTGGCGCACCTGGAGTGTGAGCGCGCGGCTGGCCGCATGACCCGGCCAGTGCTGGTGGTGGCCCCGACCTCGCTGGTGTTCAACTGGCAGGATGAGGCTCATCGTCATGCGCCCACGCTCAAGGTGCTGGCCCTGCATGGCAGCGCCCGCGCCCAGCGCTTCGAGCATATTGCGCAGCACGATGTGGTGATCACCACGTATGCGCTGCTGCCTCGCGATATTGATGTCCTGAGCGAGCAGACCTGGCACGCGGTCATTGCCGATGAGGCCCATCAGGTCAAGAACTCGCGCACGCGTGCGGCTGCAGCCATTCGTTCGCTCAAGGCGGGTCATCGGGTGGCGCTCACCGGCACACCGCTGGAAAACCATCTGGGCGAGCTGTGGTCGATCATGCAGTTTGTGGTGCCCGGACTGCTTGGCCGCGAAGACGTGTTTCGTACGCGGTTCCGATTGCCGATCGAGCGACGCGCTTCCGCCCCCGAGGCGGCTGAGCGGCTGGACTCGCTCAGGCGCCGCGTGCGCCCGTTCCTGCTCAGGCGCACCAAGGCTGCCGTGCTGCACGAACTACCCCCGCGCACGGACATCGTGCATCGGGTGGATCTGGGACGTGAGCAACGTGACCTGTATGAGTCGGTGCGATCGGCCATGGATGAGCGCGTGCGTCTGGCGCTGGCTGATGCAGGGCTGGAGCGCAGCCGTATCGTTGTGCTCGATGCCTTGCTCAAGTTACGTCAGGCCTGCTGTGACCCATCCCTGCTGGCCATGCCCGCAGCCAAACGTGTCAGTGGCTCAGCGAAGCTGGAGGCCTTGCTCGAGCTTCTGGTGCAGCTGATCCAGGAGGGGCGCAAGGTGCTGGTGTTCTCGCAGTTCACTACCATGCTCGATCGCATTGAGACCGCCATTGATGCGCACGTGCAGCTGGCGAAGGTGGCCCGCACCCGCCTGGACGGCGACACGGTGGATCGGCGTGGTGCAGTGGAGACCTTTCAGCAGGGCGATGCGCGCATCTTTTTGCTGTCATTGAAGGCGGGTGGTGTGGGCCTGAATCTCACTGCGGCCGATACCGTGATTCACTACGACCCCTGGTGGAATCCGGCCGTCGAATCTCAGGCGACTGACCGTGCACACCGCATTGGCCAGCAGCGCGCGGTGTTCGTCTACAAGCTGATTGCCGCAGGCACGATCGAAGAGCGCATCCTGGAGCTGCAGTCCCGCAAAGGCGAGTTGTCCAACGCGGTGCTCGAAGGGGCCCTGGGAGGAAGCAGCCTGACACGCGATGATCTGCTGGGTCTATTCGAGACGAGCGCTTGAAGACAGTGTTGTGCAGTCGCGTGGCTGTGCGCGACCCCTTCTTCGGTGCTGCCAATTTGTCACAGCATTGAGCGTGCGTTTTTGGTACCGTGCGCCCTTTCGGGGGTGAAAACCTCTTTTTTGCAAGGAAACATTCATGTCCTCAGCCTTCACATTCAAACCCGTGTCCATGGCCGCCACGCTGCTTCTGTCAGCTTTGACCCTGGCCGCTTGCGGGAGTGGGGGAGGTAGCGGTGGTGGAGGGGACTCCGGCGGTGGGTCGGGTGGCGGTGCGGGCGGTGGGTCCGGTGGAGGTTCGACCCTGAATACTGCCGAAGGGTTCTGGGCCGGGCCGACTAGCGTGGTGGACAATGCCACGCAAAGGAACTACACGATGGCCGGTTCGGTGCTGGAAAACGGCGAGTACTGGTTTCTGGTGGATCTGAACGGCACCATTACCGGAATGGTGCAGGGCAAGGGCAGTTCCTCGAACGGAGTCTTCACCACGAGCACCGGCTCGACCCGCCTGACTGGACAGTACGTGGCGAAGACCTCGTTCCAAGGGACGGTCAAGAACACTGCTGGCGCCGATGTCTTCGCCTACAACATGTCCTATGACTCGACCTACGAGCAGCCGCCTGGGTTCAATATCGCGGGCACGGACTGGGTCGGCTCACTGCCGCTGGCTACTCGCGCACCCTTCAACATCACGATCACGCCGTCTGGAGCGTTGACCGGAACGTCCACGGATGATTGTCGTCTCGACGGCACTTTGGTGGCGCGTCCTGGAAGCAAACGTATCTACAACGCCGCTCTGACCATCAACGGAACGGTCTGCACGGGTGGGGTCGCCACCAGGTTCACCGGCGTGGCTGAACCCACCAGCAACCAGGGCGGTGCCCTGAAACAGCGGGTGCTGATCAAGGCGATTGATGACTCGACGCAATCAGTGCCACTGGTGATCCTCGTCGACCGCTGATTCGGTGCGCATTCGGGGTGTGCTCAGCGCACCCCTGAAAGCCCCACGCCTGCGGTGCGCGACGCATTGTTGGCAGCCATCAGCACTTGCTGTTGCCCGGTGCCCGCTGTTCTTTCCAGGAACACGACACCGGAGTAGGCGTTGGGGTTGCCCAGGCAGCCGCCGAAATCATCAAGGTTGACCAGCAGAAGGCCGGCGACCGACGCGCTGTTGGTGAAGACCCCGGTGAATACGCAGCTGGCCGAGGTGGTGGCGCTGAAGCCTCCGCCGGCAGCGACATTCATGCTGACGGTGCGGCCGTTCAGATCAGTCAGCAGCGGCCACTGTCCGCCCACTGCAGATACCGTCAGCCCAATGGGCGTGTAGTACACCCCGCTGAATCCGACCGTGAAGACTGGCGCTGCGGTGGTCATGGTGCCGCTCAGATTTCCTGAATAGGAGTCATAACGGGTGCTCAGGTTCACCAGGCTCTGTGTGGGCAGACCGAAGTTGACACCGGTGGTGTACGGGTTGGGGTAGGGCACCACATCTGCGCCGGTTGCGAAGCCTCTCAGTGCGAACCCTGCGTTGGTGTAGTCGCCATGCAGCAACCAGTACTCCCGGGTGCCTACCACAGCCATGCGAAAGGCGTTGCTGCCCGGCGAGCCGCGAAAGTCGCTGCCTGCATAGGCGCCTACGGCCGGATAGTCATAGACGGAAGAACCCTGATCAGAGCCGCTGCTGCAGGCCGTCAGGCCGCTCACGAGCGTGGCCGCGATGGCGGCATGGCGAATGGGCAATCGAATCACGGCATCAATCTCCGAACGGAACATGGGGTGCATGAGCCTGGATCAGCACGCGCACAGACGAGCGCATTGTATGTCCGAGAAATGCCCGGCCTTTTTGCATGCCCCGGGCCGTGCGCCTAAGCTGACGCTCCTGCCACTGGAGTGACCCCATGGATACCCTGCTTCCCATCGCCCATCGCATTGCCGTCTTGCTCAAGGAACGCAAACAGACTGTGGCAGTGGCCGAGTCTTCAGCAGGAGGCCTGATTGCGGCCAGTCTGCTTGCCGTGCCGGGTGCCTCAGCGTATTTCCTGGGCGGTGCGGTGGTCTATACACGCCCGGCCCGCAAGCTGCTGATGGGACTGGACAATGACCAGGTGCGGGGCATCCGTTCATCGTCCGAACCCTATGCCCAACTGTTGGCCCGCACCTCACGCGAGCGCTTTGATGCTGACTGGGGTCTGGCCGAAACCGGTGCAAGCGGGCCCACCGGAAACGGCTATGGCGATGCTGCGGGGCACAGCTGCCTGGCCGTGAGCGGGCGTGACGAATCGCATCAGCGGGTCATGACCCTGGAGACTGGCAGCGCTGACCGTGTGGCCAATATGCGAGCGTTTGCGCGCACTGCGCTGGAATTGCTCGAGGCGGAGCTTCTTCGCACCGCCTGATGGCGCCTCCTGATTGCGCCTCAGTCGCATCGCTCAACATCAGCTCCCGTTCAATGCCAAGGTACACGTCGACATGACCTCCCACACTTCCACAGTGCCTGCAACGCCTGCGGCATCAACGACGGCATCGACCACTCCAGCCGCCTCCCCGACCGACCAGGCTACCCGTTGGCTGCAATCCTTTGCAGCCGCCTTGTCTGCGGGCCGCATCGATGACGCGGCCGCATGCTTCGTTGAAGATGGTCTGTGGCGCGACCTGGTGAGTTTCACCTGGACGATTCGCACCTCCGACGGCCAGGCCGCGATTCGGGACATGCTCAAGGCCACGCTCGCATCGGCTCGACCGTCCAATTGGACGCTGGATGGCGAAGCCAGCGAAGCAGCCGGGTCGATCGAAGCCTGGCTGCGCTTCGAGACTGCGGTCGGTCGAGGCAAAGGGGTCCTGCGTCTGAAAGACGGCAAGGCCCGCGTGCTGATGACGATGCTCGCTGAGCTCAAGGGCCATGAAGAGCCACATGGCGAGACGCGGCCCAAGGGTGTGGAGCATGGAAAGTACGGTCCAGGGCGGCGTTCATGGCTGCAGGAGCGCCAGGCTGAAGCTGCGGAATTAGGCGTCACGCGCCAGCCTTATTGCCTGATTGTGGGCGGCGGGCAAGGCGGCATTGCGCTCGGTGCGCGTTTGAAGCGCCTGGGCGTGCCCGCGCTCATCATCGATTCGCGTGAGCGCCCCGGCGATGCCTGGCGATCACGCTACAAGTCGCTCGTGCTGCATGACCCGGTCTGGTACGACCACTTGCCCTACCTGCCTTTTCCAGACCACTGGCCGGTCTTTACGCCCAAGGACAAGATGGGCGACTGGCTTGAGGCCTATACGACGATCATGGAGCTCAATTACTGGGGCTCCAGTACCTGCGGCCATGCACGGTGGGATGAGGCCGCGCAAGAATGGTCGGTCATGGTGAATCGGGGCGGCCAGGACATGGTGATTCGCCCGAAGCACCTGGTGCTGGCCACCGGCTTATCGGGTTTGCCGCAGGTACCGCAATTCCCAGGCGCACAGCGCTTCAAGGGCGTGCAACAGCACTCCAGCGCCTATCCAGGCGGTGATGCCTGGGCAGGCAAGCATTGTGTGGTGGTTGGCTCCAACAACTCTGCGCACGATATCTGCGCCGATCTCTGGGAGCACGGTGCCCAGGTCACCATGCTGCAGCGTTCCAGCACGCTGGTGGCCCGCTCCGAGACGTTGCAGGAGATGGGCTGGGGGCGTTTGTTCTCTGAAGACGCACTGCGCCGTGGCATCACGACCGAGCGTGCCGATATGACGCTGGCCTCCATGCCGTATCGCCTGCTCACTGAAGCGCAAAAGAGCACGACCGCGCTGATCGCCAAGAAAGATGGGGACTTCTACGACCGTCTTCGGTTGGCCGGATTCAAGCTCGATTTCGGCGAAGACGGCTCGGGACTGTCGCTGAAGTATCTGCGCCGCGGATCGGGCTATTACATCGATGTGGGTGCCTCAGAGCTCGTGGCCAATGGCAGCATTGGCCTAAAGAGCGGTGTGCAGGTCAAAGAACTCCGAGAGCATTCGGTCGTGCTCGATGACGGCGGCGAACTGCCCGCCGACCTCATCGTGTATGCAACCGGCTATGGCCCGCTGTCAGAGGTGGCTGCCAAACTCATTTCACCGGAAGTGGCTGAGCGCATTGGCCCGTCCTGGGGACTGGGTTCAGGCACCAGCAAAGACCCGGGCCCTTGGGAGGGAGAGCTTCGCAACATGTGGAAGCCCACTGCGCAACCGGGGCTGTGGATTCATGGCGGCAACTTGCAGCAGTCGCGGTTTTACTCGCTACAACTGGCGCTGCAACTCAAAGCCCGCATGGAGGGTATTCCCACGCCGGTGTATACGCCTGCCCCAGCACCCCGCACGTTCAATGAATGACACATCAGGAATCGACCCGCGCGCTGCGTTGACGCAGGCGCTCTTTGCCCGGTTCGGCGAGCACCTCGCGGTGCCGTCCGATCTTGAAGGCCTGCCCGAGCTGCTGCAGATCGCCACCTGGTCCACGCACCGCAGTTGGTCGGATCGGCCGGTCGGTCCCGAGCTGATCCGCCTGCTTGCTGCATGCGCCTTGAGCGCTCCCTCAAAGAGCTATCTCCAGCAGGCCGATATTGTCGACGTTCGCGATCCAGCTCAACGTGAGCGCGTACAGGCTTTGGTGCCCTCAATGCCCTGGATGAGCCAGGCGCCTGCCTTGCTCGTGTTTTGCGGTAATGGCCGGCGGTTCAGACGGCTCTTTGAGCGTGCCGGTCAGCCTTTCACCAATGAGCACCTCGATGGGCTGTTCAATCCGGCCATCGATGGCGCGCTGGTGATGATGAACTTCATGCGTGCGGCGGCGGCGGTGGGCATGGTGTGCTGCCCGATCAGCGTGCTGCGCGATGAGGCACAGGCGCTTGCTGACATTCTCCAGATGCCCCCGCATGTCTTTCCGATCGCCGGGCTGTGTGTGGGTTTTCCTGCGCAAGCGCAATCGGTCAATCCCAGGCTCGGTCTGCAGGCGAGCTTTCATACCGATCGCTACGAGCGTGACGCTCAAGGGTCCGCGACAGCGGTTGGGGATCACGCAGTCGATGCTGCGATCGATGCAGCGGTGGACGCCTACGATCAACGCTACGTGTCGGTGCGTGCGTCCCGTCTGCCGCCTGAAGTGGCTGCGGCCAAACCGCCCATGAGTTGGTCGCAGGAAAAGCTCAGGCAGTACGCCCAGGCGCAGCGCGACGACTGGGGCGACTTCCTGCGGGCGCAGGGCTTTGACACCCGCTGACGCCTAAGTCGCCTGCCGTGCCACACCTTCGGCAATCAGCTCATCGATTTCAGCGCGCTCGAGCCCGGCTTCTTTCAACACTTCTCGCGTGTGTTCGCCCAGACGCGGAGGCGAGCGTCGCACCGGCAGCATCTCACCTTCAAAGCGCACGCCGTTGCCGGTCAGACGCATGGTCGAATGGCCATCGCCCGCGGGCACGCTGCGAAAGAAACCCACCGCATCCAGGTGCGGGTCGGTGAAGAGGTCGTCCAGCGTGTTGACCGGACCGTGCGGCACATCGTGCTCGGTGCAAAAGGCCATCCATTCCTTTGTGGTGCGCCCCACCAGGATGCCGGCCAGATGTCCGTAGAGCACTTCCACGTTGCGCGTGCGTTCGGCGTGGTTGGCAAAGCGCGGGTCTGCAGCCAGTTCGGGGTGGCCTGCGGCTGTGAAGAAACGCATCCAGTGCGCAGTGCTGTGCGGCATGAGGCACAAGTAGCCGTCGCGTGTGCGAAAGGGTTTGCGCTGCGGGGAGAGCACGCGCGCATAGCCGGTGGGGCCCGTGCCGGGCACGAAGGTCTGTCCGCCCATGTGTTCGATGAAGGCAAAGCCTGCCATGGTCTCGAACATTGAAATCTCGACGCTGGTGCCTTGCCCCGTGCGCTCGCGGCCCATGAGTGCAGCCAGGATCGCGTGCACCGCCACGTTCGCACAGGTTTTATCGGCTGCAATGGTGGGCAGGAATCCAGGTTGGCCCGATGCGCGCTGCATTAGATCAGCCAGACCGCTCATGCCCTGCACGATGTCATCGTAGGCCGGGCGCCCAGCATAGGGACCGGCTTCAGAAAAGCCGTTGAGGCTTGCATAGATCACTCGCGGATTGCGCGCACGCACGGTGGCCGGGTCCAGGCCAATGGCCGCCAGTTTTTGCGGGCGAATGTTGTGCATCACCACGTCTGCGCCATCGACGATGCGCAGCAACGCTGCCCGCCCCTTGGCCTGCTTCAGGTTGATCACCACGCTGCGCTTGTTGCGGTTGGTGCTGATGAAGCCGCTGGCCACACCGGGCACCACGGCCTCGGCACCAGCACGCGTGGTGTCGCCGGTTTCGGTTTCGATCTTGATGATGTCAGCGCCGTAGTCGCCCAGGTATTGACTGGCATACGGTCCGAAAATCACGGTCGTGAGATCCACCACGCGGATGCCGCGCAAAGGCTGGTCCGCCGTGGGTGGCGTTGCCTGGATGGGCCCGCCTGCTGCGGTCTGGCTCATGGCTGTCTCCTTATCCGGTGGTCCGGTTCTGGTCTAGGCTGTATTGCAGGGTGCTGCGTCATGTGACGTCATGCGCATGTGCCCGATCGTCGCTGCATCGGGCCTGCGGGTTGATCGATTCCGATCGCGTCAGCCGCTGCGCGCGGTCCCCGAGGTGATCAGTGCTTCAATCTCAGTGGCGGTCAGTCCGGCCTGTGCCAGCACTTCGAGCGTGTGTTCGCCCAGGCGAGGCGGTGTGCGGACGGCTGCGGTCTCGCCATTGAGGCGCACGCCGTTGGCGGCGATGCGCACTGTCGAGCCCTCCCGGCCTGCGGGCAGATTCCGGAAGAAGCCGACGGCCTGCAGGTGTGGGTCGGTCAGCAGATCATCGAGCGTGTTGACGCGCCCATGCGGGATATCGACCCGCTGCAGGAACTCAAGCCAGTGCGCCGTGGTGTGCTCGGCCATCAGCCCGCCCGTGAGCGCATACAGCACCTCGATGTTGCGGGTGCGCGAAGGCATGTCGGCAAAACGTGCATCGGCCGCCAGGTCCGATCGACCCACGCCTTCAAAGAAGCGGCGCCAGTGGTCATCGGTATAGGGCATGACGCACAGGTAGCCGTCCTGTGTGCGGTACGGGCGCCGAGAGGGCGCGAGCGCCCGTGAATAGCCGGTGGTGCCGGTGGGCGGATCGAAGGTCTGGCCCGACAGATGTTCGATCATGGTGAAGCCCACCATCGATTCGAACATCGAGACCTCCACATCCGACCCTTCGCCCGAGCGCGCGCGCTCCATCAGGGCTGCGAGGATGGCGTGTGTGGCGATCATGGCGCACACCTTGTCGGCGGCCACGGTAGGCAGAAAGCGTGGCTCACCCGATTGTCGCTGCATCAGATCAGCCAGTCCGCACAAGCCTTGAATGATGTCGTCGTACGCCGGGCGTCCGGCATAAGGGCCCGATTCCGAGAACCCGATGAGGCTCGCAAAGATGAGCCGAGGGTTGCGTGCGCGCAGCGCTGCCGGATCCAACCCGATGCCTGCCAGTTTCTGCGGGCGGATGTTGTGCATCACCACATCGGCACCGTCGATGATCCGCTGCAGGGCGGCGCGGCCGTCTGCGCGCTTGAGGTCGAGTGCGATGCTGCGCTTGTTTCGGTTGACCGACATGAACTGCACGGCCAGACCGGGTTGCAGTGCCTCGCCGGTGCGCCGGGTGGAGTCGCCGATCAGTGTTTCCACCTTGATGACGTCAGCGCCGTAGTCGCCCAGAAACTGACTGGCATAGGGACCGAACAGGACGGACGTGAGATCGACGATGCGGATGCCTTGCAGCGGACGCAGCGCGTGCTGCGACGCGCTGGAGGTGGCAGATGAAACGGACATGGGGGCGAGGGCGGCGGCAAGGCAGCGCAGGACGGTTGAGTGAATCGACCCATTGTGCCATCTCGATGATGGCAGGGCTGTCCCGAGATGCAGGCAATGAAAGACCGCCTTCGGGCGGCGCCACGAGGTCAAACGTGCATGCTGAAAAGCGTTGCAGACCGACTGGCAAGTCGCTACCTTGCCAGGCTCATCTCAAACACCCAAGAGGAGACCATGTTGAGCCAGCATCGCATTCATGTTGAGCACCGCCGCCGCCTGCTGCAGTCGGCGCTGGCGTCTATGGTGTTGACCGCATCAGGGCGCGCGGCCTGGGCTCAGACGCAGGTCGATACGCTGAAGATCATCACCGGATTTCCCCCGGGCGGCACCTCGGATACGCTGTGCCGTCGCGTCGCCGAGCGCATGGCGCCCACCGGGTATGCGCGTGCAGCGGTGGTGGAAAACCGAACCGGCGCAGGCGGCCAGATTGCGATCCAGGCCGTGCGCAGCGCGCCCGCCGATGGCAGCACGCTGCTGCAAACGCCGATGTCGATGCTGGGCATCTACCCCCACATCTATCGCAAGCTGCCTTACGACCCGACCGCCGATCTCGCACCGGTCTCGTTAGGTTGCACGTTTGACTTCGGGTTGGCCGTGGGGCCGATGGTGCCGGCCTCTGTGCGTACGGTTTCCGAGTTTCTCGCCTGGTGTCGGCAAAACCCTGCGCAGGCTAATTTCGGCTCGCCGGCAGCCGGATCCATGCCGCACTTCATTGGCGCACTGCTTGGTCATGCCAGTGGCGTGCCGCTCAATCATGTCGCGTTTCGAGGCACACAGCCTGCCATCCTCGACATGATCGGTGGGCAGATCGCTGCGGTGTCCGGGCCAATCGGTGAGTTCACCCAACACGTGGCGGCCGGTAAATGCCGACTGCTGGGTGCATCGGGCGACAAGCGCAGCCCGTTTGCGCCGAACACGCCGACCTTCGTTGAACAGGGCTTCAAGGACATGAGTTTCAGCGAGTGGTTCGGTTTCTTTGTCCCTGCCAAGACGCCCAGTGATCTTGTTGCGCGACTCAATGCCGCCTTGCGCAGCGCACTGACTGCGCCTGAAACAGTCAACGGATTGGCCACCATGGGCCTGGAGGCGCGCGCATCATCGCCTGCAGAACTGGCAGCACTCCTGAAGGCCGATACGGAGCGCTGGGGGCCGCTGGTCAAGACGATCGGGTTTACGGCCGACTGATCGCGCCTGAGTGGCGCCTGAGTGGTGCGGGATGCTTGAGCGCGACTGCCGCGAACAACTCGCGGCAGACCGGTCGTGCCACTCCCCACGCAGTCATGCGGTGGGGCTGGTAGTGGGGCGAGTACTTAGTCGAGCGTGATCTTCGCTTTACGGATGATGTCGCCCAGGCGTTTTTCCTCGCTGGCCCTAAAGGCGGTGGCTTCCTTGGGGTTGCTCCAGATGGCTGTGGCGCCCCGATCGAAGAAGGCCTTTTTCAACTCCGGACTTTCCAGCGCTTGCTTAGAAAACATGGAGAGCCGTTCGACCACGGCGGGCGGCAGATTGGCTGGGCCACACAGCGCCGCCCAGGAGTTGATGTCGTAGCCCGGCAGAAACTCTGAGAGCGCCGGCATATCAGGCACCACCGGGCTGCGCGCCATGCTGGTCACGCCATAACCCTTGACCTTGCCGATTTTGTATTGCGCAAGCGACCCTGGAATGTTGTCGAAAATCAGGTGGACCTGCCCGCCGATCACGTCGACCATGGCAGGCGCCCCTCCGCGGTAGGGCACATGCCCGATATCGACCTCAGCCAGGATGCGAAAGAGTTCGCCCGAGATATGCAGCGTGGTGCCAAGGCCTGACGAGCCGTAGTTGTACTTGCCCGGATTACGACGCAGCAGCGCGATCAGTTCCGGTACGGTGGCTGCCTGAAGGCCCAGATTGCCGACCAGAAAATTGGGCAGCGAATACAGGTTGCTGATGAAGGTGAAGTCTTTGCCGGCATCGAAGGGCAGCTTGCCCGCCTTGAGCGTGGGCGAGATGCCGTGCGAGGCGACGCTGCCCATTCCCACCGTGTAGCCGTCCGGTTGCGCCCGCGCCAGGGCTGCCACGCCGATGTCGCCACCGCCGCCGCCGATGTTTTCCACCAGGAATTGCTGGCCGGTCAGTTCGCTCATCTTGGCGCAGAAAATGCGCGACAGGATGTCGGTGGCGCCCCCAGGCGGAAAGGGATTGATGTAGCGCACCGGCTTAGTCGGATAGGCAGCCTGCGCACGGGCCTGGCTGCCAATGATGAGCGGTGCGCCTAGGATCGTGCCCAGCGCAGCACGGCGCCCCAGATCGGCCGATGCGACCGGTACGACCGAGATGCACGGAGAAGCATTTGGCGTGGATGCGGTGTCAGGGCTTTCATTCATCGTATTCATAAGGGTCTCCTCATGGATGAGCGCAGCATAAGTCAGCGCATCGGCCGGTTCAATTTTGGGGTTATCGAACATTGCCGCGGCGGTGAAGCGTTGCCTCCTCGCCGCTTCACGACTAGGGTGAGCGTTTTGCATGCAGACGAGACTTGAACAATGACAGCTTCCACAGGGCGCGTTCATACCCACGTCGACGGCCCCATCGGCTGGATCACATTCGACAATCCCGGCCGCCATAACGCCATGTCCGTTGCGATGTGGGAGGAGTTCCCCGAAGCTGTGCGCACACTCGAAGCGAACGCGCAGGTGAGGGTGATCGTGTTGCGCGGCGCGGGCGATCAGGCCTTTGTTTCCGGCGCCGATATTTCGCAGTTCGACGAAGTGCGCGATTCGCTTGAGGCCAACCAGCGCTATGAGGCCATGGGCAATGCCGGGATGAGTCGGCTCGCCGATTGTGCGAAGCCGACGATCGCCATGCTCCAAGGCTGGTGCCTGGGCGGAGGCATGGCGATCACACTGAATTGCGATTTGCGCATGGCCGATGAGACCTTGCGCTACGGGATTCCTGCGGCCAGATTGGGTATCGGGTATCGCTGGCCCGGCATCAAGAAGCTGGTCGATACGGTGGGTGCACCCAATGCGCGCGAAATTTTTCTGACCGCGCGCCGGTTCAATGCCCAGGACGCCATGCGCATGGGCTTCGTGAATCGTGTGGTGGCCCGTGGCGAACTGGAGAGCGCTGTGCGTGCAGAGTGCGCGCTGCTCGCAGCCAATGCGCCGCTCACCATGGCCTCGGTCAAGATCGCCATCGATGAGATCACGCGGGCTGGCGCCCAGATCGATGCGGCACGCATTGAAGCCGCCACGCAGCGGGCCTATGAAAGTGCTGATTTCATCGAAGGGCGTCAGGCCTTTATGCAAAAGCGCCAGCCGGTGTTCAGCGGGCGCTGAGTCGCCTGTCGTCACGCGGCGGGCACCTTCCCGTCACACCCAATCGGAGTAGCGATGTTCAGACCCACCCCCGGCGGTGCCTTCGAAGGCTTGCGCGTCATTGATCTGGCTCAGGTGCGATCGGGCCCGACCTGCGTCAAGCAGTTCGCCGACTTTGGCGCCGATGTGATTCGCATCGAGCCGCCTGCGCACTCGGGCCGCACCGAACTGATGACCGGTGCACGTGATGGCGCTGACATGCTCAACCTGCATCGCAACAAGCGGCTGATGACACTGGACCTGAAGGCACCTGGTGCCAAGGATGTGATGCATCGTCTGGTGCGCTCAGCCGACATCGTGGTCGAGAACTACCGCCCCGATGTGAAGGCCCGTCTGGGCATCGATTACGACAGCCTCGCAGCGATCAATCCGCGCATCATCCTCGCCAGCATCTCGGGCTTCGGACAAGAAGGTCCGTACAAGGTACGTCCGGGTTTTGATCAGATTGCGCAAGGTATGTCCGGCATGATGTCGGTGACCGGCAAGCCGGGCGAAGGCCCCATGCGTGTGGGTGCAGCGGTCATCGACGTGGCGACCGGGCTCTATGCAGCGCTGGGGGTGATGACCGCGCTCTACGAGCGTGAGCGCAGTGGCCGCGGTCAGTGGGTGCAGTCTTCACTGCTTCAATCCGGCCTGGGGTTGATGGATTTTCAGGCCGCTCGATTCCTGGTGGAGGGCGAGGTGCCTGGGCAGGTTGGCAACGACCACCCCACGGGCATGCCCACGTCGGCCTATGCCACCTCGGATGGTCACGTGAATCTGGGCGCCGCTGGTGAAGCCATGTGGATCAAGGTCTGCGAAGTCATCGGTCGCCCCGCATTGGCCACCGACCCGCGATTTGCGCAGGGCCCGGACCGGTCACTCAACCGTCAGGCGCTCAATGCAGAGCTGGGTGCGGCCTTTCGCACGCGCACCAGCGCTGAATGGATTGAATTGCTGAATGCCGCCGGCGTGCCGTGCGGCCCGATCTACAGCATGGATCAGGTGTTCAGCGATCCGCAGGTCGTGGCGACCGGCATGGCGGCCACCGTGCAACATGAAACCCGCGGGCCGATTCGGGTGTTGGCGCCCACGGCCACCTTGTCGCGTACGCCAGGCAAGCTTGAGCGCTCGCTGGTGTCAGTGGGGCAGGATACCGACGATGTGCTGGGCGAGTTGGGCTACAGCGCCGATGATATTGCCCGAATGAAGCACGACGGCATACTCTGAGCCGATGCATCGAAAGCCCCCGTCTTATCGCGCTTGAATCGCACTGTTTTGTTGTCACGCACTCAGACGATCAACAGGAGACCTCACCTATGAAGAACCACACTCGACCTGACAGAACCCGCCGCGATACGCTCAGGTGGGTCGGTGCCGCTGCTGCTGCCGGTGTTGCCTTACCCGGTGCAGGCTATGCACAGAGTTTTCCGGACAAGCCGGTGAAGATGATCGTGCCCTACCCGCCCGGTGGGGGCGCTGATTCCTGGGCCAGGACGGTGGCGGGCAAGCTCGAAAAGGTGCTGGGTCAGCCGATTGTGTTCGATTACAAGCCGGGCGGCAGCACCACAATTGGCGCCGACGCTGCGGCGCGCTCGCCAGCGGATGGCTACACGGTTTTCATGATCGACAGCACCGCCTTTGCGTATGTGCCCAACATGCGCAAGGTCAACTACGATCCGGTGCGCTCGTTTGCACCGGTCGGTTTGCTTGGCTACGGGCCGATGTTGCTGGTGGCCGGGCCCAATGTGCCGGTGAAGTCAGTACCCGAACTGATTGCATTCGCCAAGGCCAACCCAGGCAAACTCACCATTGCCAGCGCAGGGGTGGGCTCCCCGCATCACCTGATTGGAGAGTTCTTCCGAGAGCGTGCGGGCATCTCGCTCACCCATGTGCCTTATAAGGGCGCGGTTCAGTACATTGCCGATCTTCTGGGTGGCCAGGTCGATCTGGCTGTGTCCACCATTACGCCGGCGCTGCCTCATGTGCAGGCCGGCAAACTGCGTCCGCTGGGCGTGTCCAGTGCCACGCGATCGTCTGCGCTGCCTGATGTGCCCACCATCGCAGAGCAGGGCATCACGGGTTTCGATGAGAAACCCTGGACATGCTTTGTGACGAATGCAGGCGTGCCGCCTGCGGCACTGGAAAAGCTGAGGGCAGCGTTCAAGACCACCCTTGAGGACCCTGAGGTGGCGGGCGCCCTGCGCAAAGCCGGCATCGAAGATGTGGGCGCATGGAGCCCCACCCGGATCGGCGAGCAGATGCAAGCCGATTACGTGAAGTGGGGCGAGATCATCCGCAAGGCCAACATCCGCCTGGACGGCTGAGCCTTCAAGGCCCTTTAAAGCATCCGGTCAGCGTGCTGCGAAGGGCTTGCCCGCAGCACGCGCGCACCGTCTGGGCCCGAGCGCGTTGATGCAGCGCTTCGGGTCATCCAACCCGACTACTGCTCGTGACTACTGCTCGTACTTGATGCCGAAATCGTCCGAGCGCTTGCGCCACCGGTTGAAGTCGGCGCGCACGAAATCTCGGAATTGATCAGGCGTGGGCGTGACCACTTCGCTGCCGGTCTCGGCCAGCCAGTTGGCGTACTCGGGTTCGCGCACGACCTTCGTGATCTCTGCATTCAATCGGTCCACCACTGCGCGCGGTGTGCCGCCTGGTACAAACAACCCGGTCCACGAGAGCATCTCGAAGTCGGCATGACCCTGCTCCGCCATGGTGGGCAGATCGGGGAAGCGTGCGATGCGTTTGGGAGCCAGCACACCCAGCGGAATCACTCTACCGGTCTGGATGTATTGCTTGTCGACTTCGGCCAGGAAGCCGATGGCGATATGCACCTGCCCGGCGGCGGTATCGAGCAGCATGGGGCCTGTCCCTTTGTAAGGCACGACGCTCAACTGCAGCCCGGCGCTGCGTGCCAGCAGTTCACACACGAAGTGCTGGCCGCTGCCATGCCCTGAGCTGCCGCACAGCAGCTTGCCGGGGCGCGCCTTCGCCCATTCGATCAGCTGAGGCAAGGTCTTTGGGCCGAGCGTGCTGTTGACCACCAGCACCGGATAGCCCAACGTGAATTGGGCCACCGGGATGAAATCTTTGTCCTGGTCGTAGCGGATCGGGGTGCGCAGGGCCGGGGCCACTACAACCTCGGTGTTGCCACCGAAGAGCGCGGTGTATCCATCGGGCGCAGACTTGGCGACGAATTCCGCGCCGATGGTTGTCGAGGCCCCGGGCTTGTTTTCAACAATGATGGGTTGCTTGAGCAGTTCGCCCAGACGCACACCAAAGCGTCGGGCGCGAATGTCGACCACGCCGCCGGGCGGTGAGCTGACAATGAAGCGCAGCGGCTTATTGGGATACTCCTGCGCATGCGCAGCAGGCATCGAGGCAGCCCCGAAGGCTGCGATACACAGTGCGCCCATCCAGGCACGCGCGTGTCTCGACCTAGAGGCAATCAGGCCCATGTCCATGTCGTCTCCTCAGTGGCCTTGAATGGCCAGAACTTTTTTGGGGGTTCGGGATAGCCTGCAGCCTCGAGTGCCGGGCACATCCTCTGAGGGGACTGTCGATCAGGCGCGCAGCGCTGTCAACCTATTCCTTGATCCAGCTAGGCCACGGGGCAGCCCGTGTAGCAACCCGTGTAGCAACCCGTGGTGAAACCCATGGTGCAACCCATACTTGGTGTATCGGTGCTCGGCACCGGGTCAGGCAGCAGCCGCCGACAGAACACGCACGCGGATCACATGCGGCACGGCGCGGATGGCGGCGATCACAGCATCACCGATGACCGTTTCAGCGTCGATGATGTTGATGCCCAGATCACCCCGGCTCTTGTTCACCATGTCAATGACATTGACCTGGTTCTCGGCCAGGACCGAGAGCACATGTCCGAGCACGCCGGATACGTTGTCGTTGAGTACCGTGATGCGCGTGGCGCCCGGCGTACGGTTCAGGCTCACCGAAGGAAAGTTCACCGAGTTGGTGACATTGCCGTTCTCAAGGTAATCGACCAGTTGGTTGGCCGCCATGACCGCGCAGTTTTCTTCGGATTCCTCGGTGCTTGCGCCAATGTGCGGCATGGCAATCACCTTGGGGTGATTGATCAGCATCGGCTCCGGGAAGTCGCACACGTAGTGGCCGAGCTTGCCGGCGTCCAGACTGCGCTTGATTGCGGCCGGATCCACGATGGATTCGCGCGCAAAGTTCAGGATGACCGTGCCGGGTTTCACCAGGCGCAGGGCTTCATCGTTGATGAGGTGATGTGTGGCGTCGATCGCAGGCACGTGCAGCGAAATGAAGTCCGAGCGCGCCAGCAGAGACTGCAGATTTTCCATGCGCGTCACGGCATTGGACAGCCGCCAGGCTGCATCCACCGAGAGGGCCGGATCGAAGCCCACCACTTTCATGTCGAGTGCAAGCGCCATGTCGGCCACCATGGAGCCGATCGCACCCAACCCGACAATGCCCAGCGTCTTGCCTTTGACTTCGATGCCCGCGAACCGCGCTTTCTCTTTTTCGAGCAGGGCCGACATCTCGCCGGAGTCGGTGATGGCGTTCAGGCTGTTCACATAGGTGATGCCTGGCAGGATGCCCCGCGTGGACATCAGCATGCCCGCAATCACCAGTTCCTTGACTGCATTGGCGTTCGCCCCTGGCGTGTTGAACACCACGATGCCGCGCGCGCTGCAATCGGTGACCGGCACGTTGTTCACGCCCGCACCGGCACGCGCAATGGCCAACAAGGTGTCTGGCATGGCTACGTCATGCAGCTTCTGACTGCGAATCAGGAAGGCCTCGGGGTGGCCGATATCGCTGCCCACCTCGTAGTGCTGACGGTCGAAGCAGTTCAGACCTTTGACGGCGATCTTGTTGTAGGTGCGGACTTTGTACATGGCGGATTCCGAGGCTGGCTCAGGCAGCGGCTTTGGTCTGCACCTGCTGATACGCCCAGGTCAGCCAGGGCATGAGAGCTTGCAAGTCGGCGGTTTGCACGGTGGCACCGCACCAGATGCGCAGGCCCGCCGGCGCGTCCTTGTATGAGCCGATGTCTAAGGCCACGCCTTCGGTCTCGAGCAGCTTGACCATCGCCTTGACCTGATCTTCCGGCAGCTTCACGCTCAGGCACACGCTGGTGTTGGAGCGCGTGGCCGGATCTTTCGCCAGAAAGGAGATCCAGTCATTGGCGGCGACAAAATCGGCAATCACCTTCAAATTGGCTTCGCTGCGGGCGATGGTGCCCGAGACGCCGCCCAGGCTGTCGACCCATTGCAGGGCGTCCAGGTAATCGGCCACGCACAGCATGGAGGGGGTGTTGATGGTCTCGCCCTTGAACAGGCCCTCGTTGATCTTGCCGCCAGACTTCATGCGAAAGACCTTGGGCATGGGCCAGGGCGGGCTGTAGCTCTCCAGGCGCGCGGCGGCCCGCGGGCTCAGGATGAGCATGCCGTGGGCACCTTCACCACCCAGCACTTTCTGCCAGGAATAGGTGACCACATCGAGCTTGTCCCAGGGCATGTCCATGGCGAAGACGGCCGATGTGGCATCACACAGCGTGAGCCCGGCGCGGTCTGCGGGAATCCAATGGCCATCCGGTACTTTCACGCCCGAGGTCGTGCCGTTCCAGACGAAGACCACGTCGTTGTTGAAGTTGACCTTCGACAGATCGGGCAGATCGCCATAGTCGGCCTGGATCACGTTCACATCGGGAAGCTTGAGCTGCTTGACGATGTCGGTGACCCAGCCGGCACTGAACGATTCCCACTCGAGCACATCGACGCCGCGTGGGCCCAGTAGCGACCACATCGCCATCTCGATGGCCCCTGTGTCGGAGCCTGGCACGACGGCCACTCGATAGCCTTCAGGCAGACCCAGCAGGCGGGCGGTCTCGGTGCAGGCCAGGCCCAGAGCCTTTTTGCCCAGCGCTGAGCGATGTGAACGGCCCAGCGTGTTCAGCTGCAGCGCGCTGACGTCATAACCCGGGCGCTTGGCGCAGGGGCCGGAAGAAAAATTGGCAATGGCGGGCTTGACCGTGGGGCGCATCGGTATCTCGTCTGAGCAGAGTGAATGGAATCGCAAGAGGTGCGAGGGGGACAATTCTATCTGTCCTCGCTATCCATCCTCGCTTTTCCTGGTCGCGGCAGGGCGCGGTGTCTTGAGGGCCGGTAATGGAGGAGGCGACACAGAAGACGACACGATGAGCGCCGCCCTGCAGGAGGTGCCTACAGGGTGCCTATTGGAGCCAACATGGCGGCGCACAAAAGAAAAAGCCCACCGATGTGGTGGGCTTTGTCCTTGATTCGATTGGTAGGCCGTGCGGGATTCGAACCTGCGACCAACGGATTAAAAGTCCGCTGCTCTACCAGCTGAGCTAACGACCCGAAGCCCACTAGTATAGGTTTTGGGGGCGCGTCGGTCAAACCATCTGTTCGACCCGCCACATCTGATAGCGCAGGCCCGCGACGGCGCCCGCAATGAGTGCAGCCAGTGTGATGAATGAACCAATGGCCAGCGTCGACATCCCGCTGATCCCCTGGCCGATCGTGCAGCCCAGCGCGGTCACGCCGCCTACGCCCATGAGCGCTGCGCCCACCAGATGATTGGCGGTGTCTTCTGCGCCGCGAAATCCTTCCCATCGGAAGCGCCCTGTGGCGAGCGCATAGAGCGCCGATCCGGCAGTCATGCCCAGGACGGAAGCAATGCCCAGCGTGAGGGTCTTGCTCTGATCGCTCCAGAGCATGGCCAGTTCGATCGTGTACGCCACGGGCGCCACGAAGCTCAGTGACTCGGGCCGCCCGCTCTGTGATCCTAGAAAACTTTCTTCGAGTGTGCGGGGGTCTTCCTGCAC
>CANHUQ010000003.1 GCA_947463885.1 Burkholderiales bacterium
ACCACGAGGTGTGCAACTGCTGATCGCCCCAATAGACACGCGTGGGGTAGCTGCGTGTGGCATAGGGCGAATAACCGGGTTTGTCGGAGCGCACGGCCGCTTTGGCGGGCTCGGACGCGCTGGTCGTCCCGGCGGCCTCGCTGCGAGGGGCTGCACCCTGGCTCTGTGCGTCAGCGCTGGGCCACAGGACCGTGGCGACACCGATCGGTACCGCCACCGCTGCGGCGGCGATGGCAAAGAGACGGCTCGGGGAGGGCATCGAGATGGGGCGTTTCATCGGATGACTCGCAGGGTGAGGTTTTTCGAAGTGTATCGGCGCCGAGACGGCGCACCTGTACGAAGGGATGAGGGGTTCAAGAGGTGCGCCGCTTGGTGGCGGCAGCGGGGATGGGTGTGGGGCGCCAGGTCTCGATGGCCGCGCTGACGGTGCTGGCCGCAGTTTGTGGGCCATAGATGCGCACCACACCGAGTTCGATCGCTTGCGCAAGCCGCATGCGGCCTGTTGCCAGGGCTGCGAGCACCGGCTCGTCGGTGAGCAGCACGACGTCACCTGAGACCGGCCCATCTGCGTGAACCTGCAGCGCCATCGCATCGCCCTGCTGCTCGAAGCGCGACCACATCATTGGCCCCATGAGCAGTACGGCGAAGGTCGGAGTCGGTTGTTGGGGGCGCTGGGCGGCCAGATGATCGCGCAGCTGCGTGAGCTGACCTGACACCTCACGATAGCGTTGCGCCAGGGCCAGGCGTTCGGCAATCGGGTTGGCAGGCGGGGTGGTATCGGCGCGCGCGAGCAGACCCTCGAGCTGGGCCTGCCACACCGCGGTGCGTACCCACAGGGCATTGGGGTACGCAACATTGAGGGCGCCCACCGCTGCGTTGCCGTGATAACCGCAGGCGATCACGGGAAACGCAGCGACAATGAGCGCAGCCATGGCCGCCAGGCGTGCAGAGGCGGCCATGGTGTGCAGAGGCGCTGGCTGTCTTATTTGATCTCCACCAGATCCGGCAGTGCCCAGGTCTTGTTGAAGTAAGGCTCGGTTGGGCCATAGAGCCGGAAGTAGGTGAACCAGCCCTTGCCCGGCACGGTCTGCACGAAGTTGTCGCTGGCACCGGCCGGCTTGGTGGGGCCGAAGAACAGGTCAACCGAGCCGTCGCTGTTTTGCACCAGCCCAGGCTTGCGCGACGAGATGTCGGCCGCACCCTGCGGCGTCTGCAGCGGTGCGCGGGTGATGTTCTCGTATAAGGTGAACGACCAGAACTGCTTGACCGGCGCGTTCGGCGGCACACGCAGTCTGTAGCTCTTGCCGCCATCGAGCCAGGCACCCGCCTGATCCTTGGCGGTTTCGAGGTACACCTGACCGAAGCCCAGGGTGCGACCCTGCATGCCGAGCGTGTTGCCGATGGCCTCATAGAACCACGAGGCACGCTCATCGAGCTGCGAGTAGCCCTTGGCCTGCTGGTCGAGTTCGACCATGTTCGAGTATTCCCACTGCGTGCCCTTGAACACCGTGGAGCCTGGGAAGCGCTTTTCAAACGCATTGGCGCGAGCCATCAGTTCGCCCATCTGGGCGCCTTCTCCCAGGATTTTCTTCTGACGGTCATTGGGCGCGAAAGGCTTGCCTTTCTCAATACCCAGAGAGCGCAGCATGGCGTAGAAGTAGCCGTCGCGCACCTCGGGTGTTTCGGGCTCGAGGACGTCACGCAGCTGCTGAAAGTAGCTGATGTCGTTGGGCTGCCAGGAGGCCCAGTCGCGTCCGCCCACCGGAACGTAGTTGGTCACGCCCGGCTTGGCCCGATCAGCCCAGCGGTACAGACGATGCTTACGCAGCGTGGCCTCGGCCTCTTTGATATCGGGCGACAGGCCGCGTGAGCCCCACCAGACCTGGTTGGTCGGTGACTTGATCACGGTGTAGCCCGGTGCCTGCACGGGCGCGCTGCCCGGGGGCAGGATCAGGTACTTGCCGCCCTTGCCCTTGTCGGGCCCGGTCTGACCCATGTCGGTCATCGGCCGCTGCCAGATGTCGTTCACGCCGCCTGCCGTGGCGCCCGGAGGCACTTCCACTACCAGCGGACCTTTCTCGGCCAGGTTCCAGAAGCTGAAGGCGTACATGGTCGTGAGGTTGGGCGTGAGCATGCCCGCCTTGTCTTTGAGCGACTGGTACAAAACGATGTCGCCGTCCTTGGCCCCGAAGTTCTTCAGATGGGCCTGGTGCAGGTTGTGAAAGCCCACCGCCGGCAAGCCCCACAAATAGGCCTGGCTGGCCCGCTGAAAGTCCATCTCGTCATAGATCTTTTCCACTGCAGCCTTGGACGGATAGCCGTTCTCAAGTTGCAGGGTGCCGATGCGGGTGTTCACGGGCTGCGCCCAGGCGGCCGAGACGAGGGAGGCTGACAGCGAGAGCGCTGCAGCGAAGGCGAGGGGGCGGGTGAGTCGAGTCATGGGGCGTGCGTTTACCTTGCAGAGGGGGGCGGTAGATCGTGTAGGACGTTACTTCAGTTCGGTGAGCGGAGGCAGACTCCAGCTGCCATCGATCAGATTGCTGCGCGGGCCGTAAAAGCGGGCTACAAAGAAGAACGGGCCTTTTGGCGTGGGCAGCCAGTTCGATGTCTTGTCACCGCCCGGGTCCGTGCTTTGCAGGTAGATGTCCATCGACCCGTCGGCGTTTTTCTTCAGCCCAGGCGAGCGGTCGCCAATCGAGTAACGGTTAAGTGGGTTATCCACCAGCAGGCGCTGGGGCAGGTTGTACATGGTGATCGACCAGAAGAGATCGGCCGGCGGCAGTTGCCCGGGTGCAAAGCGCAGCAGCCATTTGCGGTTGCCATCGAGCAGCTTGCCCTCTGGGTCAGTCTGCTGGCTGGCATAGACCGCTTCCTCCTTGGTGTTGCCGTAGATGCCCAGCATCGCGCCCAGGGAACGATTCATCACATAGTCATTGCCCAACTGCTCACGCGTGCCGAAGAGCTTTTTCGAATCCTTCTGCACGGCAGCTGTCTCGGTCAGTTGCTTGGTGGCGTCTTGCACCCCCTGCTCAATAGCCGTGCGCAGTTCGGGCGATAAGCTGGCCGGGTCAAAGGGTTTGCCGGGCGCAATGCCGATCTTGGCGAAGCGCTCCATGGCGGCCTTCTCGGAAGGCACAGTGGGCATGAGCGGCAACATGGCGTTCAGATAACCGATGAAGCCGATGCCTTCCGCCTTGTCCTTGTCCCAGGGCGGCATGTTCAGGGGCGGCGCTGCAGGCGGCTTAGGCAGACCTGCATAGGCTGACAATGGGATCAGCCGATACTGCGCCTGCAAGGCCTGCAGGGTGGGGACATCTGCTGGGCCATTGAGTTGCGTGCGGGTGAGGGTGCCCACGATTTCGGTTTCTGCGCGGTAGACCCGCGTGATGCCCGGGGGCACGTTCCCTTTCCAGTTTGGGCCGGCAAACAGGTAATTGCCTGGCTCGCGACCCGTGGCCCGGACCCCTGTATACGCAAAATTGTGCGTATACAGGTCGAACCACTGGTTCACGTAATAGCGCGGCGCGGGTACGGACGGCAGCGACAGCACGATCGGCTCGGCACGCAGATCCAGCCAGGCCCACGAATAGGGTGTGTCGTTATTGGGGGTGACGATCTCGGCGTCTTGGGGGGTATAGGTGCGGGAGTAGTGCCTGAAGGTGTTCAGGCCACCCACGTATCCAGGCGCCTGGGTGTTGAGTGCCTGGTTATAGAAGGTTTGATACCCCTGGATGGGGGCGTAGCCATAGAGCCAGGCTTCTTTCGCGATCGCACGGGCTTCCGCCGGGGAGACCGCGCTCCCAGGCGCATTTGGCAGGCTTGTGCAGGCGGTCATGAGCAGACCGAAGAGGCCGGCGGCCAGTGCCGGCATGAGGCTCGTACCCGTACGCATCGTCCTGCGCTCCTGTCTCAACTGTCAACAAACGGTCGCGAGAGTGCCTCAGGGCGGTTGCATAGCGCAATGCCAATCTTGCTATGGTTTTCATGCGTTTTAGGTATATTCAATGCATGCAAATTGACTTCCGCCTGCTCCGACAGGCCCAGGCACTGGCCGAGCACGGCAGTTTCAGTCGTGCCGCCGAAGCGCTGAATATCGCCCAGCCCTCGTTGAGTCGGGGCATCAAGGAACTGGAAGCACGGGTCGGCTTGCCGCTTTTTGAGCGACGCCGATCCGGACATCAACCCACCGATTTCGGGCGGCTGTTCCTGGATCACACCGCGCAGTTGCTGGCTGGCGTCGGCGACCTGGAACAGGAGGTCGCGCGGGCCAAGGGTCTGGTGACGGGTGAGCTTGCGGTTGGTTTCGGAGCGTATGCGGCTGAGGCGCTGGCGCCGGTCTGTGCCCCGGGGTTTGTCGCGAAGCACCCCTCGCTGCGCTTGCGGGTGCGTATGGAAGAGCCTGCTGCGATGGCCCGCAGCCTGCGCGCACGCACGATTGATCTGGCGGTGGGTGAAGCCAGTGTGCTGGCCGATGACGATGCGATCGAGGTGATGGCCACGCTCGCGCCGCTGATTGGGTATGTGGTGGTCAGGGCCGGGCATCCGCTGACGCGGCAACCCCATCCGACCCTGAACGATGTGCTGGCCTATCCGTTTGCGCAGGTGGTCATGCTGCCAGCCCGGGTGCTCAAGCCGCTCCTGGCTGCGCGCGGCGCTGCCAGTATGCCGGGCTTTCCTGCCATCGAATGCCCCAGCTTCAACCTGGCTGCGCGGATCGTGGCCACGACCGACGCCTTCACCTTTGCCTCTTTAAGCACGCTGCGTGACGGGATGGACCGGGGGGAACTCGTGCCCTTACTGCAGGCCCCTTGGCTGCACGCCGAGTGGAGTATTGCCCGCCTGCGCAGACGCATCTTGTCGCCTGCCATGACTGACCTGGTGGAAGCCTTGCAACGTGCGCATGTCCAGTTGCTCAGCGAGGAAGCGGTGCTGCGCGAACGATGGATCGCCACGTCCTGACAAGCAGCCCGGCAGGCTGAGCCGCCGACCCGGCTGCCGGCCGAGCTGTGTGCCTTTGTACAACCCGGTCTGAGAGGCCTTCTCCTGGCGTATCAGCCCCATCAGGTGGCGTTGAGGCGCTCCAGCCGTTCTACCGCCTGCTCTGATTGCATCAGGGCAATGTCGATCGCGCGGCGCAGCCCGGGCATGTCCACCCCATCGGTGCTCTTCTTGCCTTCCATGTAGCGGGCGTATACGCCATGGATGATGGCCGCAGTTTTCCAGCGGTTGAAGCCCACGTAGAAATCCAGCTTGGACAAGTCGCGCCCGGTGCGCGCGCCGTATCGGTCGGTCAGATACGGGCGACGTGCAAAGCCCGGCAGCGAGGTGGGCGGTACCACCCGCGGGTTGGGCGGGTCGGTGGGATCGAACCACTGGTTGAGCGCGTAGGCCAGATCAGCCAGCGGGTCGCCCAGCGTGGAAATCTCCCAGTCCACCACGGCAGCGATCGTGCCTTGGGGGCCGATCAAGGTGTTGTGCAAGCCATAGTCACCATGCACGATGCGCGCCGGACCCTGATCGGGCGTGTTCTCAAGGAAATACTTCTGCAGGGCATGCGCACGCGGGTCGTCGTATTGAGCGGGTTCGGCCGAGGCCAGCCACGAGCGATACCAGGTCTTCAATTGCCGGCCGATGTAATCGTCCTTTTTGCCCAGATCGCTTAGGCCCACCGCATCGGGGTCCACGGAATGCAGATCAGCCAGCACGTCGATGAAGGAGTCCGACATGATCATGCGGCGGTCTTCCGGCACCCATTGCTGCGTGTCCTCGGCCTTGTAGAGCGGATGGCCGTCGATCATGCCCATGACGTAGAAATGCGCGCCCGTGACCGAGGTATCTTCGCAAAACCCAAGTGCCGCCGGCACCGGCACGGGCGTGTTGCCCAGCCCTCGAATGACCGACCATTCGCGCCCCATATCGTGCGCCTTGGGCAGGAGCTCGCCCATCGGTGGACGGCGGATGACCGCTTCGTTGCCTTGGGCGTCACGCAGTTTGAAAGTGAGGTTGGAGTGCCCGCCTTCGAGGCGGATCCAGGTGAGTGGCGGCGTGAGTTGCGGCACATGGGCGGTGATCCAGGCCTCAACAGCCGGCACGTTGTAGCCCGGGGTGGCGCTGCCTGCAGCGGCGGTGTCAGTGGTGTCGGTCATGCGTGGAGATCCTTGTTCAGTGCGCCTGCGTGGCGCAGTGCGGCCACGGCTTCATCGCGCAGTTCGCGTTTGAGAATCTTGCCCGAGGGGGTGCGGGGCAGCGGCTCGAGGCAGGTGCGCACATAACGCGGCACTTCGAAGCGCGCCAGGCGTTCGCCCAGAAAACTGCGCAAGGCGTCCACATCGAGTGCGGCATCGCAATGAATGGTGGCGCCCACTTCTTCGCCCAGTCGGTCGTCGGGTACGGCGTACACAGCCGCCTCATGCACCTGCGGGTGCTCGAGCAATGCGGCTTCCACTGCACCGCAGCCGATGTTTTCGCCACCGCGAATAATCAGATCCTTGCTGCGATCGACGATGTACAGATAGCCGTCTGCATCGAATTGCGCGACATCTCCGGTGCGAAACCAGCCGTCTGCATCGATCATCTCAGCGTTCACCTCAGGCCGGTTCCAGTAGCCGTTGAACATTCCTGCGCCGCGTACCAGCAATTCCCCGCGTGCACCGGTGGGCACTTCGTGTCCGGCCTCATCGACGATCTTCAGTTCCATGACCGCCGAGCATCTGCCGGAGCTTGCAGGTCGGTCCAGGTAGTCCTGACCACCGATGCCCACGCCGATGGCGTTGGTCTCGGTCATGCCCCAGCCGGTGCCGGGAAAGGCCTGCCCGAACGCGCGACCGATCTCGCCGACCTGCTCGGGCGCACGCGGTGCACCGCCCCCGCCCACGGCCAGCAGGGACGTGAGGTTACGCTGACCATCGCGCGCAAACCGCACCAGATCGCCGGTCATGGCCGCGGGTGCGATGAACGAGGTCAGGCGCTCGCGCTCGATCAGTTCAGCGCCCAGGGCTGCATCCCACTTGTACATGCACACCAGCTTGCGCTGCGCGCGGTAGCTCGACAGGAAAATCGCGTGTGAGCCGGTCACGTGAAAGAACGGCACCGCCATGAGCGAGCCGGCTTGCTCGACGGGCGGTTGAAGGTCGACGCCTGCCACCTTGGCCGCGGCCAGGGCATCCAGTTCCCACGAGAGCAGGGCAGACAGGATCGCCCGATGTGTGCTGACGACGCCCTTGGGGTGTCCGGTGGAGCCCGAGGTGTAGAAGATCGTGGCTGGGTTATCAGCTGCCACGTGTGCGGGCGGCATGACCGCGTCGCTGCATCGGGCCAGCAGATCCGCCAACCGTGTTGTGCCGGGCGCGGTCTCGTCGGTTCGCACGCTGATGACCTGCACTGCCGGGCGATGTGCGCACCGCGACAGTCGCTCGATGCGCTCCGCGTCTGCAAAGAGCACGCGTGCGCCGCAGTCGGTGAGCCCATAAGCCAGTTCGTCTGGCTGCCATAGTGCGTTCATGGCCACTGCGATCGCGCCCAACGAGGTGATGGCCATGAAGGCCAGCACCCACTCGGGGTAATTGCGCATGGAGATGGCCACGCGGTCGCCGTGTTGCACGCCGAATTCGCGCACCAAACCCTGAGCGATGCGCGCCGCCAGCGCCTGCGACTGCGCAAACGACAAGCGCTCTTCGTTGTAAATCAGAAAGGCCTTGTCGCTGACGCTCTGCTCGAACAACTCGCGCAGTGATGCCGGCGCGTTGACGAACACACGTAGTGTGCGTGCGCCAATGACCTGCGTCTGTAGCGCATATGGCTGACCCTGCGCCGTCAGCTCGGCGAGGGCCGAGGCACGGGTAATGGTGGTCATGGAAAGCGTCTCCGTCGTCGCGTTGCGCCTGCCGAATATCGAATGGCGCGCTGCGGTGATGTATCAGGTGTGTTTGAGCCTGATGATACCGATGTCACCCGGTGGCCGACGGGTCTTCGCCCGAGAGGTGTCTCTGGGCGGCCGCACCGAGCTTCGCATCGAAGGTCGCCAGCGGTGCTTGCAGATGGTCGGCGAGCCAGAGGTAGGACGCGTCGTAGCCTGAAAGATCGTAGCGGTGCGCCAAGGTGAAGGCTTCAAGCGGCGGCACAGCGAAGAGCTCGACACCCACATCTTCGAAATCCCGTATCGCCCGTGAAGCAAAATCGGACGAGATGGCCCGCCTTCGGACTTTCTGGCGCGCCACATTACAAAGCTCGAAGCTCAGTAAAAACGGAGCGCATAGCCGACGCCCGCGGATCCACGCCACAGCTTCTTGCGTCCACGTTTCGGGAAATACCGTTGAGGCAAGGACACTGGCATCGATCACCAGCGTGGGTCGTAAGGCGTAGGCGACAGGTGGCTCTGCAACCATCAGTCGCGCACCAATCATGTCCCGTCCCCGTAACGGTTGTCGCGCATCTCACGAATGATGTCGACCGAACTGGGCCCCGTTCCATTGGGAAACCGCTTGAGCGCGCGCTCGTAGACTTCATCCACCGTCAGCCGCGGCCGCTGAGGGGGTGCAGGTGGCAGACGGCTCAGGACGGGGTCGGAACCGAGCGACTGTGTGGGCGCAACCTGCGATGCCCACTCCAGCATGGCCATCAGTTCGGCCTGAAGCGAACGGCGGTTGCGTGCGGCACGGGCGCGCAGCCGTTCGGCGAGTGCGTCCGGGACGTTTTTGATCGACAGATTGACGGGCATGGCGGTCTCGCTGAACCGGTTGGATCCGAAGTGGATCTTCAAAGATCCATTCTGGATCTGCGCGGTTCGGTGGTCAACCCACTTCAGTTCTAGGCCGTTCGGATGAGTGCGTGCGCTCACATCTATCCAAAAATGCTGCCGCACAGGGCGACACTCGGTCATCGGTCATCGGTCATCGGTCATTCGACCGTATCGGTCCACAGCCGCTTCCAGCCCTCGTGCCCTAACCCCCGAAGGGTCTCGATGTTCCGTTCGAAGATCTCGGCGGCGTCCGGAAAGGCGGCCACCGCGCGTTCGACACTGTCTTCGCGCAGCAGATGCAACATCGGAAATGGCGAGCGGTTGCTGCAGTTTTCAACGTCACCGGGCGCACTGTCGGCAAAGACATAGGCCGGGTGAAAGCTGGCAATCTGCAGGACGCCCTCATAGCCACCTTGGCGCAGTGCGCGCTCTGCCTGACGTAGAAAAGCGCTGTACTCGATGAAGTCGGTCAGTGCCTGCGGGTGGATCAACAATGTGGTGTCGATATCCTGCGGATCAGCGCCGGCCAGCAACGCCAGCTCATCACGCAGGGCCGACAGCAACTCATCGGCACTGCGGGCCTCGGTCACCACGTACCGGATCTGCCGCTTCACATGGACGGCCTTGGCGAAGGGACACAGATTCAGTCCGATGACCGCCACCTCCAGCCAACGCTGCGTGGCGGCAATGACCTCGGCCGCACTCATGCTGAGAAACGACTCACATCCGGAACACGCCGAACCGGGTGTCGGGAATGGGCGCATTCAGGCTGGCCGACATGGCCAGGCCCAGCACGCGACGCGTATCGGCCGGGTCGATGATGCCGTCGTCCCACAGCCGCGCACTGGCGTAGTAAGGGTGCCCCTGGGTGTCGTACTGCGCACGCAGTGGTGCTTTGAAGTTGGCCTCTTCTTCGGCGCTCCAGCTGCCGCCGCGGCCTTCGATGCCATCGCGCTTGACCGTGGCGAGCACCGACGCAGCCTGCTCTCCACCCATCACGCTGATGCGCGCATTGGGCCACATCCACAAAAAGCGCGGTGAGTAGGCGCGCCCGCACATGCCGTAGTTGCCGGCACCGAAGCTGCCGCCGATGATGACCGTGAACTTGGGCACCTGCGCGCAAGCCACCGCAGTCACCATCTTGGCGCCGTTGCGTGCAATGCCTTCGTTTTCGTACTTGCGGCCCACCATGAAGCCGCTGATGTTCTGCAAGAAGAGCAGCGGCACTTTGCGCTGACAGCACAGCTCGATGAAGTGGGCAGCCTTCAGTGCCGACTCCGAAAACAGGATGCCGTTATTGGCAATGATGCCCACCGGCATGCCGTGTATGCGCGCAAAGCCGGTCACCAGCGTCGTGCCATACCGCGCCTTCCATTCGTCCAGATCCGATCCATCAACAATCCGCGCGATAACTTCGCGCACATCGTAGGGCTTGCGTGTGTCGGTGGGCAGCACCCCGTGCAGCTCACGCGGGTCATAGCGTGGCGATACCGGGTCGGTCAGCACCAGTTGAGACGGCTTGTGCCAGTTCAGGTTGGCCACGATGCGTCGGGCAATGGCCAGCGCATGCCGGTCGTCTTGTGCAAGCCAGTCGGCCACGCCTGACAGCCGCGTGTGCACATCGCCACCGCCCAGGTCTTCGGGCGACAC
The DNA here is from genome assembly GCA_947463885.1 of Burkholderiales bacterium. Classification (GTDB taxonomy): domain Bacteria; phylum Pseudomonadota; class Gammaproteobacteria; order Burkholderiales; family Burkholderiaceae_E; genus UBA4615. The sequence goes on from CANHUQ010000003.1 coordinate 10,388, forward strand.
CACTTCGCCGGTGGCCGCTTTCACCAGCGGGGGGCCACCCAGAAAAATGGTGCCCTGATTCTTGACGATGACCGATTCATCGCTCATGGCCGGCACGTAGGCACCGCCTGCCGTGCACGAACCCATCACCACCGCGATCTGTGGGATGCCGCGGGCCGACAGATTGGCCTGGTTGAAGAAAATGCGCCCGAAGTGATCGCGGTCGGGAAAGACTTCGTCCTGGTTGGGCAGATTGGCACCGCCCGAATCGACCAGATAGATGCAGGGCAGGCGATTCTCGGCGGCCACTTCCTGCGCCCGCAGGTGCTTCTTGACGGTGACCGGGTAGTAAGTGCCGCCCTTGACCGTAGCGTCGTTGCACACGATGACGCACTCCACGCCCGACACCCGCCCGATGCCGGTGATGATGCCGGCGCACGGCGCTTCGTTGTCGTACATGTCGTGAGCGGCCAGCGGCGAGAGCTCGAGAAACGCAGTACCTGGATCGAGCAGCTGATCGATCCGATCGCGCGGCAGCAACTTGCCGCGGGCGGTGTGACGCGCCCTGGCAGTGTCGCCACCGCCTGCCGCAGCGCGGTCCACCTGGCTGCGCAGGTCAGACACCAGGCCGCCCATGGCGCGCGCGTTGTTGAGGAATTCGTCGCTGCGGACGTCAAGACGGGATTCGATGGCAGGCATGTGTGCGTCAGAGGGCGAGCAGGGCAGGAAGGTGGTGCATATCGCGAAAGACCGCGCTGGCACCGACGTCAAGCAAGGCATGCGGATCATTACGTTCGCAATAGCCCAGTACGGTTGCACCCGCAGCCAGACCAGCGCGCACGCCCACCGGCGTGTCTTCGATGACCACGCAGTGTGCAGGCTGCACGCCCAGCGCCTGTGCGGCCATCAGATAGACGTCGGGTGCGGGCTTGGCGCGTTCCACCATGTCGGCACCGAACAGGCGCGAGGGCTGCGCAGGGTCCGAGATGTGTGCAGGCGAAGCAGGCTGAGGGGGCAGGGTTTCGAAGCGATGCAGCAGCCCGGAGGTGCCCAGCGTCAGACGCATCTTGGCGCGGTCACCGCCCGAGGCTACGGCGACCGGAATGCCACGCGCTGACAGCGCATCAAGGACCCTTACGATGCCGCGCACTGCGGTAACGCGTGCACGCAGGGCAGCGTTGCGTCGTTCGAGGTAGGTGTCGACCCAGCCCGAGGGCAGCGCGCGGCCCAGCATCGATTCGATGAGAGCGACGTCGTCGCGCAAGGATCGGCCCATGAACGCTTCAGCGGCTTCGTGTTCGGTCATGTTCAGACCGGCTTCATTCGCCATGGCGGCCAGCACGCCCATGGTGATCGGTTCGCTGTCGACCAGCACCCCATCACAATCGAAGATCACGGCTTGAGCGCGCATGGGGATGGGGACTGCGTTCCGATCAGAGGTCCATCACGCGATCGAGCCCGCGTGTCACGCCGATGCGTCCGCGCACAGCCCGAATGGCCAGCAGCGCACCATCCACATAGGGCTCGGCGCTCGAACCTGAGTCATGGCGGATCTGCAGGCGTTGGTCGGGCGCACCGAACACGGCCTCCACGCTCAGCGCATAGCCCGGCACTCGCAACGCATGAACCGGGATCCCGGACATGGCGGCACCGCGTGTTTCGCGCGGGCCGCGCACTTGATCGACCGGTACGGCCTCCGGGCGGCCCTGGCCGCGTGCGGCGGCCAGTCGCACGGTGAGTTCACGTACCGTACCCGAGGGCACGTCAACCTTGCCGGCCTTGGCATAGTCGATCAGCTCGACATCGGGCAGATAACGCGCGGCGATCTCGGCAAATTTCAGCAGCAGAACCGCCGTGATGGCGAAGTTGCCGCAGGCGAGCACACCACGCCCAGCGGCACGCGCACGCGCATCGATGGCCGCATAGTCGTCATCGGACAGGCCGGAAGTGCCCACCACCACATCGGCGCCTGCATCGAGCGCACACATCACGTTGGCCAGTGCGACATCGGGCTTGCTGTATTCAAAGAAGACATCGGCCCCTTGTGACAGGGCTTGTGCGGCATCGGCAAAGACCGAACCGCTGGCCGACTCAACCTCCAGCGCATCGGCCAGAGGGCGGCCCGCCATGCGCCTTGCAACGCCCGCCACCAGTTGCATGTCGGCGCTGCGCAAAATGCCATGGGCGAGTGCGGATCCGGCCCAGCCGGTGACACCCGAGAGCACGATTCGAAGAGGAGCGTGTGATGTGGTCATGGGCGCAGGTGTTGTCCAAAAAAAGCGAGAGTACGGGACAACGCGGTGAGTGCGCTGTCTTCGTGCCAGTCGGTATGACCATGGCGATTGAACCCGTGCCCGGCCGGGTACAGGTGGCAGGCAGAGTCTGGAAAGGCGCGACTGATGCGTCGCACGGTGTCCAGTGGAATCATCGGGTCATGCTCGCCAAAATGAAACATCGCAGGTGCCTGAAGCGGTTCGTGCAGATAGGCGCTTGTCCGCCCGCCGTAATAGCTCACCGCCGGCAGCCCGAGGCGCATGGCACTGAGGCAGGCGATTGAGCCGCCCCAGCAATAGCCGGCGACACCCATGGGCAGACCTTGAGCGCACTGCTGCTGCACCGCCTGAATGTCGCGAAGCGGGGCATCGACCCCCAAGGCATCGACCAGACGCCGGCCTGCCGCGACACCCTCCGGGGTGTCATTGAGTTCGCACCCCGGCTCAAGGCGATCAAACAATGCGGGGGCGACCGCCAGGTAGCCCGCAGCGGCAAACTGTTCGGTCGCCACCCAGCGAATATGCGCGTTCACCCCAAAGATTTCCTGCACGATCACAATGCAACCGCGGGGCTCGCCCTCAGGCTGCGCCACATACGCGCTCAATGGCTGACCGTCGTGGGTGGCGATCTGCACCGTGCTCATTGGACTAAGCCCATCGGCCTCAGCTCGTCGGACTAAGCCGACTCGGACTGTGCCAGCGCCCGGCCGATGAGGATCTTCTGGATGTCACTGGTGCCTTCGTAGATCTGGCAGACCCGCACATCGCGCCAGATGCGCTCCACCGGAAAGTCGCTCACGTATCCGTAGCCACCGTGAATCTGGATGGCGTCGGAGCAGACCCGCTCGGCCATCTCGGAGGCAAAGAGCTTGGCCATGGCGGCCTCCTTCAGGCAGGGCTGGCCTGCGTCCTTCAGCGCGGCTGCATGCAAAATCAGCTGGCGGGCAGCTTCAATAGAAGTGGCCATATCGGCCAGTCGAAACTGCACCGCCTGATGATTGAAGATGGCCCCGCCAAAGGCTTCGCGCTCTTTGGCGTAGCGCAGCGCCGCTTCAAAGGCCGCACGCGCCATGCCCAGCGATTGCGAGGCAATGCCGATACGCCCGCCTTCCAAACCGGACAGCGCAATCTTGTAGCCCTGACCCTCTTCGCCCAGCAGGTTCGCAGCCGGAATACGACAGCCTTCCAATGCGATCTGCGCGGTGTCCGACGCGTGCTGGCCCACTTTGTCTTCGAGCCTGGCGACCCGATAGCCAGGCGTGCGCGTGGGGACCAGGAAGGCGGAAATGCCCCGCTTGCCTGCAGCGGCATCGGTGACGGCCATCACGATCGCCACATCGGCGTGCTTGCCCGAGGTGATGAACTGCTTGACCCCATCGATCACGTAGTCGTTGCCTTCACGCCGGGCCGTAGTGCGCAGCGCCGAGGCATCCGAGCCCACATGCGGCTCGGTCAGGCAGAACGCACCCAGCATGTCGCCACGGGCCAGCGGTGCGAGCCACTGCTGCTGCTGCGCCTCATTGGCATAGGCCATGAGGATGGAGCACACCGGGCAGTTGTTGACCGAGACGACTGTGGAGGTGGCGCCGTCGCCAGCAGCGATCTCCTCGAGGATGACCGCGAGCGCGGTGTAGTTCAGACCAGCACCGCCCAGTGCTTCAGGCACCGCCACGCCGTAGCAGCCAAGCGCCGCCAGGCCGCTGAGTGCATGGGCCGGAAACTCGCGTTCGCGGTCCCATCGCGCAGCATGCGGCGTGACCTGTTCGGCCACGAAGGTGCGCACGGCATCGCGCACCTGGGACAGTTCGTCAGACAGGATCATGCGAGCCCCGTGACCTGGTCTGGACTCAGAGGAGCTCGATCCCGACGGCTGTGGCTTCGCCGCCGCCGATACACAACGAGGCAATGCCGCGCTTGCCGCCGGTTTTGCGCAGCGCGCCGATCAGCGTGACGATCAGTCGGGCGCCCGAGGCGCCGATCGGGTGCCCCAGTGCGCACGCACCACCGTGAATGTTGACCTTGGCATGGTCCAGGCCATGCTCTTTCATGGCTGCCATGGTCACGACAGCGAAGGCCTCGTTGATTTCGAAGAGATCGACATTCGCCGTAGACCAGCCGGTTTTTTCGTACAGCTTGCGAATGGCGCCCACCGGAGCCGTGGTGAACCACTGCGGCTCCTGCGAGTGCGTGGCATGGGCCACGAGCCGCGCCACCGGCTTGATGCCGAGCTTGTCGGCGGTGGACTGTCGCATCATGACCATGGCGGCTGCGCCATCCGAAATGGATGAGGAGGTGGCCGCGGTGACCGTGCCGTCCTTGCGAAACGCCGGCTTGAGCGTGGGGATCTTGTCGATCTGTGCTTTAAAAGGGCTTTCGTCCTTGTCGATCACGACATCGCCCTTGCGCCCTGCGACCGTGACCGGCGCCATCTCCCAGGAGAACGAGCCGTCAGTGTTGGCCGCCTTGGCGCGCTCGGTGGACGTGATGGCGAACCGGTCCTGCTCTTCGCGTGTGAACTGGTATTTGCCGGCGCAGTCTTCGCCGTACATGCCCATGGACTTGCCACCGCCGTTGGGCGTTTTTTCGTAGGCGTCTTCCAGCCCATCGAGTGCCATGTGATCGAAGAGCGTACCGTGACCGTAGCGATAGCCGCTGCGACCCTTGAGCATCATGTAGGGCGCATTGGACATGCTCTCCATGCCGCCCGCCACGATGATGTCCTGGCTGCCCACGGCCAACAGGTCATGGGCCAGCATGGCGGCTTTCATGCCCGAGCCACAGACCTTGTTGAGCGTGGTGGCCCCGGCAGAGGGCGGCAGGCCGGCACCTAGCGTGGCCTGACGTGCCGGCGCTTGTCCCTGCCCCGCAGGCAGCACGCACCCCATGATCACCTCCTGAACCTGCTCAGGCTTGAGGCCGGCGCGTTCGACGGCAGCGCGAATCGCGTGCGCGCCCAGCTGATGCGCAGCAAACGAGGACAGCTCACCGGACATGCTGCCGATAGGGGTGCGCGCCACGGAGGCGATGACGATGGGGTCAGCCATGAAGAACTCCAGGAGGTGTTGAAAGGGGGTGCGCCGGGCGCGAATCAGCCGGGCGGCGATGCCTCATGATAACGGTTCCTGAATCGCAGCGATTCAGGGTAAGGGAACACATCCTCGAGCTCGCCCGCCCGGATTCTGGCTTGTTTTTCCTGCCAGAAACTCGCATCCAGCAGATCGGCGTGGTGCTTCATGAAGGCCTCGCGCACACGCGGATCGCCCAGCAAGAAGGTGCCGAATTCTTCTGGAAAGACGTCGGTCGGGCCGACCGTGTACCACGGCTCAGCCGCCATTTCGTCTTCGGGTGTGCGAGGCGGCGGGATGCGTCTGAAATTGCAGTCGCTGACATACGCCACTTCGTCGTAATCGTAGAACACCACACGACCCTGCCGGGTCACACCGAAATTTTTGTAGAGCATGTCGCCCGGAAAAATATCGGCTGCCACCATCTGCTTGATGGCATCGCCATATTCGATCAGTGCCCGCTCGCGCTGCACCGCGTCGGCCTGCTCGAGGTACATGTTGAGCGGCACCATGCGTCGCTCGATATACACGTGCCGGATTCGCAGGGACGTACCATCGTCTTCAATGATGGACGGTGCAGTGTCGAGCAGCTCCTCGATGAGGGCTGGATCCAGCCGCGACTTGGGCAGTGACACATCGGCATATTCCCAGGTGTCGGCCATGCGCCCCACACGGTCGTGGAACTTCACGAGCTGGTATTGGCGCTGAATGAACTCGCGGCTGACATCCTTGCGCCGCTTGTCCTTGATGATCTTGAACACATACGGAAACGAGGGCAGGGTGAACACGCCCATCACCAGCCCCTTGATCCCCGGTGCAATGACAAACTGGTCATTGGAGTGGCGCAGGTGATGCAGCAGGTCGCGGTAGAACGAGGTCTTGCCTTGTTTGTGCAGTCCGAGCATGGTGTAGAGCTCGGACTCAGGCTTGGTCGGCATGAGCGTTTTCAGAAAGCGCACATAGGCAGACGGCACCTCCATGTCGACCATGAAATACGCGCGTGAAAAATTGAACAGACCGTCAATGCGCTCATGCCCTGTGAGCACGGTGTCGAGATACAGCCGCCCGCGGTGGTCCTGCAAGATCGGGATGGCAAAAGGCGTGATCTCGCCGTCAGCCACGAAGCGCCCGATGAGATAGGCCCCCTTGTTGCGAAAGAAGAGTGTTCGCAACACGTGAAGCTGACAGTCTGACGGCCATTCCGATTCAGGCCCTTCGAGTTCGGCAGCCTCCCTGAGCGCTTGCGTGGCCAGTCCCAGGTCGCGGTCGATATCCAGAAACGGGCACGCCAGCCCCATGTCCACGAACACCTCGCGCAGGCTCGCCAACAGGCCGGCGCTGCGCGGGTAATACGCGCGAAAGCTGGGTGGATCGCTGTCGAGATAATCCGTGGCCACGGCGGGCCGCACAAAGATGAAGTCGTTTCGGAAATAGGCCCGGTACAGCAGCTTCACACAGACCGAGTTGAAGAACGTCTCGGCCAGCTCGGGTTGTCGATGCTCGGCCAGCAGATTCACAAAATGGCGTCTGACCTGCGCCCAATTGTCTGCGGCGAGCTGCGAGTCGCGAAACTGCACGCCGATCAGCTCGACGGCTTCGCGCACACGCTCATCGTAAAAGGCGATCCGCTCACGGGCGAGCTTGCGGATGGCATGCCAATCGCCCGCTTCATAACGCGACTTGGCCTGCTGCGAGTTGTATCGGAACAATGCGTAATGGCGATCGAATCCGTTGCGGATCGCCAATGCAATGGCTGCGTTGACCGTATCTTCGGTCGGGAGCAGTTGATCGGTTGCCCGGCGCGAGAGCTTACTCATGATGCAGGCTCAGCGGGTTTCGGCGAACAATTCGCGACCGATCAGCATGCGCCGGATTTCGGAGGTGCCGGCGCCGATCTCGTAGAGCTTGGCATCGCGCCACAGTCGGCCCGTGGGCGAATCATTGAGATAGCCACTGCCGCCCAGGCACTGAATGGCCTCGCCGGCCATCCAGGTAGCTTTTTCGGCGGAATACAGAATGGCTGCGGCTGCGTCTTTGCGCAGCGTGCGCACGTCGATCTTGCCCTGGGCCGAGCGGTCGCACTGGCGCGCCACTTCGTAGACGTACGCACGGCAGGCCATCATGGTGCTGTACATGTCGGCGATCTTGCCCTGCATGAGCTGGAATTCGCCGATCGGCTGGCCGAACTGCTTGCGCTCATGCAGATAAGGCACCACCACGTCCATGCAGGCGCTCATGATGCCCAGCGGCCCGCCAGAGAGCACCGCACGCTCGAAATCCAGCCCGCTCATCAGCACATTCGCACCGCGCCCCACCCCACTCATGACGTCACCACCCAGCCCGCCCAGCACGTTTTCGGCGGGCACGATGCAGTCCTGAAAGACGAGCTCACCGGTGTGGCTGCCGCGCATGCCAAGCTTGTCGAGCTTTTGTGCCACCGAAAAGCCCTTGAAGGTTTTCTCCACCAGGAATGCGGTGATGCCGCGTGCGCCGGCCTCCAGGTCGTTCTTGGCGTAGATGACCATGACATCGGCATCGGGCCCGTTGGTGATCCACATTTTGGTGCCGTTGAGCACCCAGTGATCGCCCTTGAGCTCAGCGCGCAGCTTCATGGACACGACGTCGGAGCCTGCGCCCGGCTCGCTCATGGCGAGCGCACCTACCCACTCTCCGGAGACGAGCTTGGGCAGATACTGGCGCTTTTGCCATTCGGTGCCATTGCGGTTGATCTGATTGACGCACAGGTTCGAGTGCGCGCCGTAGGACAGCCCCACCGATGCCGAGCCACGCGAGATTTCTTCCATGGCCACGACATGGGCGAGGTACCCCATGTCGCTGCCGCCATAGGCCTCGGGCACGGTCATGCCGTGCACGCCCAACTCGCCGAGCTTGCGCCAGAGGTCCATGGGGAACTGGTCGTGGCGATCGATGTCCGCGGCGCGCGGGGTGATTTCAGCCGCCGTGAACTGCTGCAGCGAATCGCGCAGCATGGCGATGTCTTCGCCGAGGTCGAATTGCAATCCGGGGAGGTTCAGCATCAGGCGTTCCTGGAATCGAATCGTTTGGGATGACCGTGCGAAGCCCGTGCGCGCTTGCGGCTCCGGGTAGACTCACTCGCAATCAAGCCCCCGATTCTAGCCGCGATGAACCTACTCGAACACGAGCTTAGCTACCCCCTGGGCGACACCCTGCCCGCTTTCGGCGGCAAGCTGGAAGTTGCCCCCGGTGTGTTCTGGTTACGCATGCCGCTGCCGTTTGCGCTGGATCACATCAACCTGTGGTTGTTGCGCGATGTGTTTCGGGGCCAGTCGGGATGGACGCTCATTGACTGCGGCATCTCGAGCGATGCGGTGCGCGGCCATTGGGACACGCTGATCGCACAGGAACTCGACGGCTTGCCGATCGTGCGCGTGCTGTGCACGCACCACCACCCGGACCATGTGGGCTTGGCCGGGATGCTCACGGAGCGCTTTTCCGCGCCGCTGTGGATGACGCTGGGCGAATACACGGTCGGGCGCATCCTGTCGGTGATCATGCCGGGCAGCGATCCGCAAGCCACCTACAAGCACTATCTTCGCAACGGCATGCAGGACAGCCCTCAGCTCGATGCGCTGAAGGTGCGCAGCAGCTCGCACTTTCCAAGCCTGGTGCCGTCCATGCCGCAGCGTTTCCGCCGCATCCTGGACCATGAGGACATTGCGATCGGTGAGCGCACCTGGCGCGTCATCATCGGCACCGGGCATTCACATGAACATGCCGCGCTGCACTGCGAAGCCGAGGATCTGCTCATCTCGGGCGACATGGTGCTGCCGCGCATTTCCACCAATGTCTCGGTCTTCGACATGGAGCCCGAGGCGAATCCGCTCACCTGGTTTCTCGACTCACTCGGTCGCTTCGAGCCGTGCGCGCAGGACACCCTCGTGCTGCCCTCGCATGGCCGACCCTTTCGCGGATTGCATCGGCGCATTGCACAACTGCGCGCGCATCATGCCGAGCGGCTGACGGTCATCGAGGCCGCCTGCCGTGAGCGGCCGCGCCACGGCGCCGAGTCGGTGAAGATCATTTTCGGGCGCGAGTTCGATGCCCACCAGATGATGTTCGCGCTCGGTGAGTCGCTCGCGCACCTGCACGCACTTTGGTACGACGGCCGATTGCGCCGCGAGCTGGGCGCTGACGGCGTGCTGCGCTTTGCGGCGACCTGATCGGTCAGTCGCACCGAGCCTGCGTTACACCTGACGCGGCCGCACCTTCGCAGCTGCCTGCTTGGCATTCGCGCGCGCCGTGTCGATATCGTCTGCGCGGGCCAGTGCCACACCCATGCGTCGCTTCAGGAAAGACTCGGGCTTGCCGAAGAGCCGCAGATCGGTGCCCGGCACCGAGAGCGCCTCGTCCACGCCATCAAAGACAATGCCGCGTGCCTGCACGCCGCCGTAGATCACGGCGCTCGCTCCGGGGTTGCGCAGCGATGTATCCACCGGCAACCCCAGGATGGCGCGCGCATGCAACTCGAACTCGGACTGATGTTGGGTCGCCATGGTGACCATGCCGGTATCGTGAGGCCGTGGGCTCACTTCCGAGAACCACACGGCGTCGCCCTTCACGAACAACTCCACGCCGAACAAACCCGCCCCGCCCAGCGCACTGGTGACCGCTTCGGCCATCTCGCGCGAACGCTTCAGGGCGGCCGCGCTCATCGGCTGCGGCTGCCAACTCTCCACATAGTCGCCCGCCACCTGCACGTGACCGATGGGCTCGCAAAAATGCGTGGCCATCTGGCCGGTTGCGTTGGCGGCGCGTACCGTGAGCAGCGTGATTTCATAGTCGAAATCAATGAAGCCTTCCACGATGACCCGCCCTGCGTCCACCCGCCCGCCGGTGCCGGCATAGGACCATGCGGCGGCCACTTCCTCGGGCGAATCGACTTTCGATTGGCCTTTGCCCGACGACGACATCACGGGCTTCACGATGCACGGGTAGCCGATGCCGTCATCGATCGCGGCCTGCAGTTCAGCCAGACTGCTGGCAAAGCGATACGGCGAGGTCGCCAGCCCAAGCTCTTCAGCGGCCAGGCGTCGGATACCCTCACGATTCATCGTGAGCCATGCCGCGCGTGCGGTGGGGGTGACCGCCACCACGCCTTCGCGCTCAAGCTCCATGAGGGTGGAGGTGGCGATGGCCTCGATTTCGGGGACCACGCGCATGGGTTGTTCACGTTCGATCAGGGCACGCAATTGCGCGCCGTCTGTCATGTCGATCACATGTGCCCGATGCGCCACCTGCTGACCCGGGGCGTCGCCGTAGCGATCGACGGCGATCACTTCGACGCCCAGACGCTGCAGCGCGATGATCACTTCTTTGCCGAGTTCGCCCGCGCCCAGAAACATGATGCGGGTGGCCGAAGAGGAAAGAGGGGTGCCTAGCGTCGTCATGGTGAATGCCTATTTGAGCACTTCGAACAGGTTGTGATGGTCATCGGTCCAGGTGGCGCGACCGTCGGGTGGGGCCTGTGGCGTGAGTCCGCCTTGGGCCCGCAGCGTGTTGGCGAGACTCGGTTGGGCCGTCAAGACAATCCAGTCCGAGCGATAGGTGTGATGGCTTGCTGCAGGCTCATCCGAGATCAGGACGGCCTGCATGCCGGTCTCGTCGGCCAGCCGGCGCACCACACCCTTCAGATCAAGGTAGCGGTTGGTCACGTGAAACGCCACGGCACCCTGTTCAGCCAGATGGCGACGATAAACCGCGAGCGCCTCGCGTGTCAGCAAATGGACCGGAATGGAGTCGCTGGAGAAGGCGTCGACCGCCAGCACATCGAATCGCTGCGCGGTCTCGCCCTCGAGCATGAGTCGCGCATCGCCGAGTACCTCCTGGATCTGCGCGGCCGAGTCGCTCAGATACGTGAATTGGCTACGGGCCAGTTCAAAGACGGCGGGGTTCAGTTCATACAACCGATACACGTCGCCCGTGCGACCGTAGCCCGCCAGTGTGCCGATGCCCACGCCAATGAGCCCGACCCGCAAGGGGGTGGTGCCGCGTGCAGCCTGTTGTGCCGCAATCAGTTGCCCGATGCCCGACTGCGGACCGTAGTAGGTGGTGGGCTCCTTGCGCCGCGAGGGGTCTGTAAATTGCTCACCATGCAGGATCTCGCCATGCAGCAGTTGTCGTCTGGCCTGAAGTGGTCCCTGGCCTTCGACGGCGCGCACGCGCAGGGTGCCATAGAAGTTGCGTGACACTTCACGCATCTCGCCCCGGATCCACCCCACATAATCGCCCAGCAGCGTCGCGCATCCCACCACCGCCAACAACCCGATGAGCTTGATGGCCAGATGCGGGGTGCGGCCTGTCTCACGCGATGTGGCGGTGGCGGACAGGGTGACACCCAAGGCTGCCACGATGGTCAGTGCAATGGGCAACTCCCAGTACCAGCTGAACAGCAGCGGCGCCGCAATGCCAACCAGCAATCCGCCGATCGCACCGCCCAGCGACACCATCAGATAAAAACGGGTCAGGTGGGTGGGCGACGGTTTGCGCGCCACCAGCTCCCCATGCACAAACATGCACGTCAGAAACAGGCCCACCGCATACAACGGCACCGCGTAGCGAATGGGAATCAGTCCGCGCTGTAGCCCTGCATCACCGAAGCGCAGGGTCAGTCCGGCGAGCATCACGCCGCACGCAATGACCGCCAGCGGCCGCATGAGTGCAGGCCGGTACCAGCCTTCGCCATCGAAACACAGGATGAAGGTGATCAGGTACAGGGCCAGCGGCAAGACCCACAAGAACGGGATGGAGGCGACGTTTTGCGTAATGTGGGTGGTCACGGCCAGCAGCAGGACGGACCCCAGCCCTGCCAGCAGCAGCCACATCGCTTGAGCCCCTACAGTTGGGGGCGGGCTGACGATCGTGCTGGCGGGCTCGTCGCTGATCGTGTGCGCTGCGAGTGGGGCAGGCCCTGTGGTGCGTAGTCGTGCGCCCCGCCAGGCGGCGGCGATCGCCAGCACGGCAAACGCGATATAGGCCACCGACCAGCCGATCGACTGCGTCCGGGCCTGTGCGTAGGGCTCGATCAGTGGCGGATAGGCGATCAGCGCTGTCATGGATGCCAGATTGGACAGCGCATAGAGTCGGTAGACCCGCGCCGAGCTGAATTCGCGCGTGAACCACGCCTGCACCAATGGCCCGGTGGTGGCCAGCATCAGGTAAGGCAAGCCGATCGTCAGTGTGAGCAGCCACAGGATGTCGGCGATCGGATGACTGCCGCCAGTGGGCTTGAGGGCCTCCGCCGCAGTGATCGGCAGGCACAGTGCGCTGGCCAGCAGCAAGGTGGTGTGCACGATCGCCTGCTTGCGCGGCGTGAGTTTGCGGATGACGAAGTCGGAGTAAAAATAGCCGGCTAGCAGGACGACCTGGAAAAAGACCATGCAGGTGGTCCACACCGCTGCAGATCCGCCGAACCAGGGCAGGATCTGTCTGGCAATGATCGGTTGCACGAGAAAGAGCAGGAACGCTGAGAGCGCGATCGTGAGGGCATGCAGGGTCATCGGCACAACGCCTTAACGTAGAACAACATGAGGGAGTCAGGCCAGACCGAGTGCTGCGAATTGCTGGTTGACCGCTTGTGCCCAACCGCGATTGGCGGCCGGGCTGGCTGGACTGGGATGCAGAATCTGACCGATACGCAGTGCATCGCGAACGGCCTGCTCAACAGGGGCGCGTGTATTGGTGTGGGCCACGACGGCGCGCAGGCGTTGCTCGGCAAAGCCACCAATGCCGATCGCCCAGTGCGGTGCAAGCAGCGACAGCGCCTGCGCCAGATGGCGGTCGCAGGCCTGCTGCACGGGTGCGAATTCCGCTGCAGGCAATTGCACCGGCGTGCGGTTGCGCCCCGATGCCTCCAGCCACACCAACGGGCAGTAGTTCAGCACGAAACACTGTTCAAAGAATTGCTCAGCGCTGCCCCAGCGCGCAGCCGCCCAAGCCCACAGACGTCGCCCGCTGACTTCAGAGCGCTGGCATGCAAAACCTTCGATCTTGCGTTTGGGGTGCATGCTGGCGGGTGTCTGCACGGGGGCTTCAATGCCCATCCAGTCGCGCACCGCACTGATTTCGCCAAAGGGCACGCCGGTCTGCATCATCCCGAACGGCCCCGGGTTCATGCCCAGCAGAACGATGCGTTTGGGGCCGTTGCCGTAGCGGCGCACGTAGGCTTCAAACGGTTGCCAGGCGTAGGCGTGCGGGTCATAGACCTGCACGACGGGGTCGGCAAAGCGCAGTCTGCCCAGCGAGGCAGAGAGCTCGCGCGCAGCCTGCAGCAAACCATCGGCGATACGACCTTCGGCGGCGGATGAATCAGACATGGCTGACATCGTAACAATTCACCTGCGAATTGCCGCAGCAGCCCCGATAGCGAAGTGCGGTAACCTGCGGCCTGCCGTGACTTCGCCCATACCGCATTGCCATGAACAAGCCCGCCGAGTTGCCGTTTCGCGCTGAAGACCGCACCCCCTATCAGGGCCAGCAGCCTTGGGGCATGTCGCCCGACATGGTGATTCCCGATGTCCTGGAACATGACGAACGCATGTGGGCGCCGCTGGGGCCCGGTTTGTGGTCGCGCCCGCTGCTCCTGAACACGACCCAGGGCTACTACGTGCACATGCTCAAGGTGAAGCGCTCGGGTCTGCTGCAGCGCCACCGCCACTCGGGCCATGTGCACGCCTGGGTGATCCGCGGCAAATGGCATTACCTCGAGCACGATTGGGTGGCCGAAGAGGGCAGCTATATCTATGAGCCCCCAGGCGAGACCCACACGCTGGTGGTTCCTGACGATTGTCAGGACATGGTGACCCTTTTCACCGTGCACGGTGCACTGATTTATGTCGACCCGCATGGCCAGGCTGTGGGCTATGAAGACGTGTTCACCCGCATCGAAAAGTACCGCGCGCATTTCGAATCAGTCGGCCTGGGCACCGATTACATCAAGCGCTTCATGCGCTGACAAAGTTGGGCCGTGTGATGGATCGCGGCCCGTGTTGATGCAGAGGGTTCCGACGCGGTGCGGATAAGCGGATGAAGTCATTCGGAATGGCCGTGATCGGCCTGGGCGTCGTTGGGCGGCGCATGCTGGAGCAGGCCCAAATCAGCCGGGGTGTGCGGGTGGTATCGGCGTGGGATCTGTCTGCTGCCGTGCGACAGGCTGCTGCGGCCGACTTCCCCGGGCTGCCCATGGCCCACAGCGCAGCCGACGCCATCGAACGCCTCGATGTCGATGTGGTGTACGTAGCGGTTCCGCCCCTTGCCCATGCGGACTATGTCCGAGCCGCGGTGGCTGCGGGCAAGGCAGTGTTCTGCGAGAAGCCGCTGGGCGTGGACCTCGCCGATAGCCGTGCACTGGTCGAGGAAGTTGGGCGCAGCGGTGTAGCGCAGGCCGTCAACTTTGTGTTTGCTTCGTCAGCGGCAGTCGATGCGCTGGCGCGCGCCGTGCGCGATCCGGCCTTTGGCCTGAGAGCGGTTGAAATCCGAACGCAGTTTCAACTCTGGCCACGCGCCTGGCAGGCTGGAGCGACCTGGCTGCAGCGGTCCGATCAGGGCGGATTCACGCGCGAAGTGTTATCGCATTTCATCTATTTGCTGCATCGCGTGCTGGGCCCGCTCACGCATCATGGTGCCTATGCTTGCGGGCCATCGCCTGAGCTCGCTGAAACTGCGCTCGCCGCCAGTCTGTCGTGCGGCGGCGTGCCCGTGAGCATCACGGGCGCAGTGGGCGGGCAGCCGCCTGACCTCATTGAAGCGCGTTTCATTGGGGCAACACAGACGCTGCGTCTGAGCGACTGGTATCGCCTGGAGGCTTTCGGTCCGCAGTGCCCTGCAGGCCAGGCCGTGCAGGGGCTGCCCGACGACCCGCGCCAGGCCACCTATCAACGCCAACTGGATCAGTTGCACGCGATGTTGAGCGGTGAGCCCCATTCGCTGCCTAGTTTTGCGGATGCGCTGGCGGTCCAGACTCACATCGAAACCCTGTTGTCTTCCCGGATCTGATCATGCCTATCCCTTCTTCCATGCGCGGTATCGACCACGGTGCCGGTGGCGGCCCTGAAGTGCTGCATATCGCGCCACGCGAGGTGCCGGAGGTCGGCGCCGGCGAAGTGCTCATTGAAGTGGTTGCGGCGGGCGTTAACCGGCCCGATTGCATCCAGCGTAGCGGTCGTTATCCGCCACCCAAGGACGCCTCGCCGCATCTCGGCCTGGAAGTCTCCGGGCGGATCGCTGCTGTCGGTCAGGGCGTGACCGAATGGAAGCGTGGTGATGCCGTATGCGCGCTCACCAATGGCGGTGGCTATGCCGAATACGTGACCGCGCCTGAAGGCCAGGTGCTGCCTGTGCCCCAGGGGCTGACGATGTTGCAGGCCGCTGCCCTGCCCGAAACCTACTTCACGGTCTGGGCCAATCTGGTCGAGGGCGGGCGTCTGGCCAAGGGCGATGTGGTGCTGATTCACGGTGGCTCCTCGGGGATCGGCATGACGGCCATCCAGATGGCCAAGGCCTGGGGCGCAACGGTTTACTGCACCGTGGGCAATGCCGAGAAAGCCCAAGCCTGCCGAGCTGTGGGCGCCGATGCAGCGATCGACTATCGGCGCCAGGACTTTGTGCAGGAGACCATGCGCCTCAGTGGCAGCCGCGGGGTCGATCTGATCCTGGACATGGTCGGCGGCCCCTACATCGAGAAGAACCTCAAGCTGCTGGCCGTGGACGGCCGACTGGTCCAGATCGCTTTCCTGCAGCCTTCGCGGGTCGAGATCGACCTCATGCCGGTCATGACCAAACGGCTGACCTTCACGGGCTCCACCATGCGCCCGCGCTCGGCCGCCAACAAGGCCGCGATCGCTCAGAACCTGCGTACGCAGATCTGGCCGCTGCTTGAGCAGGGCAAGCTGCTGCCATCGATCTTCAAGGTGTTTGCGCTCGAGCAGGCTGCTCAGGCGCATGCGCTCATGGAGAGTTCCGAGCACATCGGCAAGATCATGTTGGCGGTCAAGCCGTCCTGACCGCGTCTGGCTGTCCGGGTGTCAGCCCGGCACCAGCGTGCGGTGCCGATGGATGCTCATGAGCATCCCCATGCCCAAACCGAGGGTGACCATGGCCGTGCCACCGTAGGACAGCCAGGGCAGCGGTACGCCCACCACCGGCAGGATGCCGATCACCATGCCGGTGTTCACGAAGCAATACGTGAAGAAGCTAAGGGAGATCGAACCTGCGAGCAGTCGGCCGAAGGTGGAGCCTCCGGTGGCGGCGATGGCCAAGCCACGCAGAATGATCGCCAAATACAGCGTCATGAGTATGCACACCCCAAAGAAGCCAAATTCTTCGGCAAATACGGCGAGGATGAAATCGGTGGTGCGCTCGGGGATGAATTCCAGGTGGGTCTGGGTGCCCTGCATCCATCCCTTGCCAAAGAGACCCCCTGAGCCCACCGCAATGGTTGACTGGATGATGTGAAAACCCTTGCCCAGCGGGTCCGAGGTGGGGTCGATCAAAGTGAGGACACGCTGGCGCTGATAGTCGTGCATCGACATCCAGAGCAGCGGCAGGGCGGCCACGCCTGCCACCAGCAGACCCAGGATGATTTTCCAGCTCAGACCGGCAAAGAAGATCACGTAGACGCCGGCAGCCAACACGAGAATCGCTGTGCCCAGATCGGGCTGTTTCGCGATCAGTCCGACGGGGATGATCAGGATGAGCGCAGCCATCAGGAAGTCGAACCAGCGCAGCACGCCTTCGCGCTGCTGGAAGTACCAGGCCAGCATCAGCGGCGTGGCGATTTTCAATACCTCGGAGGGCTGGATGCGGGTAAATCCAATATTCAGCCAGCGCTGCGCACCCTTGTTGGTGATGCCGAACAGGGCGACTGCGATCAGCAGCGCCACGCCGACTGCATACAGCGGCACGGCAATGCGCATCAGCAGATTCGGCGGCACCAATGCCACGACCCACATCACGGCGATCGCCACCAGCAGATTACGCAGGTGGCCTTCGAAGCGGCCTGGAAAATCAAAACCGGCAGAGTACTGAATCGCGATGCTGATCAGCATGACCAGCGCCGTGGCGGTGAGCAGTGCACGGTCGAAGACCAGCACATAAGGGCGTATGAGCTCGAAGGGTGTGCGCCGCTCGAAGGTGCGGGGGCCGAGCGCGCTCAATTGCGTCCTACCGGGGCGGCCTGGCCGCTCACGGGTTCGGGTTCCATGTCGACCGGGACATCGCGCATTTCCGACTCATCGAGTTCGGCCACACCCGGCAACGGCTTGGCCGAGTCTTTGGGCACCTTGCCCAGCAGCACATAGTCGAACACCTTGCGGGCAATCGGGGCTGCTGCCTGCGCGCCGAAGCCCCCGTTTTCGACGATCAGCGCCAGCGCAACCTTTGGGTTGTCCACCGGCGCGAACGCCATGAACAGCGAATGGTCGCGAAAGCGTTCGGCAATGCGCCGTGCGTCATAGCGTTCGTTCTGTTTGATACCGATCACTTGGGCGGTGCCGGTCTTGCCTGCCGCCACATACTCAGCGCCGGCAAAGGCTACGCGGCCGGTCCCCGTGCGATTGACTTCAACCATGCCTTGCTTGACCAGCGCGAGGTACTCCGGCTTCAGGGCAATGGTGTAGCTTTGGTTGGGAACCGTTGGTGTTCGGGTGCCCGTCACCGGGTCGTGCACTTGTTTGACCACGTGCGGTTTCATGACACGTCCGCCGTTGGCCAGGATGGCGGTGGCATGCGCCAACTGCAGCATCGTGAAGGTGTTGTAGCCCTGCCCGATCCCGACCGAGGGTGTTTCGCCCGGCAGCCACTTCTGCTTATAGCGGCGCATTTTCCATTCGGATGACGGCAGGATGCCAGTCGACTCTCCGGTGAGATCAATCCCGGTGAGTTGGCCGAAACCCCAGGGCTTCATGAAGTTGTGAATCCGGTCGACGCCCATTTCATAGGCCGCGCCGTAGTAGTAAGTATCGGATGAGACCACGATGGATTTTTTCAGATCCACTGCACCGTTGCCGCGTGGATTCGAATCGCGAAAGCGATGCCCGCCGAGCATGAAGTACCCCGGGTCCATGATCGTGGTGTGTGGGCCCCTGGTGCCCGACTCCAGCACGGCGAGCGCCATGAACGGCTTGTAGGTCGAGCCCGGCGGGTATGTGCCACGCAGCGGCCGATTGAGCAGCGGCTTGTCCGGGTCGTCGTTCAGCGACTGCCAGGTTTGCGGGTCAATGCCGTCGATGAACAGGTTCGGATCGAACGTCGGCGAAGAGACAAATGCGAGCACGTCACCCGTCGCAGGTTCAATGGCGACCAGCGCACCTTTGCGTTTGCCGTACCACTCTTCGACCAAGCGCTGCAGTCGTACGTCGATCGACAACATCAGGTTATTGCCAGCCCGCGCGGGGCTGCGCGAGAGTGAACGGACGGCCCGCCCGCCAGCCGACACCTCGACTTCATCGAATCCGGTCTGCCCGCGCAGGGCATTTTCGTAGCTGAGCTCCACGCCGACCTTACCCATATGGGTGCTGCCCGCGTATTGCGAGGCCAGGCCGTTGTCCTCAAATTTCTTTTTGTCCTCGGGTGAAATACGACCGATGTAGCCGATC
The DNA here is from genome assembly GCA_947463885.1 of Burkholderiales bacterium. Lineage (GTDB taxonomy): Bacteria > Pseudomonadota > Gammaproteobacteria > Burkholderiales > Burkholderiaceae_E > UBA4615. The sequence continues at coordinate 29,336 of CANHUQ010000003.1, forward strand.
ACATGTGAAGCGGTTTCGCCCAGCGGGTAATTGCGAAAGAGCCGGGCGCGCACCTCCACACCAGGCAGCCGGAAGCGCTGCGCAGCGATCCGCGCCACTTCTTCGTCGGTCAGGCGGGTCTTGAGTGGCAGCCATTCCGCGTTGCGGGTGTCGTCCTGCAGCCGCTTGAAGCGCCGTCGGTCGCGGGGCGCGATCTCGATGAGCTTCGCCAGTTCATCGATGGTGCGCTCCAGATTGTCGATCTGGCGGGGTGACAGCTCGAGCGTGTAGGCCGACACATTTTCGGCCAACAGGACCCCGTTGCGATCGTAGATCATGCCGCGCGCAGGCGGCACCGGCACCACGGCAATGCGGTTGTCTTCGGCTTGCGCCTGGAACTGTTCGTGTTGATAGACCTGCAACCAGATCAGCCGCGCGGCCAGCACACCGAACAGCAATGCGACCCCGATACCCGCAAAAGCCAGTCGCCATCGCAGCTGTTTGATCTCCTGTTCCGGGTTGCCGATTTCAAGCATGGGTCAGGCCGACTTCACAGGGGGCGGTTGTCGTCACGATTAATGGCTCGCCGCTGCGGCAGCAAGAGCAGCAACTCCGCCACAGGCCACAGCAGCGTTGATGAGACGCTCTGCAGGAACCACCCAAAACCTGGAAACGGGCCGCCGATCGCCATGCGCACCGCCACCACCACACACTGCGCCAACAGGAAAAGCGGCAGCACATGGAGCATCTGTCCGCCCGGACCAAACCAGACGACACGCCGGTGAATGGCGATTGCCCCATAGGAAAGCAGACTGTATGCGAGCGCACGCTCACCCAAAAGGGCTGATGCATGCACATCCATCAGCAGTCCGACCAGGAAGGCCACGCCGATTCCGACCTTGCGGGGTTGATGGATGTTCCAGAACACCAGCACCACCGCGAGGAAATCGGGCATGCCGAGCGAGCGACCCCAGGGCAGCAGATTGAGCACCAGCGCCCCCGCAATCGAGGCGGCAATGAAGGCGCGATTGGCTGGCAGCAGCAGATACTCGGGCGGCATGCGCATGGTGCGTGTCCAGTCGGTTCAGTCGCGTCGGACGAGCGGTGCCCGCTTGCCGCGCCCGGCCTCGACGGGCTCAGCTGGCGGGGGCGGCGGCAGCGCACTGCGGTCCGCCAACAGCACCAGCATCATCCGACTGCTGTCAACGCTGCTGGATGGCTCCAGGCTCACTCGTGCAAAGTTGCCCGAACCGGTACGGTCGACCGACACAATTCGACCGACGGGTAGACCAGCCGGGTACAGGCTGTCCAGGCCGGAGGTCACGACAATATCGCCTTCCTTGAGATCGGCATTGACCGCCATGTAGCGCAGTTCCAGGCGTCCGGCGCGTGCACTGCCCGACGCGATGGCGCGCAGACCGTTACGCTGGATTTGCACGGGCACGGTGATATGGCGATCGGTGAGCAAGGTGAGTTCTGACGACAGAGGAAAGACTCGCGTGATCTGGCCCACCACGCCTTGCGCGTCGATGACCGGCTGCCCATTGGCAACACCTTGTTGCAGCCCCTTGTCGAGCACGATCCTGCGGCTGAACGGGTCACGGGTGTCGTACAGCACTTCAGCGACCACGCTGCGCACTGCGCTGCGGTCTCGAGCGCCCAGGAGTTCGCGCAGTTGGCGGTTCTCCTGGTTCAGCTGTTCAACCTGCAGGAGCTGACGGGCATTGGCCGCTTCAATGCGACGCAACTCGACATTTTCCGCACGCAAACGAGAGGTGTCGCCGAAATAGCCACTCACGTTTGCCCAGGCGTCGCGCGGGACGAGCAGTGCGCGCTGCAACGGGTAGAGCACCGTACCGATGCCTTGGCGCAGACCTGCGAGGGTCTGGGTGCGGGCGTCGAACACGAGCAGCGACAGGGCCAGCAACGCGAACAGCGCGAGACGAACGTCGGCGGAGGGCCCTTGCTTGAAAAACGGCGGCGGACTGCGGTCCATGACCCCGCTTTCAGATCATTCGCTCGTGAAGATCGTTCCGAGCTTGTCCATGCGCTCGAGCGCCAACCCGCATCCGCGCACCACACAGGTGAGCGGATCGTCGGCGACCAGCACCGGGAGCCCGGTTTCTTCCATCAGCAGCCGGTCCAGGTCGCGCAGCAGTGCGCCTCCCCCGGTCAGCATCATGCCGCGATCGGCGATGTCGGCACCCAGCTCGGGAGGGGTTTGTTCAAGCGCGATCTTGACGGCCGACACGATCTGGTTGAGCGGATCGGTCAGGGCTTCGAGAATTTCGTTGGACGATACGGTGAATGCACGGGGAATACCTTCGGACAGATTGCGTCCCTTGACTTCCATCTCGCGCACTTCCGAGCCCGGAAAGGCCGACCCGATTTCCTTCTTGACCGTTTCCGCCGTGGTCTCACCGATCAGCATGCCGTAGTTGCGACGGATGTAATTGATGATCGCTTCGTCGAACTTGTCGCCGCCTACGCGCACTGAGCCGGAGTAGACCATGCCGCCCAGGGAGATCACCCCGACTTCGGTGGTGCCGCCGCCGATGTCGACGACCATGGACCCGGTGGCGTCAGACACTGGCAGCCCCGCACCGATTGCGGCGGCCATGGGCTCTTCGATCAGAAAGACCTGTGCTGCGCCGGCGCCCAGGGCTGACTCCCGGATGGCACGCCGCTCGACCTGGGTGGAGCCGCAGGGTACGCAGATGATGATGCGCGGATTGGGGGCGAACAAGGAGCCCGGGTGCACCATGCGGATGAACTGCTTGAGCATCTGCTCGGTGACGGTGAAGTCGGCAATGACGCCGTCTTTCATCGGGCGGATGGCTTCGATGTTGCCGGGCACCTTGCCCAGCATCTGCTTGGCGCCTGTGCCCACGGCAGAGATCGTTTTCTTGCCGTTGGGTCCGCCTTCCTGACGGATGGCGACCACCGAGGGCTCGTTGAGCACGATGCCCTTGCCCCGAACATAGATCAGCGTGTTCGCGGTGCCGAGGTCGATGGCCAGATCGTTGGAGAAATACTTTCTGAAGAATCCGAACATGCCGGTTCCGGGTGAAGGAGGACTGGGAGTCGTTAATGGGCGGATCGACTGCGAGGCAGATCGACTGTGTCAGGACCCAATGCGGCCGGCCGTTGATGGTCTGGCGCTGCGGTTCGGAAACAGCGGCCACAACGGGCCGGGAACTCCTCGGAAACAACGGAAATCATACCTTATAATTGAAGGCTGACCCCCGCAAACTCGGAGTTTTCACTGGCTCTCACCGCTGCCGACGTCGCCCGTATTGCCGAGCTGGCGCGACTGGAACTCGACGCCGCCGAGGCCTCGGGCATGCTCGGGCAACTCAACCAGGTCCTGGCTCTCATCGAGGACCTGCAGTCCGTCGATACGCAGGGCGTCGCCCCCATGACGCATGCAGGCGATCTCATCTTGCGTCTGCGTGCCGATGACGTCACGGAGCCCGACCGTCGCGACGACTACCAGCGTGCAGCGCCGGCGGTGTTCCATGGGCTCTACCTGGTGCCGAAGGTGATCGAGTGAGCCACTGGCACCTGCAGTCCGTCAGCCAACTGCGGCAGGCACTGGACGCCCGCGAGGTCAGCGCCGTCGAACTGGCCCGCCATTTCCTGAAGCGCATCGAGGCCAGCTCGCTCAATGCGTTCATCGATGTGCGCCCTGAACTCACGGTCGAGCAGGCCGTGGCCGCCGACAAACGCCTGGCCAGTGGCGAGCGCGGGCCGTTGCTTGGCTTGCCCCTCGCACACAAGGATATCTTCGTCACGCGCGGTTGGCGGTCCACCGCCGGCTCACGCATGCTGGCCGATTACATCAGCCCGTTCGACGCGACCGTGGTCGAGCGCCTGGCGTTGGCCGGCGCCGTGTGCCTGGGCAAGGCCAATTGCGATGAGTTCGCCATGGGCTCGTCCAACGAGCATTCGTATTTCGGTGCGGTGCGCAATCCCTGGGATCACACCGCCGTGCCGGGCGGCTCATCTGGCGGCTCTGCCGCAGCCGTGGCGGGTGGCCTGGCACCGCTGGCCACAGGGACCGATACCGGCGGCTCGGTGCGCCAGCCTGCCGCCATGTGTGGTGTGACGGGCATCAAGCCCACCTACGGGCGCGTCTCGCGGTTCGGCATGATTGCCTTTGCCTCCAGCCTCGATCAGGGCGGGGCATTTGGTGCTTCAGCCACCGATTGTGCGGCCCTGCTGGGACCGATGGTGGGGTTCGATTCCCGTGATGCCACCAGTCTGCAGCACCCAGCGGAAGACTTCAGCGCAGGGATGCGTGCGTCGCCTGTTCCCGCAGACCGATCCGCCGGTGTCTCCGAGTCGGCGCCCTTGGCCGGGCTGCGCGTGGGCGTGCCGCGCGAGTTTTTCGGTGAAGGTTTGGCGGCCGATGTCGAGCGCATCGTGCGCAGCGGCCTGCAGGTCCTGGAGTCGCTCGGAGCGGTGCTGGTCGAGGTGGCGCTGCCCCGCACCCGGCTGGCCATTCCTGCCTACTACGTGATTGCTCCGGCCGAGGCGTCGAGCAATCTGTCGCGCTTCGATGGCGTGCGCTACGGACACCGCGCACGGGACTACACCGATTTGCGCGACCTGTACCGCAAGTCGCGTGCTGAAGGGTTTGGAGCCGAGGTCCGTCGTCGGATCATGGTCGGCACCTACGTGCTGTCGCATGGTTATTACGATGCGTATTACCTGCAGGCTCAGAAACTGCGTCGCCTGATCGCCGAGGACTTCGCTACCGCCTTCACCCAGGTCGATGTCATCGCCGGTCCGGTCTCACCCACCGCAGCCTGGAACCTGGGCGAGATCGTCGACGATCCGGTGCGCAATTATCTTGCCGACATCTACACCCTGGGCGCTTCGCTCGCAGGTCTGCCGGGTCTGTCTATGCCCGCCGGTCTCAACGATGCGCGCCGCCCGGTCGGAATGCAGCTCATCGGACCGCGTTTTGCCGAGTCGCGCCTGCTGGCCGTGGCCGATCGTTTCCAGCAAGCCACCGACTGGCATTTGCGTCGGCCGCCGGAGTAAGGCCCTGTGCACTCCTGCGCCCGAATCACTGTCTGGGCGTTCGCGTCCCTGCTCGCGGGCTGCGCCGCAACGGCAGGGCCCGGTGCGCCCAGTGCGCCGAGTGCCCGCGCGCCCGAACCGGATCTGCCGATCGCGCTCGCCGCGCAATGCGAACAGACCGAAGAGGACGGCTTTCGTGAACACGCCCGACTGGTGGTCGTCGACAACCAGGTGCGAGAGCTGTCGTGGAAGCTGTGGGTCGGCGAGAAAGGCGGCTGCACCTTCGAGCTTGAACAGTTTCGCCAAACACGCAGTCGGCCATCCATTGAATTGGCCGAGCGCAGCGGCTCGGCGTGCCGACTGATGGTCTGGCGCGTCCCCGCGCGCGTCACGCTTGCGCATGCGGGCTGCGAGCAACAATGTTCACCCGGCATTTACGAAGAAGCCTGGCCGGTCATGTTCGATCCCGGCACAGGTGGGTGTGCCACCCGATGAAGAGGACACGATGAAAGGCTGGGAAGTTGTCATCGGGCTGGAGACGCATGTCCAGCTCGCCACACGCTCGAAGATCTTCTCGGGCGCACCCACCACATTTGGCGCTGCCCCGAATACCCAGGCCAGCCCGGTCGATCTGGCGCTCCCGGGTGTGTTGCCGGTCATGAACGCCGCAGCCCTGGAATGCGCCGTCCGGTTCGGGCTGGCCGTGGGAGCAGACATCGCGCCGCGGTCGGTCTTTGCCAGAAAGAATTATTTCTACCCGGATTCGCCCAAGGGCTACCAGATCAGCCAGTATGAAATTCCCGTGGTCAGCGGCGGGACACTCACGCTGGTTTGGCAGGAAGGCAACGAGCCCCGGCACAAGGTGGTGAATCTCACCCGCGCACACCTTGAAGAAGATGCCGGCAAGTCGCTGCATGAAGACGCCATGCGATCCCTGGGGGGCAGCGAGCTGTCCGGTCTATCCGGGATTGATCTGAACCGTGCGGGCACGCCACTACTCGAGATCGTGAGCGAACCCGAGATGCGTTCATCGACCGAGGCGGTGGCTTATGCGCGCGTCCTGCATGGGCTGGTCACCTGGTTGGGTATCTGCGATGGCAACATGCAGGAAGGCTCGTTTCGGGTCGATGCCAACGTTTCCGTGCGACCGGTGGGCCAGCCCGAGTTCGGTACCCGTTGCGAAATCAAGAATCTCAATTCGTTTCGCTTCATGGAGCGCGCCATCGAGTTCGAGGTGCGCAGGCAGATCGAGCTGATCGAAGACGGTGGCAAGGTCGTGCAGGAAACCCGCCTGTACGACCCCGATCGTGACGAGACGCGGTCCATGCGCAGCAAGGAAGATGCGCACGACTACCGCTACTTCCCGGATCCCGACTTACCCACCCTGGTGGTTGAGCCCGAGCTGCTTGAGCGGGTGCGTGCGAGCCTGCCTGAGTTGCCGGGCGCCATGCGTGCGCGCTTTGAACGCGAGCTTGGTCTGCCCGCTTACGATGCGGCCACGCTCACAGCGCAACGTGCCACCGCCACGTATTTCGAGGCGGTGCTGGATGGGCTGCCCGATCGGGCGGGACAGGCCAAGTTAGCGGCCAACTGGGTCATGGGCGATATGGCGGCCCAGCTCAATCGTGACGGCATCGGCATTGAGGCCAGTCCGGTCAAGGCGGGCCAGTTGGCGTTGCTCATCACCCGCATCACCGACGGCACGGTGTCCGGCAAGCTCGCGCGCGACGTGTTCCAGGCGATCTGGGACGAGCGTCGTACCGAACCGGACGCAGCCGATCGCATCATTGCCGAGCGTGGTCTCAAGCAGATCAGCGACAGCGGTGAGCTCGAGCGCATCGTGGACGCGGTGCTGGCAGCCCATGCCAAATCGGTCGAGGAGTTCCGTGCAGGCAAGGAAAAAGCCTTCAATGCGCTGGTGGGACAGGCCATGAAGGCGACTCGCGGCAAAGCCAACCCGCAGCAGGTCAACGACCTGCTCAAGCGCAAGCTGACTGGCTAAGCCCCGCCCCGGCAGACCTGAGTGGCTGCCGGTCAGTCCTGCACGCCGTAGCGGGCACGGTAGGCCGTGATGGCGTCCTTGTGGTGTGCCATATCAGCCGCTTCTTGAGCACTGGCGCTGTGGGACTCAGAGAGGTAACCCAGCAGGTCTTCGAGCGTGCCGATGGCATACACCGGGATGCCGTACAGCGCGCTGACTTCCTGTGTGGCCGAGCGACCGGCAGGGTGGTCGGCGGTGCCACCCCGCTCCTGACGGTCCAGTGCAATCAGCACTGCCGCAGGGGTGGCGCCATGTGCGCGAATGAGTTCCACCGACTCGCGCACCGAGGTGCCTGCCGAGATCACATCATCAATGATCACCACCCGTCCCTTCATGGGCGCGCCGACCAGCGTGCCGCCCTCGCCATGATCCTTGGCCTCTTTGCGATTGAAGGCGAAGGGGATGTTGCGACCCGCGCTTGCCATGGCCACCGCGGTGGCGCTCGCGAGCGTGATGCCCTTGTAAGCGGGCCCGAAGAGCAGATCGAAGCGTTCGCCCGAAGCCGCCTCGGCCTGCATCAGACGTTGCGCGTAAAACTGCGCCAACCGCCCCAGCCGCTCGCCGTCATCGAACAGGCCTGCGTTGAAAAAATAAGGGGAATCCCGCCCGGCCTTGGTCCGGAACTGGCCGAATTTCAACACGCCGGCACCCAGCGCGAAGCGGATAAACTCATGTCGATCATTCATGGCGGTCGACTATACCAAGATGCTTCGAATCGTTTCGCTCAACCTCAATGGCATTCGTTCGGCCTTTCGCAAGGGTGCCTACGAGTGGCTGGCCGCGCAGCAGGCCGACGTGATCTGCGTGCAGGAAGTCAAAGCCCAGGCAGACGACCTGGACGAGACCATGCGGGCGATCGACGGGGCCACCGGCCACTTTCATTTCGCTCAACAAAAGGGCTACAGCGGGGTGGGCGTGTATTGCCGCAGACAGCCTGATGCCGTGCGCATCGGGTTTGGAAGCGAGGAGTTCGACGCTGAGGGCCGTTATGTGCAGGCCGACTTCGGTGCACTCTCCGTGGTCTCGGTGTATGTGCCTTCGGGCTCTTCATCCCCCGAACGCCAGGAGGCCAAGTTTCGCTTCATGGGTCAGTTCGACGCCCATCTGAAGACCTTGCGCGCTAGCGGTCGCGAAGTGGTGTTGTGCGGAGACTGGAACATCGCACACAAGGAAATCGACCTGAAAAACTGGCGCTCCAATCGCAAAAATTCAGGCTTTTTGCCTGAAGAACGCGATTGGCTCTCGCAACTGTTTGATGGCCACGGATTCGTTGATGTGTTCCGTACACTCGATCCGAACCCCGAGCGCTACACTTGGTGGAGCAACCGCGGCCAGGCCTGGGCGAAGAACGTCGGATGGCGCCTTGACTACCAGATTGCCACCCCAGGCATTGCTCAGGCGGCCCTGCGCAGTGACATCTACATCGCACAGCGCTTCAGCGATCATGCGCCGCTGACACTCGATTACGACTACACCCCTTAGGCGCCGCAATACGGCTGACGCGCCATCGCCCGCGCACACCACACCACACCACACCAATGATGGTGTCCAGGAGACCTTGATGACAACACGCCACTTTCCCCATCGCCGCGCGCTGCTTGGCGCTGCCTTCGCCTCCTGCGTCATGGCGCCGGTTCCAGCGATGGCCCAGGATGCATGGCCCAACCGGCCGGTCAAGCTGATCGTGCCGGGAGGCGCCGGCAGCGGCACCGATATCGTTGCGCGTGTGTTTGCCGAGTCGTTCAGCACGACGTTCAAGCAGCCATTCATCGTCGACAACAGAGCAGGGGCCAATGGCATGCTCGGTTCCCAGATGGCCGCCAAGGCGCCGGCAGACGGATACACCCTGCTGTTCACCTACGCAGCGGCGCAGGTCGTGAATCAAAGCCTGTACGAAAAAGCTGGCTACGATGGCGCCAAGGATTTTGCTGCCATTGCTCAGATCGGTTCCGGCGGCAACTATCTGGTCGTGCCGGCTGCGTTTCCGGCCAACGATCTCAAAAGCTTTATTGCACACGTGAAATCCCGCCCGACTGACGAACTCGCTTACGGGTCATGGGGCATCGGTTCAGGGGGGCATTTGAGCATGGAGGCGCTCAATCAGCAGGCAGGCATCCGGATGCGTCATGTGCCCTACAAGTCCACTGCAGCGGCCAATCAGGACCTGCTCGCCGGGCACATTCAGGTGGCTTTTTCTGCAACCGCCTCGGCGTTGCCGCTGATTCAGGCGGGCCGCCTCAAGGCGCTCGCCGTCAGCGGCCCACACCGCGTGCCGCTGACTCCAGAGGTCGCCACCATGTCCGAGCAAGGGGTGAAGTTCGATGTCGCAGCATGGTATGGCGTCTTCGCGCCTGCCGGCACACCTCGTGCCGTCGTGGATCGGATGAACCGGGAAATCAATCGCATCATCGCCGACCCGGCCAACGCCGAGCGCTGGAAGACGATGGGATTTTCTCAGATGCCCTTGCGCACGCCTGAGGAATTTGCAAAGCAGGTGCGCGAAGACATCCGCGACTGGGGGGACGTGGTGCGCAAGGGCGACATCAAGCCGGAGTGATCAAGAGCTCGCTGCGAGCTGCTTATTTCGATGACGGGCTGCCTGTAGGACCCGTATCACTGCGTGGGTCATCTGCCGACGCACGTCGGGTTCGTTCATACAGGGGCATGACCTTGGGTTGGGCCTCTCGCAGCGTGTCGATACGCGTGGAATGCGAAGGGTGCGTCGACAGGAACTGTGGCGGCTCGCCCTTGGAGGCGGCGCCCATCTTCTGCCATAGGGTCACCGCTGCCCGGGGGTCGTAGCCCGCCCGTGCGGCGATGTCCATGCCGACCAGATCGGCTTCGGTTTCGTCGCCACGGCCGAACTTCAGCAGCGTGAGCTTGGAGCCCTGCGAGGCGATCACCCCGCCCAGATCACCGTAGCCGAGGATTTGCGAAAAGACCGATGCCCCGATGGTGATGCCTTGAGCCAGCTTTTGCTGGCCAGCCCGTTGACGCGAATGCTCGAGCAATGCATGCGCCATTTCGTGACCCATGATCATGGCCACTTCGTCATCGGTGAGCTTGAGCTTGTCCAGAATGCCCGTGAAAAAGACGATCTTGCCGCCAGGCATCACGAAGGCGTTCACCTGCGGTGACCCGATGAGATTGACTTCCCAGCGCCACGCATCCGACCGATCACTGAAGCGGTGCGTATAGGGAATCAGGCGCGCGGCAATCGCTTGCAGGCGCTGGCGCTGAGGAAATTCCTCTGGCGCGAGCGCGCGCTGCGACTGTGCCTGCTGCAGCAGCTTGCGGTATTGCAGGACGGCATCTTTCTCGAGTTGCTCGGACGAAGCCAGCGATGCAAGTTTGCTGCGCTTGGGTACCGCAATGCCCTCAGGCTCCGACAGGGCCTGCTTGCGCCGCTGCTCGGCTTCATCGGCGCGCTCCTTGGCCAACTGCTGCTGTGCATGGGCAGCAGGTGCGTACAGCATGAGTCCGGGCACCGCTGCACCGAGCAGCGTTCCCCAGCATGCAAGAGCAAATAGCAGATGTTTCATGGGCGCGAGAGTAGCAACGTGGTGCGGATGGGGCAACCATCCCCGCTGCTACACTCCCTCGATCCGTGATGACCGATCTTCGTCATCCGCCTGTCGGCCAGTCCTGGCCCGATCGCCACCATGACGAACCCCACTCCTCGCGTGTCGCTCGCCCAGATCTTCGCTTCGCGGCGCATGGCCGCCATGCTGGGTCTGGGGTTTGCCAGTGGGCTGCCGCTGGCGCTGTCCTCCGGCACGCTGCAGGCCTGGCTCACGGTCGAGGGGGTCGACATCAAGACGATCGGGTTTTTCGCCCTGGCCGGGTTGCCGTACACCTTCAAATTCGTCTGGGCACCGCTGCTTGATCGCTTCGAGCCGAAAATGCTCGGACGCCGCCGCGGCTGGTTGCTCATCACGCAACTGCTGCTAGCTGGCGCGTGCTGGGCCATGGCCAGCGCCGACCCTCGTACCTCCATCGTGGCGCTGGGCGCGCTTGCGGTGGCGGTGGCGTTTCTATCGGCCTCGCAAGACATTGTGTTCGATGCCTATCGTGCCGATCTGCTCGAGGCACCTGAGCGCGGGGCGGGTGCCGCGGTGTCGGTACTGGGCTATCGGCTGGCCATGCTGGTGTCTGGCGCACTGGCACTGATCCTGGCCGACCAATGGTTGGGCTGGCCAGCCACCTATCGGCTGATGGGGGCGTTGTTTCTGGTCATGGCAGGCATCACGCTGCTGGCGCCCCGCACCACCCTCGATGCCCAACCGTTGCGCAGCGATGCCCGCAGCGAATGGACCGGGTTCCTCTCCTTGCTGGTGGCTGGCGTGGTGGCCTGGTACGTCTGCCAGACCGTATTTGCGTCGTTGCTGCCCGCCAAACCCGATCGTTTCGTCAAGCTGGCCGCCGACACCGTCACGCTACTGACGGCCTTTGGCGCAGGACTGTGGGCGGCGCGTCGCGCGGGCTTTCCGTCATTCGTCGAGCCTTGGGACGCCTTCTTTACCCGTCGCCGTGCGCTGGCCCTGCTGGGTCTGATCGTGCTGTACAAGCTGGGCGATGCGTTTGCCGGCAGTCTGTCGACCACTTTCCTGATTCGCGGCGCGGGGTTTACCGCCACCGAGGTCGGGGCGGTCAACAAGGCGCTCGGCCTGATCGCCACGATCGTCGGTGCACTGGCGGGCGGGGCCTTGCTGGCCCGCACCGGGCTGTACAAGGCACTGATGTTGTTTGGCATCCTGCAGGCCGTGTCCAATTTCGGCTACTGGCTGATTGCCGTGAGCCCGAAGAGTCACACCCTGATGGCCGCGGCAATCGGGGTGGAAAATCTGTGCGGCGGTCTGGGGACGGCGGCCTTCGTGGCTTTCCTCATGGGGCTGACCGACCGGCGCTTCTCGGCGGCGCAATATGCGCTGCTGTCGGCGTTGGCCGCAGTAGGCCGGGTGTACGTCGGACCCGCCTCTGGCGTGTTGGTTGAAGCCTTCGGCTGGCCGACCTTTTTTGTGCTGACCGTCTTCGCTGCTCTGCCCGGACTGGGCCTGCTATATTGGCTCAGGAAAGAAGTGATCGATATCGACGCCACGCAATCTGCGCGTGATGCAGATCAACCCCCGAAGGACACTGTATGAACGACATGGCCCGTGCCCAGGATCTTCTGCAGGATGCTTCCCGCACCGCCGCTGGTGCTGGCCTTGAAGCGTTCTGGATGCCTTTCACCGCCAACCGGCATTTCAAGGCTGCGCCCCGCATGCTGTCCCGTGCAGAGGGCATGCACTACTACACACCCGAAGGCCGCCAGATCCTCGATGCGGTGGCCGGGCTGTGGTGTACCAACGCCGGGCATTGCCGCACACCCATTGTTGAGGCCATTCGCAAGCAGGCTGGCGAACTCGATTTCGCGCCGACCTTCCAGATGGGTCACCCGCTGGGGTTCGAGCTGGCCAACCGCCTGATGGGCATCCTGCCCGATGCATTCGGTCAGGCCTTCTTTTGCAACTCCGGCTCCGAGGCGGTCGACTCTGCACTCAAGATCGCGCTGGCCTACCACCGCATGCGCGGAGAAGGCCAACGCACACGCCTCATTGGACGCGAACGTGGCTATCACGGCGTGGGGTTCGGTGGCATCTCGGTAGGCGGCATCTCCGGCAACCGCAAGCATTTCGGCGGACTGCTCGCGGGCGTCGATCATCTGCCTCACACCCACAACCTCGAGCACAACGCGTTCACGAAAGGCCAGCCAGCCTGGGGCGCACATCTGGCCGACGATCTGGAAAAGATTCTCGCCTTGCACGATCCGTCCACTGTGGCTGCGGTCATCGTCGAGCCGGTGGCCGGGTCCACTGGGGTACTGATCCCGCCGGTGGGTTATTTGCAGCGCCTGCGCGAGATCACCGCCAAGCACGGCATCCTGCTGATCTTCGATGAGGTGATCACGGGCTTCGGTCGCCTGGGCTCGCCTTTCGCCGCGCAGCATTTCGATGTCGTGCCCGATCTGATGACCGTGGCCAAGGGCATCACCAGCGGCACGGTCCCGATGGGCGCCGTGTTTGCACGCAAGGGCTTGTACGAAGCCTTCATGCAGGGCCCCGAGAAAGCCATCGAACTCTTCCACGGCTACACCTATTCCGCCCATCCGCTGGCCTGCGCTGCGGCGCTGGCCACACTCGATGTATACGAAGAAGAAGGGCTGTTGACCCGCGCGGCCACGCTCGCCTCGCATTGGGAGCAGGCGGTGCATTCGCTGCAAGACTGCCCTCATGTCATCGACGTGCGCAATATCGGACTGGTGGGCGCCATCGAGCTGGCTCCGCGCGCAGGTGAGCCGGGCACGCGGGCCTTCGATGCCTTCATCCGCGCGTTCCAGGACGAACATCTGCTGATTCGTGTGACCGGCGACATCATCGCCTTGTCGCCGCCGCTCATTGTCAGCGCCGACCAGATCGACGATATCGTGGCCCGCTTGCGCCGCATCCTCACCCGCCTGGCGTAATCGCTTTCGCCGCTCACATGGATTCAACCGGGGCCTTTGTCGGGCCCTTGTGGACGACAACATGATCGATAAGACGGTCAGCACCATGGCGCAGGCCATGGCTGGCGTAAAGGACGGTTCGACCGTACTCGTGGGGGGGTTCGGCGGCGCCGGGCAACCCATGGAACTCATTCACGCGCTGATCGAGCAGGGAGCCACCGACCTCACCGTGGTGGCCAACAACGCCGGCAATGGCGAGACCGGCTTGGCAGCACTACTGGCTGCAGGCCGAGTACGCAAGCTGATCTGTTCGTTCCCACGTTCGGCTGACTCGCAGATCTTTGACGGCCTGTATCGGGCAGGTCGCATCGAACTCGAACTCGTTCCACAGGGCAATCTGGCCGAACGCATGCGAGCGGCAGGTGCAGGCGTTGGTGCGTTCTACACCCCCACAGGATTCGGGACCGATCTGGCCGCGGGTAAAGAGACACGTCGCATCGACGGGCGTGACTACGTTCTGGAATTTCCGATCCGCGGGGACCTGGCCCTGATCAAGGCGCGCCAGGGTGATCGATGGGGCAACCTGGTCTATCGCAAGGCCGCGCGTAACTTCAACCCGATCATGGCCATGGCCTCTTCGTGTACCGTGGCCCAGGTCGAAGAGATCGTGCCGCTGGGCGCACTTGACCCCGAAGTGATCGTGACGCCGGGTATCTTCGTTACGCGAGTCATCCAGCTTCAATCGCCCGCCGAAGCCGCAGCCTGACCCGTTTCGCTTCGCACGCGGGCGGCTCTTGCGCCTGGCGCACGATGCACCTTGCTCTGTTCACGCCACCCCTTTCTCACAGCAACCGACATGGCCTACGAAAAACGCTCCCGTGATGCGATCGCCGCGCGGGTTGCCCGCGACATACCGGAAGGCGCCTACGTCAACCTCGGTATCGGGTTGCCCACGCTGGTGGCCAACCATCTGCCCATCGATCGCGAAATCGTCCTGCAAAGCGAGAACGGCATCCTGGGCATGGGGCCGGCACCCGCTGCGGGCGCCGAAGACTGGGATCTCGTCAATGCCGGCAAGCAGCCGGTCACCTTGCTCAGCGGGGGCGCCTACTTCCATCATGCCGACTCGTTCGCGATGATGCGTGGCGGTCATCTCGACATCTGCGTGCTCGGTGCGTTTCAAGTGTCTGCCGCTGGCGACCTCGCCAATTGGCATACCGGAGCCCCGGATGCGATCCCCGCCGTGGGTGGGGCCATGGATCTGGCCATCGGCGCCAAGCAGACCTTTGTCATGATGGAACACGTGACCAAGTCGGGCGAAGCGAAGATCGTCGAGCGCTGCACGTATCCGCTCACCGGCATCGGATGCGTCAAGCGTATCTATACCGATCTGGCCACGATTGAGGTGTCGCCCACCGGACTCGTGGCGATCGACTGGGTCGATGGGCTGTCGTTCGAGGAGCTGGCCCGTCTGACTCAAGCGCCACTCAGTCGACGTCAATGAGTCGACGTCAATGAATCGACGTCAGTGAGCCGTCCAGTCGTATTCTCAATCACAACACCCGGGAGACCCGCATGAGCACCACCGCTGAACTGATTGCCGAACTCAATGCCCTGGACGATCGCCGTGCCCAGGTGACCATCGCCAAAGACCGTGCGGCGATGGAGGCGCTGTTTGCCGCCGATCTGCGCTATGTGCATTCATCCGGGACCGACGAAGACAAGGCGACGTATATCGAGCGCGCCTGCACCGGCTGGTACGACTACCGCGGGCTCCAGGCGCTTCGTCGCGAGTGGCGCGTCTATGGCGATGTCGCGTTGTGTCATGGCGATGTGAAGATCGATGTCATCGCGCGTGGCACGCCCAAGCAGTTCACCAGTCGTTATTTGCAGGTCTGGCGTCGCGAGGCCGGCGCGTGGAAGCTCGCTGCGCTTCAGTCCACGCCACTGCCCCCTGCAGCCTGATTCCTCTGCCTGACTTGTGCCGACCATGATCGATTCCCACGCGCTCCAAACGCTTTTCACTGCCGCACGCACCCAAAACGGATGGCTTGACCAACCCGTGAGTGATGCGCAATTGCGTGAGGTCTTCGACCTCATGAAAATGGCTCCAACCTCCATGAATACGCAACCCGCGCGTTTCGTGTTCCTGCGCACGGCGGCGGCCAAGGAGCGTCTGCGCCCGGCCCTGTCCCGAGGTAATGTGGACAAGACCATGACAGCACCGGTCGTGACGCTCATTGCACACGATCTGCAATTTCACGAGCATCTGCCCCGCGTGTTTCCGCACGAACCTAACGCCAAGAACATGTTCGAGGGCGATGCGAACCGCGACTTCCGCTCCACGTTTGCGTTTCGCAACGGATCGCTGCAGGGCGCCTACTTCATGATGGCCGCGCGAGCGGTCGGTCTGCAGGTCGGGCCGATGTCCGGCTTCGATGGTGCAAAAGTCGATGCGGAGTTTTTTCCGGACGGACGTTACCGGATCAATTTTCTGTGCAACCTCGGCCATGGCGACCCCTCCAAAGTCATGGAGCGTCTGCCGCGCTTTGCCTTTGAGGATGTCTGCAGCCTGCTGTAGCGCCGCGTGTTCGGCGAACGGCCTGCTGCCAGGCATGCCGTTCGGGCAATCTGGTTCGGACAATCTGTATAGCTGGTCGCAGCATCGGAAGGCTCTTGAATTCCTGCTGCGCGTGCCCTATCTGCGGAGTGTGGCTGACTGACAGCCGCCCCATCACCCCTCAGGAGTGCGCAAATGACCAAGATTTCTGTATACGACCCGTTCGCCGAAGTATTCCCGTCGATTTTTCGCAGCATGTTCACCGCCGCCCCCGAACCGCAGGCGGGTGCTGCAAGCGCTGCGCCTGCCGTGCCAACCGTGGCCATGCGCGTCGATGTGATCGAGACGGCTGAAGGCTATCTGCTGCGCGCCGACCTGCCGGGTGTGCCTAAGGAAGCCATTCAGATCGACATTGACGCCAATCGCGTGACCTTGCGTGCGCAACCGGTGCGTGATGCCGAACCCAAAGCCGAAGGGCGCGTGCTGCGCAGCGAGCGTTTCGATGGGCACTACGCCCGCAGTTTCGCGCTGTCCGACGAGATCGACGAATCGCGTGCAACAGCGCGCGTTGATAACGGTGTGCTCGAGTTGACGCTGCCGCGCAAGGCTGGTGTCGGACCGACCAGACTGACGGTGCAGTAAAGCATCTGGGCAAAGCTTTCCGTGACGGAATGCACAATCCCCGCGTGGCGACATGCGGGGATTTTTTTTGTGCGACCCCTACCATCGACTAAGTCGGTACTAAGGGGTCGGTTCAGACGAGCGGTCGGTATGTCTCGATGAAAGGTGTTTAACTCTTTTTACAAAGCCTCTGTTCGAAGTGAATAAAGTCGCAGCCATCAGGAGGCTGTGATGAAAATCACCCGAAATTCGAGCAATACCGCATGCGGTTTCAGATCAACGGACGTTCAAGGCCGATCGGCGCGCCGCATCACCTGGATGCTTGCCTTGGCTGCTGCGATCGTGAGCGCCCCGGCGCATGCCAATGGATCCACTGATTCTTGGTTTGGTCAGGACAAGGCGATGCACTTCGGCATGTCGGCACCACTTGGCATGCTGGGCGCCTCGGTGGCCGAGAAGCTCGGCTACACCGGCAAGACCGAGCGCCTGGTGGTGGGCGCGGCGCTGGGCATGATGCCCGGACTCGCCAAGGAGTGGGCCGATCGCTACAACCCGCGTGCCACCGCCTCGGTCAAGGACATGGCCTTCAATGTATTAGGCGCCATGTTGGGCGCAGCTGCCGTTGAATGCTGCACGGTGCGAGCGCTGTCGTCGCGTCGGGACCGCTTCGACGGATTGGCTGTGGAGTATCGGATCGAGTTCTGATCGCATCATCAGCGGCTGACGCATGCGCAGCCACCAGGGTTCAAGCCACAGGCCATACTGCCCACGAGCGGCCCGCGTCACACCGCTCGATCCGAATCGCTCCATCAAAGACAGCCTCCAGCTCACGGTGCATGTGGCGGTCATGCACTGCACCCTGCGCCCTGACGGTGCCTTCTGTCACAACCACCACCCGATCAGCCTGCAAGGCGTGAGTCAGATCGTGTTCCGCCGTCAGCACGGCGTGCCCCGCCTGAGTACGTAAGCGAAGTGCCCGCATCAGCTGGCGCCGGTACTGAGGGTCCAGGTGCGCACAGGGCTCATCCATCAGCGTGACGGCCGCCTGCGTCGCCAGTGCGCGGGCGATCAGCACCCGCTGCCTTTCGCCGCCCGACAACTCAGACAACCTTCGGGAGGCCAGGTGCGTGCAACCGGTGGCAGCCATGGCCTCGTCTGTGGCCCGATGGTCCCGACCGTCGGCTGATCCAGTGAGCCCGTGATAGGGCAGCCGACCCAGCATCACCACTTCGCGCGCGATGAGATCCGTGTCCATGGGCCCCTGCTGCGAGAGCCATGCCAGTTGACGTGCCCGCTCGCGGCGCGGCCAGGCCGACAAGGCGCGGCCGTCTAAAGACACTTCGCCCGACTGAACCGCAAGCACACCTGCAAGCGCAGCCATGGCGGTGCTTTTACCTGCGCCATTCGGTCCGACCAGCGCCGTCCAGGTGCCTGGCGGCACTTCAAGAGACAAACCTCTCAGGACGGCTCGACCACCGCGTTCGACATGCAGCTGATGGGCCTGTAGGCCGATCGGATCACTCATGCGAGATCCTCTCGAGCGGTACGTCGACGCAGCAGTGCCAGCAGATATGCGCCGCCCAGGATGGCGGTCAACAGACCGACCGGTAACTCGCCCGGCGCCCAGACCGTGCGAGCGATGACATCGGCTAGCAGCAGGAGGGTGGCTCCGCACAGGGCACTCAGTAGGAGCAGCGGCGCGTGGGTCAGTGGCACCGTGCGGCGGACCAGATGCGGGGCGGCCAGACCAATGAAGCCAATCAGCCCGGCCTGCGCCACAGCGGTGCCCGTGACCAGGGTCATGGCAGCGATCAGGAACAGTCGGTGGGTTGGGATATCAATGCCCAGGGATCTCGCCGTTTCATCGCCCAGCACCAGGGCGTCCAGTGCGCGCGCGCGCCGCACCGCCACGCCCAGGCTGAGCGCAAGACTCAGTCCGAGCAAGATGACCCCTGTCCAGTCGATCAGGCTGGTAGACCCCAGCAAAAAGGATTGGCGTGCGCGCAGCGCCTGCGGAGCGAACAGCGCAATGAGGTCCGAGAGCGCTCCAAGGAGCATGCCCACCACGACGCCCGCCAGCAGCATGGCCACCGGCCGGTGCGTGCTGCCAGCCAACAACAGCGTGAGGGAAGTGCCAAGCACGGCACCCACAAATGCGGCACCTGAAAGGCCGACGGCCGAACCTGCGGCGGCCCACCCCGCCCACTCCACCCCAAGTGGCCACATGCCGCCCGCCAGTCCGCCAGCCAGTGCCAGCGTGGCTGTCACTGCAAGCCCGGCACCGGATGCCGTCCCGAGCAGGTATGGATCGGCCAACGGATTGCGAAACAGGCCCTGCGCGATGGCACCTGCCAGTCCGAGGGCCGCACCTGTGAGCCACGCGCCGAGCGTGCGCGGCAGTCGGATGGCGCTCACCAGCGACTGGGTGTTCTGAAGCGACCAAGGGGATGAGCAACCGTCGCTGCCGCACAGCACTCCCGCAAGAACGCCCCCGGCGCTCAGGCTTACCAGAAGGATCGTCAGGCGAACTGGATTCAGGCTCATGAAGACTCGGGGCGTGCGCCGTTTGCCAGGCACTGTGCGATACGTTGCGAGGCTTCGCCCAGGCGTGGACCGGGCCGCACGATCGCGTCATAAGCCTCAGGCACAAAGGGGCAGCTTCGGGA
>CANHUQ010000004.1 GCA_947463885.1 Burkholderiales bacterium
CGTCTCTTGGCCGACAGAACACATCAATTCCCAGTGCATCGAACTGGGCAAGGGTGGCCCCTCTCGCCTGCCCAGTACGAGATCTCAAGCGGTCAGCGAATTTTCGGTAGTGCCCATCCAGCAGCAGATGGTGCAGCACCATCTCACTGAACTGGGAACTGCTCACAGAGAGCCGCAATTTGATGCGGATCAAGGCATCAATCACCCGCTCATTAGCCATGACAAATCCCACACGAAAGCTGCCGGGTAAGGTCATCGAGAAGCTTCGTAAATAAATCACTCGGTCCAGCCCATCCAGGGTGGCCAAGCGGGTTGAAGGCAATGATTCGAAGTCCGCGTTCCGATCATCTTCAACGATGACGAAATCCCATTCCCTGGCAATCGACAAAATGCGCATTAATGCTTGGGGAGCGGTTGTTGAACCCGTTGGGTTTTGCAGTACGGTCTGGGTAAAGTAGGCCTTGGGCTGATGTGCTTTGGCTGCGCCGGACAGCGCCTCCAGGTCAGGGCCTTGGGCAGTGCGCGGAATGGGCACGAGCTTCAGGCCATACCAGCGCAAGTAGTTGCACACATGAAAGCAACAGGGGTCATCCACCAGCACCGCGTCACCCGGACGCAGAAAGTGGCGTGCGATCAGGTCGATCGCCTGGCTTGATCCGGTACACAACAACACGGATGCAGGCTCTACCGGGATATCCAGACCGCTAACCTTGCGTGCCAGCTGGATGCGCAACGGACCATACCCCAAGGGATGACCATGCTGAAGAAACAGAGAGCCCGGGCGTCGAGACACTGCACGCACAGCGGTTTGAACATAGTTGGCATCGATCCAATGCTCAGGCAACCATGGCGCACCCACCTTCAATGCACCCGTCGCGTCCTGCAAGAGTGCTCTCGTCAATTCAACCGGGTCATCTGCAGTGCGCAATGTTGAGTCGTGAAGCGTCCGTTCGAGTCGAGCGCCTACCGGGTAGGAATAGGCGGCGAAAAATCCTGAGCCTCGACGTGCCTCCAGATACCCCAGAGCCACTAACCGATCAAATGCCTCGACCACTGCATAGCGACTGATGCCATGCTCCCGAGCGAATTCACGGATGGATGGAAAGCGACTGCCGAGGGGCCACATGCGCCGCTCGAAGCTGTCGACCAATGCAAAGACAATCGCGTCCACACTGGTTCCGGAGAGTGTGATCAGACCCGGTGCGGTCTGTGCAGCTTGCGCCGCCTCGTGCGCAGTGCCGTATTCCTCTGAGGATGGGCGATTCATGACTGCGGCACAACGGCAAATGGCAGGGTGTACATCAGCAGCAAATCAGGCAGCCGCTTGACGCCTTGCCTGCGAAAGATCTGATGCAGGTGCGACTTGGCTGTATTGATAGAAACACCCAGCTCATTGGCGCAGTCTTGTAGACCAAGGCCCATGAGCAGACTCACCATAAGCCTTTTTTGAGTGGGTGTCAGTCCGCCCACGATGTCGACGAGCTGTTCGATTCCCTCGCGCCGCGATGTGACATCCACCACATCGGCTACGATGCATGCGCCAGGCATCTTCGAGTTGTTCGCATGCGGCGAAGTGGCTGCGCCAAAGCGCACTCTCAACATGGGCCCCATGCTCATCCATTCGGTACGCGCGGCTCGACCACACGCCACATCTGCCAGCAAGCGCGCGAAGCACTGTGCGTCAGAAGGACGCATTGGGCTCATCCGATTTAAATGGATCGTCAGCCCCGCCTCCCGATCGAGGATCTTCCTAGCCATGCGATTCAGATCCCATATCCGACCATGCGCATCCAACAGCAGATGTCCAAAGGGCCAATCGGAATACGCCATACTGGGCGTCCCGGACACCCATTCCGGATGCGACACGTGTTGCGATCGCCACTCGATCGGATGCATGACGGTCGCATCATGACGCTCAGCAAGCCTCACCTGGGAACCATCGATCCATTCAGTTTTCGTCTGCATACATGGACCGCTAGCGATGACGACTCAATCTGATGCCTTCTTCACTGCGCTGCGCCCGCTCGGGGTCCTGCGCAGTGTTGCCGCCAAGCAGATTGTGATGCTGCAAGGTGACCCGGCAGACACGCTCTACTTGATCGAAGCGGGGCGCGTGCGCGTCTTTCTCAACGACCCTCAGGGCCGCGAAGTCACTCTCAATACGCTGGGCGCGGGCGAGTGCTTCGGGGAAATGATGCTGGCCCACACCACGCGCACGGCGTCGGTACAGACCTTGTCGGCCTGTCGGTTCTGCGTAGTCGGTCGTGAACGGCTTGCGCAAGCGATTGCGCGTGACCCGCAACTGGCCTTGCACCTGATCGGCACCCTGATTGCGCGGGTCAGCCATCTGACGCGCGGCGTGTCGGATCTGGCCATGCAAAGCGTGCATGAACGCGTGGTGAGCTTCCTGTGCGACCATGCAGAGCCGGCAGCTGGCGCCGACCTGCTCGCGCCGGCGCTGAGTCTGAAGTTCATTGCGGAAGGCGTAGGCGCCTCGCGTAGCATGGTGCACAAGGTCGTCCATGACCTGACGCTGGCCGGCCACATGCGCCGTGAAGGGGATCATTTCAGGCTGCATCCTTCGATACGGTCAGAGGTTGGACGCGGCACGTGAAGGCGCAGCGGCCAAGGCTGACTGGATCGTGACCTGCTAGTGCGGGGCGGGCTATTCAATATTGAACAGCCCCTCGGCTTGACCTGCGTCAAACAACCCTCCCGTGACGCCCCGCCCAACGCCCTGCGTGGCTATGATGGCCGCGCCATGACCCCATCCTCATCGAGCGCCGCGGCGGCCCATACGCTGCTTGACGACCCTGCAGAGCTCGCCGATATCACGCGAACCCTGCCCGCCCGCGCCGACGGTGCGCGCAGGCTCGAGGCTGTCCTCACCGTGGACGGCGTCCACTGTGCAGCCTGCGTGGTGGGCATTGAAAATGCCCTGCGCGATGCGGTGGAGTCGGTGTCGGTCAATGCCGCCACGCGCCGTGCCCACCTGATCTTTCTGCCGCAGACCCAGCCGCTTTCGGGGCTCTTTGCGCGCATCGAGCGTCTGGGTTACCACCCCCGCCCGGTGTCTCGTGCGGCATTGGGGCTAGCCGAGGCCGCCGGCAGGCGTCGTTCGCTGTGGCGCATGCTGGTCGCCCTGCTGTGCATGATGCAAGTGATGATGTACGCGGTGCCACGCTATGTAGCGGGCCCGGGCGACATGTCGCCCGATATCGAACGCCTGCTGCTGTGGGCCGAATGGGTACTCACCCTGCCGGTCATGGGCTTTGCAGCCGGGCCGTTCTTTACCAATGCCTGGCGCGATCTGCGCGCACGGCGCATCGGCATGGATGTGCCGGTGGCGCTGGGCATCGCCGTCACGTTTGTAGCGAGCAGCGCTGCAGCACTTCAGGGCGCTGCCCACGGCAGCGATGGCATCTGGTTCGACTCGGTGACCATGTTCGTCGCCTTCCTGCTGATCGGCCGCTGGCTGGAAGCGGCCGCTCGTGAGCGAGCCTTGGCGGGCGTGGGCGACCTGATGGCGCGGCTGCCCCAAACCGTCGAACGGCTTGATGCGGGCGGCCATAGCGCCACGGTGGCGCCACGCGCGCTCTTGCCGGGGGATCGGGTGCGACTGGCTGTGGGTCAGGCCGTGCCGGCCGATGGCACCGTGCTGGACGGCCACTCGCATGCCGATGAATCGATGCTCACGGGCGAGAGCCGACCCGTGGTCAAGCACCCCGGCGATGCGCTGGCTGCAGGCAGCCTGAATCTGCACGCGCCGCTCACCATGGTCGTGCGCAAGGCCGTTCAGCATTCCCGCCTGCAGGAAATCGTCGACCTGATGGATGCCGCCTCGGCGCGCAAACCGCGCCTGGCGCAACTGGCCGATCGCTTTGCCGGACCGTTCCTGATCGCAGTCCTGGTGCTGGCAGGTGCAGCCTTCGTGGCCTGGCAGTTCATTGACGCCTCGCGTGCGGTGTGGGTCGCTGCCTCGGTGCTGGTCGTGGCCTGCCCCTGCGCCCTGTCGCTGGCCACACCGACCGCGCTGCTGGCGGCATCCGGGCAACTCGCGCGCAACGGGCTGCTTGCGCGGTCTCCCCAGGCGATCGAAGCGCTGGCCCGCGCCGATACCTTCGTGTTCGACAAGACCGGCACGCTCACCAGCGACCGGATGTCGGTCTCGCGCACGGTGCTCACGCCGCGCGCCGACGCCTTCGGGTTGGATGCTGCTCGCGCCTTGTCACTGGCGGCTGCACTGGAGGGCAGTTCCTTGCATCCTGTGGCAGGCGCAATTCGGCTCGCCGCGCAGACGCAGACTTCATCGGCATGGCATTCGGCCAGCGATGCGCGGCTGCCAGAGCCCTCAGACCCTACAGGGCCACCCTACGTAGCGTCCAATCCGGAGCTCGCCGCAGCCACCTGGACGCTGACCGACCTGCAAGAGCGTCCCGGCGCGGGGCTCTCTGCGCGCGTCTTGCTGCATGATCGTTGGCACGATGTCCGACTGGGCAGCGCCGCGTTTGCCGGCCGTCTGGATGAATCGGATGCCACGGTGGTCCTGGCCCTGGATGGTCAGCCGGTGGCGGGCTTTGAGATCAGCGAGGCGCTTCGACCCGATGCATTGACGCTTGTGCAGGCCCTGCAAGCTGCGGGGGTCGGGACGGAAATCCTGTCGGGCGACACCCCAGCGCGCGTGCGGGCGGTGGCCGAGCGACTAGGTGTCACCTTGGCGCGCAGTGCGGCCTCCCCCCAGGACAAGCTCGCACGGATCGTTGCCCTGACGCAGTCGGGCCGTCGTGTGGCGATGGTGGGGGACGGCATCAATGATGCGCCCGTGCTGGCACAGGCCGAGGTCTCGGTGGCCTTTGCCACCGGTGCAGCACTTGCCCAGCACCATGCCGACCTGCTCATCCTAGGGGAAGGCCTGGGCGGGCTGGCGCAGGCGCGCACCCTGGCGCAGCGCACGCTGCGCGTGGTGGCGCAAAACCTGGCCTTTGCTGCGGCCTACAATGCCCTGTGCATTCCGCTGGCGCTGGCCGGCCTGCTGCCCCCCTGGCTTGCAGGCATCGGGATGGCGGGCAGCTCTCTGGTCGTGGTGCTCAACGCGCTCAGACTGGCGCCCCGCGCATCGGTGACTGCCCAGCGCGCACCATCCGTCTCAGCCCCCTCGCCGGCCATGACCTGAACGCTCCATGGACATCCTGTATCTGCTCATTCCGTTGTCCGTGGTGCTGGTGCTGGGGATCATCGGCGTTTTGGGCTGGTCGGTCTTCAGCGGCCAGTTCGACGACCTGGAGCAGCAGGGTGAGCGCATTCTGGAAGATAACGATCGTCCGGAGCGCCCGGGTCGCCCGCCTTCCAGCTGAGCCTTGACGCAGGTCAAGGCGACCGCTTCACCTTCTCGGCACACTTGAACCGTGCTGCCCTTGAGCAGCCGCACGGGAGGGTGCAACGTGAATCAACAAAACGGGTCCCATCAGGCGACCTACAACTACACCGTGGTCCGGCAGTTCGCCATCATGACCGTGGTCTGGGGCGTGGTCGGCATGCTGGTGGGCGTGTGGATCGCCGCACAACTGGCCTTTCCGGCCCTGAACTTCGACATTCCCTGGCTGTCCTACGGGCGACTGCGCCCGCTGCACACCAATGCGGTGATCTTCGCGTTCGGCGGCTGTGCGCTCTTTGCCACCAGCTATTACGCGGTGCAGCGCACGTGTCAGACGCGGCTGTTTGCCGGGCCTCTGGCGGCCTTCACGTTCTGGGGATGGCAGCTGGTGATTCTGTCGGCTGCAGTGTCCTTGCCGCTGGGCTACACCTCGGGCAAGGAATATGCAGAGCTCGAATGGCCGATCGACATCCTGATCACGCTGGTGTGGGTGTCGTATGCCATCGTGTTCTTCGGGACCCTGGCCACTCGCAAGGTGCGGCACATCTACGTGGCCAACTGGTTCTACGGTGCCTTCATCCTGACGGTGGCGCTGCTGCACGTCGTCAACAGTGCTGCCATTCCGGCTGGGTTCATGAAGTCGTACTCGGCTTATGCGGGCGTGCAGGACGCGATGATCCAGTGGTGGTACGGCCATAACGCGGTGGGGTTTTTCCTCACCGCGGGCTTCCTGGGCATGATGTATTACTACGTGCCCAAGCAGATCGGTCGCCCGGTGTATTCGTACCGGCTGTCGATCGTGCACTTCTGGGCGCTGATCTTCACCTACATGTGGGCGGGCCCGCACCACCTGCACTACACCGCACTGCCCGACTGGGCACAGTCGATCGGCATGGTGTTCTCGCTCATTCTGCTGGCGCCCTCGTGGGGCGGCATGATCAACGGGATCATGACCCTCTCAGGTGCCTGGCACAAACTGCGCGATGACCCGATCCTGCGCTTTCTGATCGTCTCGCTCTCGTTCTACGGCATGTCGACCTTCGAAGGTCCGATGATGTCGATCAAGACGGTTAACGCCCTGTCGCACTACACCGACTGGACGATTGGCCATGTGCACTCGGGCGCACTGGGCTGGGTGGGCCTGGTCTCGATGGGCAGCCTGTACTACCTGATCCCGCGCCTCTTTGGTCGCGAGAAGATGCACAGCATCCGGGCCATTGAAGTGCACTTCTGGGTCGCCACGATCGGCATCGTGCTCTATGCGGTATCGATGTGGATCAGCGGTGTGACCCAGGGCCTGATGTGGCGTGCAGTGGAACCGGACGGCACCCTCACCTACTCCTTCGTCGAGTCGGTCAAAGCCAGCTATCCGTACTACTACGTGCGCCTGCTGGGCGGCGTGCTGTACCTGGGCGGCATGCTGATCATGGCCTGGAATGTGGCCATGACCGTGCTCGGATCCAAACCCGTCGATGCGCCGGTGCTTGCTGCACCCGCTCACGCCTGACGCCACGCGGAGACGACCATGGCCTTCAGTCACGAAAAGATCGAAACCAATGTCCTGCTGCTGATCGTGCTGACTCTGCTCACCGTGGCGGTGGGCGGGTTAGTGGAGATCGTGCCGCTGTACTTTCAAAAATCCACCACCGAGCCGGTCCAGGGCCTCAAGCCCTACAGCGCCCTGCAATTGGCCGGGCGCGACATCTACATCCGCGAAGGTTGCTACAACTGCCACTCGCAGATGATCCGCCCCATGCGCGCCGAAACCTTGCGCTACGGCCCTTATTCGGTGGCAGGCGAGTTTGTGTGGGACCACCCCTTCCAGTGGGGCAGCAAGCGCACAGGCCCGGATCTTGCGCGGGTCGGTGGGCGTTACAACGACGAGTGGCACCGTGTGCACTTGATCAACCCGCGTGACCTGGTCCCTGAATCGAACATGCCGGGCTACCCCTGGCTGGCCAAGGCGCAGGTCAGCGGACCGACCATCCAGGCCAACATGCGTGCGCTGTCCAAGGTGGGCGTGCCGTACAGCGCCGAAGACATTGAACAGGCGGCGCAGGCCGTCAAGGGCAAGACCGAGATGGAGGCGCTGATCGCCTACCTGCAGGGTCTGGGCACCGTCATCAAATAAGGAGAGCGCACGATGGATGTCAATCTGCTGCGCGGTCTGATCACCGCCATTTCGCTGGCCTGCTTCGTGGGCATTGCCCTGTGGGCCTATGCACCGCGCAACAAGGCGCGCTTTGAGCAGGATGCGCGCCTGCCGTTCGAGGACTGAGGAGCCCCGCCATGTCCGATTTCATCAGCGGCTTCTGGTCGCCCTACATCATGATCGCCACCCTGGCGGCGATCGCGTTCTGTCTGTTCCTGCTGATCGCCAACAGCCGCAAACCGCCCACCACGGCCGACAACACCACTGGCCATGTCTGGGACGGCGACCTGCGCGAAGCCAACAATCCGCTACCGCGCTGGTGGGTGGGGCTGTTTGTGATCACCATCGTCTTCGGGCTGATCTATCTGTGGATGTACCCAGGGCTGGGCGATCGCGCCGGCAGCCTGGGCTGGAGCACCGCCGGCCAGCATGAAGCCGAGGCCCGTGCCCTCACTGACCAGATCGCACCGGTTTATGCAGCCTTTCAGGCCAAGCCCGTGGTCACGCTCGTGAGCGACCCGCAGGCGCGCGCGATTGGTGAACGGTTGTTCCTGAACAACTGCGCGCAATGTCATGGTTCGGACGGGCGGGGTGCCAAGGGCTTTCCGAACCTGACCGACAACGACTCGCTCTATGGCAACGGCCCCGAGCAGATCGTGCAGTCGATCGCCAAGGGTCGCCACGGCATGATGCCGCCGATGGCCCAGGCAGTGGGCGGTGCGGCCGAGGTAGAGCAACTCGCCCAGTATGTGCTGTCGCTCTCGGGTGGTGCCACGGACGCCGTGAAAGCGGCACTCGGCCAGTCGACATTCGGCGTCTGTGCGGCCTGTCATGGTCCGAGCGGTCAAGGCAATCAGGCGCTGGGCGCGCCCAACCTGACCGATACGGTGTGGCTGCACGGCGGCGGGCTGCAATCGGTGGTGGCCATGATCAATCAAGGCAAGGACAACCAGATGCCGGCCTGGGAGCGCAAGCTCACCGAGGGTCAGATCCATGTGCTGGCGGCCTATGTCCTGGGACTGTCTGAACCTGCGAAGCGCGCGGCGCGCTGATGAAACCAGCATGACCGAGTTCAAGCGCGTCATCCCGATTGAGCCCGAGCCTGCGGTCGCGGGCGACAGCGGCGGGCTGTTTTCGCTCTATGCCTCGCACGGCAAAATTTATCCGCGCACCGTCAGCGGGCGCTTCGCCCGCCTGCGCTGGCTGGCCGTCCTGTTCACGCAGCTGATCTTCTACGGGCTGCCGTGGCTCAGCTGGAACGGTCGGCCCGCCGTGCTCTTTGATCTGACCGCCCGCAAGTTCTATCTGTTCGGTTGGGTCCTGTGGCCACAGGACTTCATCTACCTGGCGGGCCTGCTGGTGATTGCAGCCCTGTCGCTATTTTTCTTCACTGCGGTAGCAGGCCGGTTGTGGTGCGGCTATGCCTGCCCGCAGACCGTGTACACCGAACTCTTCATGTGGGTCGAGCGGCGCATCGAGGGCGATCGCGTGGCACAGATGAAGCTCGACGCAGCGCCCTGGAGTGCGCACAAGTTCGGCCTCAAGGCGCTCAAGCACGCGGCCTGGATCGCATTGGCGCTCTTCACCGGCTTCACCTTCATCGGCTACTTCGCGCCGATTCGCGAGCTCGCAGGACATATGGCTGCCTTCACCCTGGGCCCCTGGCAACTCTTCTGGTGGCTCTTCTACAGCTTTGCTACCTGGGGCAATGCGGGTTTCATGCGTGAACAGGTCTGCAAGTACATGTGCCCCTATGCACGCTTCCAGGGCGCCATGTTCGACAAGGACACGCTGATCGTGACCTACGACGAACAGCGCGGTGAGCCGCGCGGTACGCGCGGGCGCAAGGCCGACGCCGCTGCGTTGGGGCTAGGCAGTTGCATCGACTGCGGCCTGTGTGTGCAGGTGTGCCCCACGGGCATTGATATTCGCCAGGGGCTGCAGTACGAATGCATCGGCTGCGCAGCCTGTGTCGATGTCTGCGACACCGTCATGGACAAGATGCAGTATCCACGCGGACTGGTGCGCTATGCCACGCAGCGGGCCATCACCGAAGGTCTGCAGGGCAGCGACATCGTGCGCCATGTGCTGCGTCCGCGAGTATGGGTCTACGGACTGATGCTGGTCGCCCTGACCAGTGCCTTGCTGGGGTCGCTGGCCACCCGCAATCCGCTCAAGGTGGACGTGATGCGTGACCGCCATGCGCTCGCGCGCGTGGTCGAAGCCGGTGACATCGAAAACACCTACCGCGTGCACTTCATCAACACCGCTGAACGCCCGGTGCGTGTGCAGCTCAGCGTGGAAGGCATGGACGGGCTGCGGGTGGCCGGTGCCACGGAGTTCGATCTGCCTGCCGTATCCAATCGGGTCGTTCCGGTCGGTGTACGCATCACACCTGGCGCGGCAACGTCCGGTTCGCATCCGATCCGCTTTGTGATTCGCCCTGAAGGCGATCCGGCCCATGCCCGCAGCGAAGCCTCCACCTTCATCCTGCCTCGCTGATTCGTCTGATCCGGAGCCTGTATGACTGTACTGACCCCCTCGACCTCGGGTTCCCCAATGTCACTGCAAACCGCGTCCAGTGCACCGCCATCCAGTACCGTCACGCGTCCCGCCTGGAAGGAGCCGCTGGTCTGGCTCGTCGTGGGTATTCCAGGACTCACGATTGTGGCCGGACTGGTGACCTGGTGGATTGCCGCGCAGCGTGCAGACAGCGATGTGGCCGACGATCACTATCGGCGTGGCCTGGCTATCAACCGTGTGCTGGAACGCGAAGAGGCCGCGCGGGCTGCTGGCATCCGTGCAATGATCCTTGCACCGCACGCCGATGCCGACCGCGCCCCGCAGGTGCGGCTGGAGGGACGCGGCCCCTTGCCCGAGGCAATCCTCGTGCAACTGACGCACCCGGTGCATGCGCAAGAGGACCGCCGGTTTGAACTGTTCATCCAGCCGGACGGCAGCTACCGCCTACCGACCGCACCACAGGTTGACGACAAGGCTGTTCACGACCAGCGCTCGGGCACGCCGGCGGTAGCGGCACAGCCCTCTGGGTCGCGTGCGATACGACCCGCCCACTGGCCTGCGTCGGGGCAGTGGAACCTCTCGGTCGAGACGCCGCAGTGGCGTCTGGCGGGTCAACACATGGGCCTCAAACCCGGCATGACCCTGACGTTGCCGCCCGTGCCCATGCACCAGCCCATGCCTGCACCACGGCCCGCTGCGTCACCGCCATCACCTCAGTCACCAGGAGCACGCGATGCCGCGATCGGTTCGTGAATGGATCATCGTGCTGTGGCCGGCCTTCATGGCGGCCTGTGTGCTCGAGATCCTAGTGTTTGCCGGGTTCGATCCGCATGACATTCATCTGTTCGGTCTGACCTTCGAGAGCGACCGAGAAACGATCTACTCGGTGGCCTTCCTGGCCTTTTGGGCGGTCACGACGGTTTCAGGTGTGATCACCTGGATCCTGGCGCAACCAACACCGCCCATTGACCAGACGAGCGCTGCATCACAGCATACGCCCTCGGCCGTGGCGAATCCGACGGCTACAACGGCACCGGACGCCAATCGGCGTGGCTGAACGGTCTGTACGGACAGAACGATGAGTCTGCTTGCACTGCTGTCGACTGCCGCGGCCCTGGGAATGTTGGGCGGACTGCATTGCGTCATGATGTGCAGTGCCATGCAGCACTCGGCCATTCACGGCCTGAGTCAGACACGCGCCGATGCAGGCACCCGTCGGGTCTGGACCCTGTCGCCCGCGTCCGCTGCATCACACGAAGCGCCACGCGCCCAACCCGGCGCGGTTCAGTGGGCACCACGCACGACCGCAGTCCCGTTCAGCACCACTGACTGGAGAACGCACTGGCAGTTTCATGCTGCCCGCCTGCTGGGGTATGCGGCACTGGGGGCGGCGGCTGGAAGCAGTTCGGCCGTTCTGCGTTGGGGCGCCGAGACCCTGCCGCTCATGCGCCCGGTATGGGTCTCGCTCAATGGCGCGCTGTTGATCCTGGGGGTCAGCCTGCTGATCACCGGGCGACAGCCCGCCTGGATCGATGCGCTGGGTCAACGGGTCTGGCAACACACCGGTTCGCGCCTGCCCACAGAGCGCAGCCTGCGCCCTGCGCTGACCGGACTGGGCTGGGCGCTGATGCCTTGCGGCCTGCTCTACTCGGCGCTTGCAATCGCGGTGCTGGCCAGCGATCCGCTGCGAGGGGCGCTCGTCATGCTGAGTTTTGGCGCTGGCACCGTCGTGCACTTGAGCGCGGCACGGGCCGTGCTGCAGGCGCTCATGCGACGTTCGGCAACGCTCGCCACACGCCTTGAGTTGCAAGGCCACCGGGTGGCCGGAGGCGCACTGGCAGCCATGGCCATCGCTGCGCTGGTGGCACTGGCATTGCGCCAGCCCCATCCGTTTTGCTGAGCGCAACATCTGCCCTGCCGCTATACATCTGGGATCGCACACACATCTAAGGCCAGACACGCGGTTGAGCCGACACACGCGACGGGGTTTGCACGAGCGACTGAGTGACTTAGCCGGCTCACCTTCTCACTCGATCGACAAGCCTAAGCCTGCGAGTTCGTGCAATCGGCGGTGTTGTTCAATGCGCAAGCGCTTGCCGTCCACTGACACCACCCCTTCTTCCTGAAGGCGTGACAAGGTGCGACTGACGGTCTCGAGCTTCAGGCCCAGGAAGTTGCCGATCTCTTCGCGGGTCATGCGCAGATTGAAATCGTTCGGTGAAAATCCGCGCTGCTCAAAACGTCTGGACAGGCTCAGCAAAAAAGTGGCCACGCGCTGCTCGGCACGCATGGTCCCCAACAGCATCATGACGCCCTGATCGCGCACGATCTCGCGCGAGAGCACGCGGTGCAACTGGCGCTGCAGGCTGTCGAATTCACGTGACAAGGCTTCGAGCTGACGAAACGGCACCACGCACACTTCGGCATCTTCCAGCGCAATCGCATCGCACTGGAATGCGCCCGCACTGATCGCGTCAAACCCCAGCACGTCGCCCGGCATGGGAAAGCCCGTAATCTGCTCGCGCCCGTCTTCCGAGGTGACCCGGGTCTTGAAGAATCCGAAATGCACCGGGTACACCGCATCGAACGGATCACCCGAACGAAACAATGGTTCGCCCCGTTTCACACGGCGCCGCAGACTCACCATCCCGGTGAGTCGATCCAGGTCGGCGGCGCTCAGTCCCTCGACCATGCAGACATCGCGCAGGCCGCAGGTGCCGCAACAGACCGGCTGAGCTGCGCCGCCGGAGGGACCGTGTTCGCCTGAAGAATGGTTTCCTGACTGCAACGACATTGCAACACTCCTTTGCCGTCGCGATTCTAGTCCAGCTTGGCCGACTTGATCCTGGTCAAGGACACGGCGCCTGATCGGACGCACAGTAGACCGCATGCCCGTGTCGCCATCCGCCTCCTCCGCTCCCTCCTCCTCTTCGGGTGCGTCGGCACGGGCACCCCACCACACAGCGCCTGATCCTGCGCTCATCGAGCGATTCGATGTGGCCGGTCCGCGCTACACCTCCTACCCCACGGCCGATCGCTTCGTGGAGGCTTTCGGTGCGCCCGAGTACGGCCAATGGCTGGATCATCGGGCACAGAGTCCGGTGCCCACGCCGCTGTCGCTGTACGTGCATATTCCGTTTTGCCAGTCGGTCTGCTGGTACTGCGCGTGCAACAAGATCGGCACGCGCGACCGCAGCCGCGGTGATGTCTATGTGGACGATCTGCTGCGCGAATTGGCGCTCTATACCGATCGGATCGGGACCGGGCAGCCGGTCAGCCAGATGCATTGGGGTGGCGGCACACCCACCTTCCTGATGCCGCCAGCGCTGGAACGTCTGATGCAAGGGATTGAGCGCGCTGTGCGCTTCACCCCCCAGGCCGAGCGTTCGATCGAGGTGGATCCGCGCTCGGTCGACTCGGCCGATCTGCACCGGCTGCGCGCATTGGGCTTCAATCGGCTGAGCTTTGGTGTGCAGGACTTTGACCCGACCGTGCAGCAGGCCGTGCATCGGGTGCAGTCGACGCAGCAGGTCTTTGAGCTCACGCGCGCGGCGCACGCATTGGCCTTTGAGTCCGTGAATGTCGATCTAATTCACGGCCTGCCTCACCAGACACCAGCGCGCTTCGCGCAGACGCTGGACACGGTGGCCGAACTGCGCCCCGATCGCATTGCGGTCTATGGCTATGCCCATCTGCCCCAGCGCTTCAAGCCGCAGCGGCGCATTCATGAGGCCGATCTGCCCAGCGCGGGCGACAAGCTCGCCATGATGCGATCAGCCATCGAGCGCCTGGGTGCGCACGGGTATGTGCACATCGGCCTGGATCACTTTGCACTGCCTGACGATGCGCTGGCGATCGCCCAACGCATGGGCGTACTGCATCGCAATTTCATGGGCTACACCACGCAACCCGACTGCGACATGATCGGGCTGGGGGTGTCTGCCATTGGGCGCATCGGGCCGAGCTACGGGCAGAACGCCCGCATGCTCGAGACTTGGCAAGCATCAGTGCGGGCGGGTGTGCTGCCCATCGAGCGCGGTTGCGAACTGAGCCGCGACGACATGCTGCGCCGCTTCGTGATCATGTCGATGATGTGCAACGGCACCATCCCGTTTGCAGCCGTCGAACGCGATTACCTGGTGTCGGCGCAACAGGTGTTTCGAGATGAACTGGAGCGGCTGCGCGAGTTTGAAGCGCTGGGGCTGGTGCGCATCGATGCCGACGGAGTGACCGCCACGACGCTGGGCCGCTTTTTCGTACGACCGATTGCCATGCTGTTTGACCGGGCGCTGCGCAGTGCCCTGCCCCGAGGCCAGTACTCGCGCGTGCTCTGAGAGTCAGGCGCGGGCCTGCAGCGCGGCCACCGCGGGCAGTTCGTGACCTTCCAGAAACTCGAGGAACGCGCCGCCACCGGTGGAGATGTAATCAATCTGCTCGGTGATGCCGAACTTTGAGATGGCAGCGAGGGTGTCGCCTCCGCCCGCGATGGAATAACCCGGCGAGTCGGCAATCGCGCGCGCGAGGGTTTCAGTGCCGTGAGCAAACTGATCAAACTCGAACACGCCGACCGGCCCGTTCCAGACGATGGTGCCGGCCGCCTTGAGCAGCGCACCAAGGTGCGCCGCCGTGTTCGGGCCGATATCCAGAATCAGGTCGTCAGCCTCGACGGCCTGCGCTGCCTTGACTGTGGCTTCGGCCGCGGCTGAAAAGGCCTTGGCGACCACCACATCCGAGGGAATCGGCACCTCGGCCCCGCGCCCCTTCATCAGATCGATGATGGCCCGGGCTTCGGGCAGCAGATCGGTCTCGGCCAGCGATTTCCCGATGGGCAGACCACTGGCAGCCATGAAGGTGTTGGCAATGCCACCGCCCACGATCAGCAGATCGACCTTGCTCGCCAGTGACTTCAGAATGGTGAGTTTGGTGGAGACTTTGGAGCCCGCGACGATGGCCACCAGCGGGCGTTTAGGTGCGCTCAGCGCCCGGCCCAGGGCATCCAGCTCGGCGGCCAGCAGCGGGCCCGCGCACGACACCGGGGCAAATCGTGCGATGCCGTGGGTAGTGGCTTCGGCGCGGTGCGCGGTCCCGAAAGCATCGTTCACATACACGTCGCACAGGCTGGCCATGGCGCGCGCAAGCGTCTCGTCGTCTTTCTTTTCGCCGCGGTTGAAGCGGCAATTTTCGAGCAGCACCACCTCACCCGCGGCCACGGGCACGGCGCTGCCTGCCCAGTCGCGCTGCAGGCGCACGGGTTTGCCGAGCAATTCAGCCAGACGCTTTCCGATCGGGGCGAGTGAGGCGGCCTCATCGAATACGCCCTCGGTCGGGCGCCCCAGGTGCGAGGTGACCATGACGGCCGCGCCCGCCTTCAGGCAGTGCTCGATCGCCGGGACCGAGGCGCGAATGCGCGTGTCATCGGTGATCGCCCCCTGGTCGTCCTGCGGGACATTGAGGTCTGCGCGAATGAACACCCGCTTGCCGGCGAGGTCGAGGTCGGAGAGTCGCTTGAAGGGTTGCATGAGATGCCTGCCTAGTGAAGTGTCGGATTTTAACGGCTGAGCCCGTGGCGGGTTCCGGCGGGTACGCAGTTCGCGTACGATCTGTGCCATGCCAGATACGATTCCTTCCGAATCCGGTCACCTGCCGGACCCGGGCGTGCCCTTCGACGGGCAAGTGCCCACCCCTGATCAGTCGCGATCGAACGCCATCGAAGCGATGGGCGGAGACGCCAGTCTGCTCGCAGCCATTGCGCCTCACTTCGGCGACGCGGCATCAGCCCAAGTGAGTTCACTGCGCGAAGCACTGGCCAAGCAGGATGCTGCTCAGGTGAGACATTGGTCCCACACCGTGAAGGGCACACTGCTGACCGTCGGGGCCAACCGCAGCGCAGCCATCGCCGCACGGATTGAAAAAACCGCGCGCGACGGCGAGGTGGCCGGACTGCAACCCTGGGTTGAGCGTCTGGCTGCTGAAACCGAGGTCGTGATCGGCCATCTGGGCACCGCCTGACCGACCTCGCGCAAGGTCGGTCGCGGCCAGTGCAGATGACAACCGGCTAAGGACTTAGCCGGGCCTTACTTCGCCGCCATGAGTGCAACCGTGGTGTCGAGCATACGGTTGGAGAAGCCCCACTCGTTGTCGTACCAGCTCGACACTTTCACCAGACGCCCCGACACCTTGGTGAGCGTGGCATCGAAGGTGGACGAGTGCGCATCGTGGTTGAAGTCGCTCGAGACCAACGGGGCCTCGTTGTAGGCCAGCACGCCCTTCATGTTGCCGGCGGCCGCTTTCATGATCGCGTTGACTTCATCGACCGTGGTGTCGCGGGCGGCGATGAACGAGAGGTCGACGATCGACACATTGATGGTGGGCACGCGGATGGCGTAACCATCGAGCTTGCCATCGAGCTCGGGCAGCACCAGACCCACGGCAGCGGCTGCACCGGTCTTGGTCGGGATCATGTTGTGGCCGGCTGCACGGGCTCGGCGCAGGTCCTCGTGATAGACGTCGGTGAGCACCTG
This sequence comes from Burkholderiales bacterium, assembly GCA_947463885.1. Lineage (GTDB taxonomy): Bacteria > Pseudomonadota > Gammaproteobacteria > Burkholderiales > Burkholderiaceae_E > UBA4615. The sequence continues at coordinate 16,571 of CANHUQ010000004.1, forward strand.
ATCGTTGGTGAAAGCATGCACTGTGGTCATCAGACCCGACACCAGACCGATCTTGTCGTGCAGTGGCTTGACCAGCGGCGCCAGGCAGTTGGTGGTGCACGAGGCGTTGGAGATGACCGTGTGCGAAGCCTTGAGCACGCCATGGTTCACGCCGTAGACCACGGTGGCATCGACGTCCTTGCCGCCAGGCGCCGAAATGATGACCTTCTTGGCGCCGCCTTTCAGATGGGCCGAGGCTTTTTCCTTGCTGGTGAAAAACCCGGTGCACTCGAGCACCACGTCGACGCCGAGCTCGCCCCAGGGAAGCTGCGCCGGGTCGCGGTTGGCCAGCACCCTGATGCGATCGCCATTGACGACCATGGCATCGCCATCGACGCTGACCGTGCCGCTGAATTTGCCATGCGCCGTGTCGTACTGCGTGAGGTGCGCATTGGTGTTCGGGTCGCCCAGATCGTTGATGGCCACGATCTGGATGTCGTGCTTTTTGCCGCCTTCGTAATGGGCACGCAGAATGTTGCGGCCGATTCGGCCGTATCCGTTGATGGCAACGCGCAAGGTCATGTTGAGCTCCTAGGTTGAAAGACGGGAGAGCACGGCGCGAACAGTATCGGCGACGTTCTCTGGGGTGAATCCGAAGTAGGCAAAGAGGGCGCCTGCAGGGGCCGACTCGCCATAGCGGTCGAGGCCCACGACAGCGTCGCAGCGGTATTTCCACCAGAAGTCGGTCACGCCCGCTTCGACCGCCACACGCGGCAGGTGGTCGGGCAGCACGCTGCGCTTGTAGTCGGTGGACTGGCGATCGAAGACGTTGGTGCAGGGCATGGACACGACCCGTACCGCAATACCATCGGCGGCCAGAAGGTCACGGGCCGCCAGGGCCAGCCCCAGCTCCGACCCGGTGGCCAACAGCGCGCAGCGCGTCCTCGGCGGGTCATACAGCACATACGCGCCGCGGCGGATGGCATCGGTCTGCGCAGGTGTGCGCGATACGCACGGCAGGGCCTGGCGCGAGAGCAGCAAGGCGCTCGGCCCATCATCGCGCTCGATCGACAGCCCCCAGGCTAGCGCGGTTTCCACCGGATCGGCCGGACGCCAGACATCCAGGCCCGGCATGATGCGCAGGCTGGCGGCCTGTTCGACTGCCTGGTGCGTGGGGCCGTCTTCGCCCAGCCCGATGGAATCGTGGGTGTAGACGAACACCACACGCTGGCGCATGAGCGCGGCCATGCGCAACGCGTTGCGGCTGTAGTCGCTGAAGGTCAGAAAGGTGCCGCCAAACGGAATGAACCCACCATGCAGCGCGATGCCGTTCATGAGCGCGCTCATGCCGAACTCGCGCACACCGTAGTGGATGTGACGGCCGTTGGCGTGGCCCGCTGTGATGGGGCTGCGTACAGCGCCTGCCCCTGCCCACTCGGTGAGATTGGAGCCGGTGAGATCGGCTGACCCGCCCAGCAATTCCGGCAGGGCCGGCCCCAGCAGGTTCAGGGCATGCAGTGAGGCCTTGCGCGTGGCGATCGGGTCTTGATACGCCACTGCAGCCTCCACAGCGGCCTGCAAACTGAACTCCCAGGTCGCGGGCAGGACACCGCGCATGCGGCGCTCGAACTCGCTAGCCTCATGCGGATAGCGCTCGGCGTAGGCCCGAAACAGTTCGTCCCAGGCCGCCTGCTGTTGTGCGCCTGTGCCGGTGGCATCCCAGGCGGCGTACAGGTCGGGGGGGATGTGAAACGGTTCATGCGACCAGCCCAGCGCACGACGGGCACCGGCGATTTCCTCGGCCCCCAGCGGCTCGCCATGACTGCGCGCTGTACCGGCGCGGGTCGGGGCACTGCGACCGATCACGGTGCGGCACTGAATGAGGGTGGGCGCAAACCGGCGGCCCTCGGTCCATTCGCGACCTTCAATTCCCCATTGACGCGCCAGCGCGATCGCACTGTCCAGAGCGTGCACATCGTGCCCATCGATATCGGCGATCACGTTCCAGCCGTAGGCCTCGAAACGGCGCACGGTATCGTCACCGAACCACTGACCCACGGGACCGTCGATGGAAATGCCGTTGTCGTCGTAGAGCACCACCAGCCTGGAGAGCCCCCAGACGCCAGCCAGCGAACAGGCTTCGTGCGAGATGCCTTCCATGAGGCAGCCGTCGCCTGCGAAGACCCAGGTGAAGTGATCGACGATCGGAAAACCGTCGCGATTGAATTCCGCAGCCAGCAGCCGCTCGGAGAGGGCCATGCCTACGGCGTTGGCGAGCCCCTGGCCGAGCGGCCCGGTCGTGGTGTCCACACCCGGGGTGACACCCACTTCCGGATGACCGGGTGTGGCGGAATGCAATTGTCTGAAGTCGCGCAGTGCCTCGATCGGCAGGTCGTAGCCGGTGAGGTGCAGCAGCGCATACAGCAGCATCGAGCCGTGCCCGTTGGAGAGCACGAAGCGGTCACGGTCGAACCACCCGGGCTGCGCCGGGTTGTGTTTGAGATGTCGGCTCCAGAGCGCCACCGCGATGTCGGCCATGCCCAGGGGCATACCGGGGTGGCCTGAGCCTGCGCGTTCTACTGCGTCCATGGCCAGTACCCGAATGGCCGCGGCCATGCGTTGCGCTTCACCGGGCATCCAGGGGGCCACAGAGTGGCCCCAGGATAGGGTCTCGGATGCCTGCCCCGCGCCGTCTGGGCGCGCCGCTGCGAAGGCGTCACGAGAGGAACTGTGCATGGTCTGGGACGCGCCTGGACATGAAGGCCGAGCCGGCCATTCTAACAAAGGCAGTGCGTCCGATCCGTGCGAAATGCCCTCTGGCAGCTGCGCCAGACGGGGCCGTGATCGGTCGCGACCACGGGGGCACTCATCGTAGGCGATTACACTGCTGCGCCATGTCCGAACGCGCTCCGACACGCCTCTTTCATCCCGGCCCGCTGCACGCAGGCGCGAGCCTGCAACTCGATGAGCACGCCAGCCACCATGCCGTACGTGTATTGCGTCTGACCGCAGGTGCCGCGCTGGAACTGTTCAACGGCAGCGGACTGCGCTGGCCCGCCACGTTGCTTGAAGCACGCGCGAACGGCGCTGCGGTGCAACTCGGCGATCCGATCGATGCCCGCACCGAATCAACGCTGGATCTGCATTTGGCCCAGTGCCTGCCAGGCGGGGACAAAATGGACTGGGTGGTGGAAAAAGCGGTCGAACTGGGTGTCCGCAGCCTTCAGCCGCTGCAGGCACGCCGCTCGGTCTTGCGGCTGGACGCAGCCCGGGCCGCCAAGCGTCTGGCGCACTGGCAGCGCATTGCCATTGCCGCCTGCATGCAATGCGGGCGAGACTCGGTGCCCGAGATCCATCCGGTCATCGATCTGGAACGCTGGTTGCAGGTCCCATCGCAGCCAGATGAGCCTGACCCGACAGCACGCAGGTGGCTGTTGTCACCTCACGCGACGGGCGACATGCCCCCGGTGGGCACGCCGCCCGGGCGAGTGTGGCTGCTGGTGGGGCCGGAAGGCGGGCTGGCCGAGGAGGAGACCGCGCGCGCGCTGGCCGCAGGCTGGGAGCCGCTGCAACTCGGGCCTCGCGTGCTGCGCACCGAGACGGCCGGGCTGGCAGCACTGGCCGCCGTGCAGGCGCGTTTCGGGGATTTCACCGGGCTGCGGTAGGCTGAGCGTTTTCAACCTCTTCTGAAGCGACAAGCATGGCACTGATCGACGTACTTCTGGGTTCCCTGAGCAGCGCGATGGGCGGTCAACAGAACGCCCGCGCCGCCAATCCTCTGCTGCAAATCCTCCTATCCATGCTGGCCAATCAGGGCGGCGCCGGCATGCGAGGCGGTGCCGGCCCCGGCGGCTTGGGCGACCTGCTCAATCGGATGGGCGGACAAGCCGGACCCGGTCCCGCAGCCGGGCCGGGCGGGCTGGGCGAGATCCTGAACCGGATGGGTCAGGCAGGCGCCCCCGGTGCGGGCCCTGCAGGCGGACACCCCATGGGCGGTCTGGGCGAGATCCTGGATGCGTTCCGGCGCAGCGGTCTGGGCGACCGGGCAGATTCCTGGGTGGGCACCGGCCCGAACAAGCCGATCAGCGCCGAGGATATCGAGCGCACCCTGGGCATTGACCGAGTGAGCGAAGCGGCACGGCAAGCCGGCGTGCAACCACGCGAGGCCGCCAACGGGATGGCGGTGGGATTACCCGAGCTGATCGACAAGCTCACCCCGAAGGGTCAGGTCCCCCAAGGCGGTGTCGGCGATCTGAACGCGATCATGGACGCGCTGGGGATTCGCCGCTGAGGGAATAGAACGCCTGGAATCCGATGCCGCGTTCCCGAAAGTGTTCGGCGGCATCGGAGAACACTTCCAGCAGACTCTCGATCTGCGCGGCTCCAAAACCGCTGCCGGTGGGCAGGTGCTCCAGGACGCACAGGAAACCCGCCTGGGCATGACCCGGGAGCGGCTCCAGGTCAGTGAGGCAGTCGTACAGTGCATCGAGGTTGCCGCCGAAATGCGCGGGCAACCCGAACGCTTTGGCAAGCGTCGCCATCACGTCGCGCTTGCTGCGGGCAGCGGCGCAATCGGCATGCAACCAGCGTAGCCCTTCTTTGGCCGCACGCGCCTGCAGGGTCTTCACATTGCGCCGGCCCAGGGGTGACACGGCCTGCGCAGACGGTTTGGCGGGGCTCATCGGCTCACTCCCGGATGCGACGAAACGATTGGTAATGGTCGTCGGTGTACCAGAACTCGCGCGTGGCGAGCGGATCGCCGCCAGCCACGATGCGTCGTGCCCCGCGGTTGCGTTGCCCAGGCGTGCGCACGGTGTATTCGGTGTAGTAGCCGCGCGGCTGACGCGGCAAGATGCGCTCGCGGTTGGCAAAGACTGTGCCGTCCTTGTCGTACCGAAACGGCCCGCCTGCGCGAATGAGCTCGAGCATGCGCCGGGCTTCAGCAGGCAGATCGACAAGCGCGACGTCAGTCGCGGCGGCGGGCTCATCACGTGAAACGGGCGGGGCCGGCTCGCGCGCCTGCAGACCCTGAACCGACAGGCTCAGCATCAGCAGACAGACCAGGTGAATCAAGGATCGCAGCGCAGCGTGCATGAGGCGATGCTAACCGATCCGCATCGGGGCAATCGTTCGTGTCGAACGGTGGTGTCGATCGGTCGTGTCGATCGGTGAGGCACACACCTGATGCCGATGCCCGGTGGCGGATCAGGCTGCCTGGAGCGCCGTGCGGGTGGGCTCGCCGGTGAGCGTATCGAGCGTCTCATCGCTGGCCGCACGGCGGATGGCCCGCTCCACCGTGATCGGCTCAACCGACATGGACATCGTACCGGCCTGCAGCATCTCGGCCATGCGTGGCGCATCGAAGGTCAGCGTCTCATCCGGATGGCGGCTCAGGATAAACAGCTTGCGTGCCGGACTGATCCAGGCGAGCTTGAAGGTCCGACGCACAGTGCCTGCGTGCAGATCCAGACGCTGTCCGCGGACCAACGCCTGGACCGACGCGGGCCATGCAGCCGATGCGCTGGCCTGTGCAGGCGAGCGCACAGTCTGCGCAGCATCGGGGGCAAATCCGACCGTGCCATCGGCCTGCAGTCGCACGGCCGTCGCGCGCGGTACTGCGCCGGTGGCACTGCGCTTCTTGGCGGCCTCAAGCTCACGGGTATGGGTGCGCAGCAGCGCATCGAAAAAGCTGCTGCGCGCGTCGGCAGACAACTCCAGCAGATCGAGCCCTCGGTTCAGTCCGCGCATCAGTCCGGGCAGCACGGCGGCAAGCCGCGCAATCTCGTCGCTCTGCTTAGGCAACACGCTCCAGATCAGGTACTCCGCAGCCCGCAGGCCGACTGACCACGCCTGAGCGCCCGCCGTCGCGTCGGGTGCGCATCGCGCCCTTGCGAGCACATCGGCCCAGCTGTTGAACAGAAAATCCTTCACGAAGGCCGGCACTTCCTGATCGAGGCGTCGCTCAAGCTCGACCCGCGCCTCGTCCTGTGCCAGGGACATCGCCTCGCGCAGTGCAGCCTCACGCTCGGCCCGCGCCAAGCGCTGGGCACGCAGCTCGGCCTGCTGCTGACCCAAGGCCGTGACGTCGGCGATGCCTTGTTCAAACACCGCGAGGTCGGTCACGAAGGTCGCCGTCACCTGATCGACGATCGCAGCGATGCCTCCCACCAGCGCACCGCTTGGCGCGAGATCCTGATCTGGATCTACACCCAATTCGGAAATGCAATCGATCAGGCGGCGCAAGGGATGTTGGCGACGCGCGAAAAATCCGCGATCCAGCAACGCAGCCTTGACCGCCACCACCTGCAGACGCAGCAGCTGTTGCTTGATCGGGTCGGGCAGCCTGCGATCGGAATAGATGTAGTCGAACACCAGCGAGACGATCTCGGCCGTCACCTGGTCAAGCGGGGTCCCCTGTGCGCGGACATGGCGGGCGATATCCGGGCCGGTAATCGGCAACTGCCCGCTGTGATGATCGCGCTGCAGATCGGTGAGGACCGCCACCAGCGGCGGGCCCACCGGCGCGAGCGGTCCTTCATCGGTCTCGAACATCGCGGGGTTCGAGAGCAACTGCGCCATCTGGCGACGCCCGGCAGCTCGACCAGCCTGAGCCTGGGCCATCGCCTCATGGAACTGCGCCACTGCTTGACCGCTCCAGCCTGTCTGGCCCGCGAAGGACTGAGTGGCGCTGCCCACCGCACTACTGGACGCACCACCGGACGCGCTGCTGGACGGGCCACCTGGCGCGCCTGCAGCGGCAGCCCTATGCGTCGCCTCTGCAGATCCGTGGCCACCGGGCGCGGGTTCGGCGTCGGGGCGTGCGGGCGTGTCCGACCCGCCAGCGCGTCGCATTACGTCTGCAGCGGTCTGCACCTGCGGGCGCAGCCGCGGCAAGACATGGTGTGCGCGCAGTTGGTCATTGACGGCTTCATACACACCATTGAGGCTTCGGCTGACGTGCGGCTCGAAGGCGTCCAACAATGCCGATTTGACTTCGGCGCGCGGCGCCAGCTCGGCCAGCGCCATGCGCAGGGCCTCGAAGATCGCATCGGGCGATGCCGGATGACGGGCTTCATCGAACCAGTCGCGCTCGATGAGCGCCGCCAGACGTGCGCGAATGCCCAACACCTGCTCCGCGTCGAGTGCGCCGGCGGCGCGCTGAGCCAGTCGACCGACCTCAAGCGTGTCGGTGAGACTGTCGTCGGACACCAGTGACAATTCACGCGTTGGCTGCTGCGCCTCGTCAGTGGCCGAGGCCTGAGCCGGAAACATCCGGGCCTGAAACACCTCGTTGAAGCTGCGACGAAAACGCGCCTCGATGTCTGACCGGCTTTCCCGCACCAGCAAGACCGCATCGAGCAGCAGCTCGCGTCGCTCCTGACGGTCGGCGCGCAAAGCCTCGGCCGTCAAGTCGTCGCTGATGCGGGTCAGTGCCTCGGTCACCACTTGCGACAGACGATCCAGGATCATCGCACTGCAGGCTTGCAGCAGTGCAGGATCAGTCGGTGACGAGAATGGATCGGAAGAAGACATGGCCGCCAGGTGTGCATCGCAGGTCGGATCGACCCAGAATGGACAAGCGTAGCGGGAACGTGACGGGCGTGATCTTGCCAAGAGGCAGGCGCACCGGGTGCGCCGACGAACGGCTGCCTAAGCGGCCCCAGACGGCGACTTTCCCGGGGCAGCCCGCACAGCCTTTCGCAGGGCAGCCCACACCGCTTCAGCGGGCGGCGTTGATCTCCACCACCGTCCAGGCCGACATGTTCACGATGCGTCGCACGGTGGCAGCCGACGTGAGGATATGGATCGGTGCGGCCACCCCCAGCAGCACCGGGCCGATGGCTATGCCATTGCCGGCAGCGGTCTTGAGCAGGTTGTACGAGATGTTGGACGCATCGATGTTGGGCATGACCAGCAGATTGGCCTCGCCCTTCAACCGCCCTTCGGGCAACAGGGTACGTCGATGCTCCGGGTCGAGGGCCGCATCACCGTGCATCTCGCCTTCGACTTCGAGCTCGGGCGCCAGGCGCGACAGGATGTCCAGGGTGTCACGCATCTTGATCGCGGACGGCCAGTCGGACGAACCGAAATTCGAATGCGACAGCAGCGCCACCTTCGGCAGGATGCCAAAGGCCTGCAACCGGGCTGCGGCCATCATCGTGATTTCGGCGAGTTGCTCGGCGCTCGGGTCGTGGTTCACGTGGGTATCCACAACGGTCACCTGGCGCCCCGGCAGCATCAGCGTATTCATGGCGGCATAGACGCTTGCGCCCGCGTGGCGGCCCACCACCTGATCCACGTAATGCAGATGCTGGCTATACACGCCAAAGGTGCCGCACAACATGCCGTCGGCATCGCCGCGCTTGATCATGAGCGCACCGATCAGCGTATTGCGCCGTCGGACTTCAATTTGCGCATATTGCGGCGAGACGCCCTTGCGCGCCGTGAGCTGGTGGTAATACCGCCAGTACTCACCGAAGCGCTCGTCCCACTCGGGGTTGACCACATCCACATCCTGACCGAGCCGGATGCGCAAACCGAAGCGCTCGATGCGCCGCTCAAGCACCGCCGGGCGGCCCACCAGAGTCGGACGCGCCAGACGCTCATCAACCACCTGCTGCACGGCACGCAGCACACGCTCGTCCTCCCCCTCGGCGTACACCAGCCGATGCTTGGTCTGTGCGCGGCGGGCAGCCGAAAAGATCGGCTTCATGAAGTTGCCGGAGTGGTAGACGAACTGCTCGAGCTGCGCGTGATAGCCGTCGAAATCCGTAATCGGTCGAGTCGCTACGCCACAGGCAATGGCCGCCCTCGCCACCGCCGGGGCAATCTTCACGATGAGGCGCGGATCGAATGGACGCGGGATGAGGTAGTCGGGCCCGAAGGCGGCCGCAGCCGATCCATAGGCCGCCGCCACCACATCCGACTGTTCAGCACGGGCCAGTTCGGCGACCGCATGCACCGCAGCGATTTCCATCTCGCGCGTGATGGTGGTGGCACCGACATCCAGTGCGCCACGAAACAGAAACGGAAAGACCAGGACGTTGTTGACCTGATTAGGGTAGTCACTGCGCCCGGTGGCAATGACCGCATCGGTGCGCACCGCACGCACCGCTTCGGGCAGGATTTCCGGCGTGGGATTGGCCAGCGCCAGGATCAGCGGACGCGGGGCCATCTTGGCCACCATCTCGGGCTTGAGCACCCCTCCTGCCGATAAACCCAGAAAAATATCCGCGTCGCCGATCACGTCATTGAGCGTGCGCGCCTGCGTAGGTTGCGCAAACCGGGCCTTTTCCTCGTCCATCAGCACCGTGCGGCCCTGCCACACCACGCCCTCGATATCGGTCACCCAGATCTGCTCGCGTGTAAATCCCAAGTCAAGCAGCAAATCCAGGCAGGCGAGCGCTGCGGCACCGGCACCGCTGACCACGAGCTTGCAGTCGGCCACACGCTTGCCCACCACCTCCAGGCCATTGAGCACGGCAGCCCCAACGATGATCGCCGTGCCGTGCTGGTCGTCGTGAAACACCGGGATGCGCATGCGACTGCGCAAGGCCCGCTCGATGTAGAAGCATTCAGGCGCCTTGATGTCTTCCAGGTTGATGCCGCCAAACGTCGGTTCGAGTGCCGCAATGATCTCGATCAGCTTGTCCGGGTCGGTCTGATCGATCTCGATGTCAAACACGTCGATTCCGGCAAACTTCTTGAACAGCACCCCCTTGCCTTCCATGACCGGCTTGGCAGCCAGCGGCCCGATGGCGCCCAGCCCCAACACCGCGGTGCCATTGGTGATGACCGCGACCAGGTTGCCGCGTGCGGTGTACCGAAACGCTGCCGCAGGATCCTCGACAATGGCCTCACAGACTGCGGCCACGCCCGGTGAATACGCCAGCGCCAGGTCGCGCTGATTGGTCAGTTGCTTGGTGGGGGTGACCGCGATCTTTCCGGGATGCCCCTGCTCGTGGTATTCGAGCGCCGCGCGGCGCAGATCGGGATTCAGCGGTTGGGCCATGGCACGGTCTCTTTGGAGCGAACCGGTCTTGACGAGGCCGGCTCAGAGGGGAATGTCACCGCGCTTCACGTGGGCGCGAGCCAGCGCGTCGGTGGACACTCCGACGCGCGCGGGAGCGGGATTATCCCGCCCTTCAACTGCCAGGTGTGTATGACCCCTGAGTCTCGTGGCAGACTGACAGATGTGTGCGCTACATTCACCGGTTGAAACGAAGCCTCTTTCCAGACTGATCCTCCCTGCGTTGCCCTGATCCGCTTGTGAACCCACCCCCAGAATCCAGCCCCCTGAGCCCTCCCTTGCCTGCAGACACGGGGCTGGAAGCGCTGGCGCATCTGGCCCGACGCCTGGAAGCCGAACGTACGGCGCGTATGCGTGCAGAGGCCGCCCGAGAAGACGCCGAGGCAGCCACACGGGCCAAGAGCGAGTTCGTCTCGGCCATGAGCCACGAGGTGCGCACGCCGTTGAACGGCGTGGTCGGCATGATCGAACTGCTGCGAGCCACCCGTCTTGACCGCGAGCAGCGCGGCTATGTCGAGACCCTGCACCAGTCCGCCGAAGCGCTGCTGGGCATTGTGAATGCGGTGCTGGATTTCTCGGACATCGAGGCGGGACGCATGCGTCTGGACCGTCGCGGCTTTTCGCCGTTGCGCCTGATCCAGGACACCGTGGCACTGATGCGCGCCCAGGCCGAGCGCAAAGGGCTCAGCCTGATGCTGTGGACCGGCCCGCTACCCGCCCGCCTGGTTGGAGACCCCACGCACCTACAGCAAGTCTGGATGAACCTGTTGGCCAATGCCATCCGCTTCACCGAGCAGGGCGACGTGCGCATCGAATTACATGCCCAGACCGAGCCCGACGGTCGAGTGCAACTTCGCAGCATGGTGCGCGATACCGGGACTGGCATCTCGCGCGAGCGGCAAACTCGGCTGCGCGATGCCCTGCAACAGCCTTCCATCGCAGCAGCGCCCAGTGCTGATGGCCCAGGGTTGGGTCTGGCCATTACCGCTCGACTGGTGCGCCTGATGGGGGGCGTGCTTGATTTCGAGAGTGAGCCAACCGTTGGCAGCCGATTCACGTTTTCGGTGCTGGCCGATGCACCCACCTCCGACGTGCAGACGGCGCCGATTGAACCAACGCACGCGGCACCGCTTGAACAACTGCGCGTCCTGGTGGCGGAAGACAATCCGGTCAATCAGTCGTTGGCACTGACAGTCCTGCGTAAATTCGGCATTCAGGCGCAATTGGCCGGCAATGGAGACGAAGCGCTGCAGGCCGTACGCAGCACCACGTTTGATGTCGTGCTCATGGACGTCCAGATGCCGATCATGGACGGACTCGAAGCGACCCGCGCCATTCGGGCCTTGCCGGCCGATCGAGCGCAGCCCTGGATCATCGCGGTCACGGCCAATGCGTTCGAGCAGGACCGCAAACGCTGCCTTGAAGCGGGCATGGATGACTTCGTCTCCAAGCCCTTCCGCCAGGAAGCCCTGCGGGATGCCCTGCTCCACGCCGGGCAGCGTGCACCGCACCAGGGTTCAGGCTAAGGCCCGCTCCAGCACCCGCGCCAGATGCAGCGCCTGGCGCTGTGTGCCGTCAGCAATCTGGTGCCGGCAACTGGTGCCATCGGCCACAATGAGCGTGTCGGGCGTGCTGGCACGCACCGCCGGCAGGAGGGACAACTCCGCCATGCGCATCGACACGTCCGCATGGCGCGCGTCATAGCCGAAGCTCCCCGCCATGCCGCAGCAGCCTGATTCAATTGGCTCCACCTTCAAGCCGGGCACAAGACGCAGCACGGCCAGCGTGGGCGAAAACGCATCGAAGGCCTTCTGATGACAGTGGCCATGAACCAATGCACGTGATTCAGGCAAGGCCTTGAGGTTCAGGTTCAGACGACCTGCGGTCTGCTCATCAGCGAGGAACTCCTCCAGCAAACGCGCATGATCAGCCAGCAGTTGGGCAGCACCCGCAACGCCCACTTCAGCGTCGAGCCGCATGGCCAGGAATTCATCGCGCAGCGTGAGCAGACACGAGGGCTCCAGGCCCACGATGGGCACGCCGCGTTGAGCATAGGGCAGCAAGGCGCGCAGGGTGCGCAGCGCCTCGGCACGAGCCTGCTCCACTTGCCCCGCAGCCAGGTACGTGCGCCCGCAGCACAGCGCGCGCTCGCCGGGCGCGATCCCGCTGCCGGCAGCGCCTGCCACCCGCACGTGATAGCCGCCTGCTTCGAGCACACGCAACGCAGCACGGGCGTTGTCGGGCTCGAGGTGATCGTCGAAGGTGTCCACCCACAGCACGACCTCACGCGCACCGACCGTACCGGCGCTTGAAGTCGATGCGCCGCGCAGACCGCGCAAGAAACCGTCCGAGCGAAACGCTGGCAGGCTGCGCGAGGGACTCAGACCCACCATGCGCGCCACAACCCGGCCCAGGGCCGGCCAGGTGGTCGGCAGATTAGCCAGTGGCGCCACACGCGCGGCCCAGGGGGCCCAGCGTGGCAAGTGAGCAATCAGGCGGTCCTTGAGCGACAGACCATGGCGTGCATGCCAGTGATGCAGGAACTCGGTCTTCATGCGCGCCATGTCCACGCCGGTGGGGCATTCGCGCTTGCAGCCCTTGCATTGCACGCACAGGTCCATGGCCTCGCGCACCGCCTGACTGGTCAAGCCCTCGGGGCCCAGTTGCCCCGACACCGCAAGGCGCAGCGTATTGGCCCGTCCGCGCACCAGATGCTGCTCGTCGCGCGTGACCCGATAGGACGGGCACATGGTGCCTGCGTCGAATTTGCGGCAATGGCCATTGTTGTTGCACATCTCGATGGCCTTGGAGAACCCTTGCGCAGGATCGTCCCCGGTGCCGGCGGCGCTCAACGCCACACCGTTGCCCGCGAGCACAAAGCCTTCACGCTGCGCAGCGCCGGGGGAAGGATCGCTCAAGCGGTTCCAGTCAGACCAATCCAGTGCGGTGGCAAGCGGCTGCACCGCATACCCCGGTGCAAAGCGAAACAATGCGGCATCGTCCATTTTCGAGGGATGCACGATCTTGCCCGGATTCAATCGGTTCTCAGGGTCGAACAAACCCTTGACCTCCTCGAAGGCACGCGTGAGTCGCTCGCCAAACTGCCAGGCCACCCATTCGCTGCGCACCAGCCCATCGCCGTGCTCACCGGAAAATGCGCCCTTGTACTCGCGCACCAATGCAGCCGCTTCTTCGGCAATGGCACGCATGCGGCTCGCCCCGCCTTCAGAACCGGCACGACGCATGTCCAGGATCGGTCGCACATGCAGCGTGCCCACGGATGCATGTGCATACCAGGTGCCCTGCGTGCCGTGGCGATGGAACACTTCAGTGAGCCGATCGGTGTAATCGGCCAGATGCTCCAGTGGCACTGCGCAGTCTTCAATGAACGACACCGGCTTGCCGTCGCCTTTCATCGACATCATGATGTTCAGACCAGCCTTGCGTACTTCCCAAAGCGCCTTCTGGCGCGCTTCGTCGGTCAGGTCGATCACGCTGCCGGGCAGTCCCAGGTCGGCCATCAGCTCATGCAGACGGGCGAGCTTTGCGCACTGCGCCTCGCGCGAATCACCGGCGAACTCCACCAGCAGCACGGCCTGCGGCTCGCCCACCAGGGCACTGTCAATTACTGGTCTGAAGGCTGGATTGGCGCGTGAGAGCTCGATCATCGTGCGATCGACCAGCTCGACCGCGACCGGGCCGAGCTCGACGATATGCCGCGTCAGCGCCATGGACTGGCGAAACGTAGGAAACGAGATCACGCCCAACACCTTGGCCCCAGGCAGGGGCGAGAGCTTCAGGGTGAGGCGTCGCGTCCAGGCCAGTGTGCCTTCGGAGCCCACCAGCAAATGCGCCAGATTCAGGCCACCGTCGGGGGTATACGGGCGTTGTGAACGCGGCTCGAAAATATCGAGGTTATAGCCGCCCACACGTCGCATCACGGTGGGCCAGAGCCTGCGGATTTCGTCGCGTTCGCGATCGGCGATGGCATGCAGACCGCTGACAATGTTGCGCACGCGATTGTTGGAGAGCGACATGTCGCCCGCGGTTCCGTCGCCACGCGTGAAGGTGCCCCACCAGGCCTGCGTGCCATCGTCGTGAATGGCGTCGATCCCCAGCACGTTGTGCACCATGTTGCCGTAGGCGATGGACCGCGATCCACAGGAGTTGTTGCCCGCCATGCCGCCGATCGTGGCCTGCGCTGAAGTGGACACATCGACCGGAAACCACAGCCCATGTGGCTTGAGGAACGCATTGAGTCGATCGAGCACCATGCCCGGCTGCACCGTCACGGTGGCGTTCGCCGGGTCTTTGCGCGCGGCTTCGGCATCAAACGCCACCACGTCGCCCAGCCATTTGGAGTGGTCGATGACCAGGGCCTCGCCGACTGTCTGGCCGCACTGCGAGGTACCGCCCCCACGCGCAAGCACCGGCACCTTCAGATCGCGGGCGACATCGAGCGCGATGCTCAGGTCAGCCTCGGACCGCGGCACCGCCACGCCGAGGGGCTGGATCTGATAGATGGAGGCGTCGGTGGCATAGCGCCCGCGCGAGGCGGCATCAAACAGCACATCGCCCTGCATTTCGCGCTGCAGCCGAATGGCCAGATCGTTGCGCGCCAGTCGTGGCGACAGAAAGATGCGGCGTGAAGCGACGGTGTCGTGGGGGTGGGTCATCGTGCGGTGTCCTGGTCGGGTTCAACCCATTGCGCCAGCACCGCATCGCGTTTGGCGTCGAGGTGGGCACGCAGCAGTGCGCCCAGCTTGCGCGCATCGCGGCGGGTGAGTGCGTCCATCATGTCGTGGTGTTCGCGCAGTGCCGCGTCCCATTTGACGCGATTCAGATTGGAGCGAAACCGCAGCGCCTGTAGGCGGGAATTGAGGCGCAAGTACATGGATTCGAGTTCCGGGTTGCCGGCGCAGCGCACGATCGCTTCATGAATCTCGCGATTGAGCCGGTAGTACACCGGCAGGTTACGACGAGCGTGTGCACGCGCCATCTCGGCATGCAAGCGAGTGATTGCCGCGATGTCGGCTTCAGTAGCGCGGCGCGCAGCGAATTCGCCGGCGGTGGCTTCCAGTACGCGCATCAACTCGAAGGCATGCTCGATGCCAGCGCGCGACATGGCCGCGACCACTGCGCCGCGGTTGGGCAACAACTCGATGACGCCCTCGCCTGCCAGGGTGCGCAGCGCTTCGCGAAGCGGCGTGCGCGACACCTGCAGTTGCTCACACAGCACGCGTTCATTCAGGTGTGCACCCGGCTCCAGCGTGCCGTCAGTGATGCGTTCACGCAGACGCTCGGCCACCGCCTCGTGGAGCATGCGCCGGTCGAGTGCAGCGATCGGGTTGGGAGGCTCGGGGGGTGCAGGGGACGGGGCAGCAGATCGCATGACTCAGGACTCGACGCAGACCGCAACGGGTTGCCCAAGGATTGAATATCGCATATTGTATGCAAAAAAGGAGTCCCCTTCTCATGGTCTCGCTCAACTCTCATCCCGCCGGCCGCCACTTTTTGCAGATCCCCGGGCCAACCAATGTGCCCGACACGGTGCTGCGCGCCATCGATTACCCCACCATCGACCATCGCGGGCCGGAGTTCGCGCAGCTGGGCCTGAAGGTGCTGGCCGATATCAAGCCTGTGTTCCAGACCCGCCAGCCGGTGATCATTTATCCGGCATCAGGCACTGGCGCATGGGAAGCCGCGCTGGTCAATACGCTGTCGGCCGGCGATGCCGTGCTGATGGTCGAGACCGGGCATTTCGCATCACTGTGGAAAAAGCTGGCCGAGCGTCTGGGGCTCAAGCCCGAATTCATTGCGGGCGACTGGCGCAGCGGCGTCAATGCCGAGAGTGTTCACGCCCGACTGGCCGCCGACACACAGCACCGCATCAAGGCCGTGGCCGTTGTGCACAACGAGACGTCGACAGGGGTCACCTCCAATATCGCAGCCGTGCGCAAGGCCATCGATGCCGCCGGGCATCCTGCGCTGCTGCTGGTCGACACGATTTCATCGCTGGGTTCCATCGATTACCGGCACGATGAATGGGGCGTGGACGTGACCATCGCAGGCTCGCAAAAGGGATTGATGCTGCCGCCCGGACTGTCGTTCAACGCGGTGTCCGTCAAAGCACTCGAAGCCTCGAAGACCGCCGGATTGCCGCGCGCGTACTGGGCGTGGGATGAAATCATCGCGGCCAACGCGAGCGGCTACTGGCCCACCACACCGTCCACTAACCTGCTCTACGGCCTGTCCGCAGCGCTCGATCAATTGCTGGCAGAGGGCATGCAGAACGTCTTTGCGCGCCACGACCGGCATGCCGAGGCCACGCGGCGGGCAGTGCGGGCCTGGGGCCTGGACATCCTGTGCACCAACCCAGCCGAGTACAGCAGCGCACTGACAGCCGTCCTGATGCCGCTCGATGCTTCCGGGAAGAGCCACGATGCCGACGCGTTGCGCAAGCGCGTTCTTGAGCGCTTCAACATGTCCCTGGGCACCGGTCTGGGCAAACTGGCCGGGCGCGTGTTTCGCATCGGCCACCTGGGCGACTTCAACGATCTGTCCTTGCTCGGCACGCTTGGCGGTGTCGAGATGGGTCTGCAGGCTGCTGGCGTGCCGCACCGCAAGGGTGGCGTTCAGGCGGCCATCGACTACCTGGCGCAGGCACCGGCCCCGCACGCTGCGCTCAAAGCGGCATGAGTGTGGTGCATCATGGATGCGTATGGCATCCGATTCAAGCGGTGGCCCCATCCCCTTCGCGCCTCCGCGCAAGGGGTGACGTGTGGGTCTGATAGCAAAGTCGCAAATTGGGGTCTGACCCCAATTTTCATATGGTGATTTGATCGATGAAGGAAACCCGAATGGCCTCTCAAGCCCGACGCCTGAGCCTGTGTTCCCTCGCAGCCCTCGCCTGCACCTTGCCCCTCACCGCCATGGCGCAGTCCTGGCCCACAAAGCCGATCAAGCTGCTGGTGGGCTTTGCACCAGGCGGTGGCACCGACATCGTGTCACGTGTACTGGCCAGCAAGCTGTCCGATCTGCTCGGCCAGCAGGTGGTCGTGGAGAACCGCGCGGGCGCAGCCGGCACGATCGCTGCCGATGCGGTGGCCAAGTCGCCCGCCGACGGCTACACGCTGCTGGCAGGCCATGCGAACAGCAACGCCATCGCCCCGCACGTGATGGCCAAGGTGCCCTTCGACGCGCTCAACGACTTCACCCCGATCACCTACATCGGCTATGTGCCGAACGTGCTGGTGGTCAATCCGGGCGTGCCCGCCAAGTCAGTCGAGGAACTCGTGGCGCTGGCCAAATCCAAGCCTGGCGTGATGACCTATGCCTCATCGGGCGTGGGCAGCACGCAGCATCTGGCCGGTGCCCTGTTCAATCAGATCAGCGGCACGCAGATGACCCATATCCCCTACAAGGGCAGCGGGCAGGCCGTGGTGGATCTGGTGGCAGGTCAGGTCAATGCGAACTTCGACACCCTGCCGCCGGTGCTGGAGCACATCCGCTCGGGCAGATTGCGTGCGCTGGCCATTTCGAGCCAGAAGCGTCTGCCTTCACTGCCGGATGTGCCCACCTTCGAAGAGAAAGGCATTCGCGGCTTTGATGTCACCAACTGGTACTCGGTGATGGGCCCCAAGGGCCTGCCCCGAGAGATCGTGGCCAAGATCGATGAAGCCATGAAGAAGGCCATGGCCGACCCCGAGGTGCGCAGCAAGCTCGAGCCGCAAGGCGTGCTCTTTGGGGGCCCGCAAACGCCTGAGGCCTTCCGCGACTTCGTGCGGGCTGAGAACAGCAAGTACACCAAGATGGTCAAGGAACTGAACGTCAAAGCGGATTGAGCAAGCTGACTGCGAACGCTCACTGAGTCGGGCACCATGGATGAAATCCTGATCGAACGCGACGGTTTCGTCGCCACTGTCATCATCAATCGGCCGCACAAGCTGAATGCGATGACGCGCCCGATGTGGCGCGCGCTAGGCGAAGCCTTCGAAGCGCTGTCGGCCGACGATGCGGTGCGGTGCGTCATCGTGCGCGGCGCAGGCGAGCGGGCTTTTTCGCCGGGCAACGACATCTCCGAGTTCGCAACCGAGCGCTCCAACAAGGCGCAGGCAATTGACTACGGTCATGACATGCATCGCACGGCCGCCCAGATTGCGGCGTGTCGCCACCCGGTCGTGGCGCAGATCCACGGCATCTGCGTGGGCGGCGGTCTTGAAATTGCAGCGCTCGCCGATCTGCGCATCTGCGGCACCTCCAGCCGGTTTGGAGCGCCGATCAAGAACCTGGGCTTGGTGATGGCCTACGACGAAATGGCGCCGCTGGTGAAGCTCGTGGGCCCCAACGTGGCGCTCGAGATTCTGCTTGAGGGGCGCATCTTCGATGCCGCCGAGGCGAAGGACAAGGGCCTGGTCACGCGTGTGGTGCCCGATGACGCGGTGGGCGATGAAGCGCGTGCCACGGCGCATCGCATTGCCGAAGGCGCACCGCTCGTGGCGCGCTGGCACAAGCAATTCGCCCGCCGCTTGCAAGACCCCGCGCCCCTGTCTGCAGCTGAGCGCGACGTCTGCTTCGACTGTTTCGACACCGAGGATTTTCGCACCGGTTACGCCGCGTTTTTGGCCAAGGTGCCGCCGCACTTTCAAGGTCGGTAAGCAGCGAGACCGTGCGTCTGCAGCGCTTGAGTGGGTGTTCCGGCCTGTGATCTGACTGACGGCGCCTTGCGATCTCGGTAAACTCGCGGCTCTTTTGCATCCACGGCCTACAGACCGATGAACACGGAATCTGCGCACCGCGATCCCGCTGACGCCATATTCGCCCGCGCCGCCGAGCGCGCCCGCTCCAAATCGCTGCCTTACTTCGGCGAAGTCACCCCCGCTGAAGCCTGGGCGCTGATGCGCGCCGGTGCCGCCCGCATCGTTGATGTCCGCACGCACGCGGAATGGACCTACGTCGGGCGCATCGATGGCACGCCACTGGTGGAATGGCGTGCACTGGGGGCCCAACAGACCAATCCCGACTTCCTCGCGCAGCTGGCCGAGCAGGTCACGCCTGACGTGCCGGTCATGTTCCTGTGCCGCAGCGGCGTGCGTTCGCATGGCGCAGCGCAGCTGGCCACACAGGCCGGCTACACGCGCGCCATGAATATCCTCGAAGGCTTTGAAGGCGACCTGGACGCCAATGGCCATCGCGGCACGGTCGGCGGCTGGCGCAAAGCGAGCCTGCCCTGGGTGCAGTCCTGAGCGCTCCGCCCATGCGGCTGGCTGACCGCACCCGGGCGATCGCACCGTTTCACGTCATGGAGTTGGCCAAGCGGGCCGTGGCGATGGAGCAGCGCGGCCATCCCGTCATTCATCTGTCCATCGGCGAGCCCGACTTCACCGCCCCGCCTGGGGTCATCGCGGCACTGGAGCAGGCTGCGCGCGACGGTCGCACGCAATACAGCCCGGCGGTCGGCACCAGCGCGCTGCGCGAGGCTATTGCTGCAGACTACCTGCGCCGCCACGGCCTGGTGGTCGATCCTGCCCGCATCATCGTCACGGCTGGCGCCTCGGCGGCACTGACACTCGCCTGCTGCGCGCTGGTCAATCCGGGCGACGAGGTATTGCTGACCGACCCGAGCTATCCCTGCAACCGGCATTTCGTGGCGGCATTCGATGGTCGTCCAAACGCCATCCCGGTGTTCGAAGACACCCGCTTTCAGCTCACCCCAGAACTGGTCGATCAGCACTGGGGCCCGCAGACACGCGGCGTGCTGCTGGCATCGCCGGCCAATCCGACCGGCACATCCATCCCGTTTGATGCACTCAGCCAGATCGTGAGCACCGTCCGCGCGCGTGGCGGATTCACCCTGGTCGACGAAATCTACCTGGGGCTCACATACGAAGGACAGGCGCGCTGCGCCCTGGAACTGGGCGACGACGTGATCGTCTGCAACAGCTTTTCAAAGTCGTTTGCCATGACCGGCTGGCGCCTGGGATGGCTGGTGGTGCCGCTGCAGAGCGTGCCCGTGTTTGAAAAACTCGCCCAGAACCTATTCATCTGCCCCTCGACGCTGGCGCAACATGCCGCACTGGCCTGTTTTGAGCCTGAAGCACTCGCCCTGTGCGAAACACGCCGCGTGCTGCTCAAAGACCGGCGCGATGTGCTGATTCCAGCGCTCGAACAAGCCGGTTTCAAGATTCCAGTACGACCGGACGGTGCGTTTTATGTCTGGATGGACTGCAGTCGATTCGGCGACAGCGGGCTGCTCGCCGACCGGCTGCTGGATGAAGCCGCGGTCTCGTTGGTGCCGGGTCATGACTTCGGCGCCAATGATCCCGGACGCTGGATGCGGTTGTCGTATGCCAGCCCGATCGAGCGGCTGCAGGAAGCCGTACGGCGCATGGCCGTTTGCCTGGGCACAGGCGGGGCCTAATCTGCTCGGGCTCTGCCAAGCGCGAGGGTCAGGCAGCCCAGCCCAGACGGATCCCAGGTCGGATCCCGGGCCGGCACCCAGAACAGTCTAGATGTCGCCTTGTCCGGCCGACCCGGCAGGCTGAGCCGGCTGCACATTCAAGCTTTCGGGCACCGGTCCGACAGCAGCGGGCGGTGCGCTGCGGGCCGGCTCGTACGCCGGGCTCACGATTGCCGGCGCGACCGCTGGCTCTGAAGTGACCGGTGCATCGACCATGGCCGCAGTGCGCACCATCACCGCCCGCTCGGTGCGGGGCGCCACCATGGCGAGTTCGGCAGGGATGGGCTTTCCGGCCGCTGCAGCGGCAATGCGATCGCGCGCATTGAGCACTTTGGCGCCATAGCCGCCATCGTTATCCATCAGCGCGGCCCCCACATACGACTTGAGAGCGCCCTCGACCGAGCCATCGCGCTGGATGTACTCGCGCAAGATGGCGCTGCCAACCCGGATATTGGCCACCGGATCAAACGCTGCCCGAATGCCGCCGAAGGGCATGAACTTTTCGACGTGCACGCGGGTGAGCACCTGCATCAGACCCTGAGCGCCGGCGGAACTCTGCGCCCGCGGATCGAAGCTGGATTCAACCGACATCACGGCCAGGACCAGCATGGGGTCAATGCGCGCATCGCGGGCCGCCAGGTAGGCGTGATGAACGAATTCGGTGGTGGCATCCAGGGTGACGCGATAGCGCGCAGCGATGAAGCGCGCGATATTGGCCTGTTCACGCTCGAGCTGGCGGGGTTTGCGCGCCGAATCGTCTGCCTCAACCCGCATGTTCAGCCAGGGTTCGAACCGGGCGGACTCGCCCGTGAATGCAGACGACGCAGCCATCGACAGGGCCGCAGCAACAGGCACCGTGGGCAAGGGCTGATCGATGAGTTCGTCACCCATGGGGAGCATGGCCACGGTACTCGCGGTGGCCGCAGGTACATTGGACAAGGCCGCCGACATCGCAGCATGCACACGTGTGCGTTGAGCCAGCGCATCCGCGCCGCCGAGAGTGCCATGCACAGCCACCACGGCCAACAGTGCCACCGGCGCCGCATACCGCACGATGCGCCCCAACGCAGTGGTCAGGCGCACCCGTTCCCGAGGCGCCGTACGCCCCACCGACTGTTCGGGCAGCGCCCGTGCTTGGGACGCGCTGCCTGCTGCGATTGGTGATCGATCGATCATCCACGCTCCTGTGCGGCAGACGACACCGCTGCATCCCGTTCGATCGAACGGGAACATGACGCGACAGCGCTCAGGCTGTCAGGACTGCATCCGCCTTGCAGGCGCACGAACCGTGCGCAGGCCGGATACCCATGTGGCGACCAGGTCGCCGGGACGCTCAGACGGGCCCACTCAGGGAACCCGTTTGGGGTGGTCGCCCTCTGGATGGCGCAAGACTCAGCGCGCGAGGTGGGGCGATCCGTTGAGACGAGGCCCGATCTGCTGCCTTCGCCACCTGCCCAATACAACCCTACATGACCGCTTGGGGGCAGGTTTCAACCGTTGATGGGGTGGAGTCTACCAGCCGGACCGGTCCGGTCAAATACCGGGGGCGGCCGGCGACCGGCGCAGCGTCCTGCAGGAGTTGGCCTCGTCGGCCGACCTGCAGAGCCCGAATGGGTGGTGCACATGACCTGATATCCAGGCGAGCACCATGGCCTGGCGGGTCAATTCTTGGCGAACCAGACCGTGTGAGAGGATGTCGTTCACCCACCTCTGAACTTGGCGACACCAATGCGCTATGCCGATCTGCGCGACTTCATTGCGCAACTTGAATCCCAGGGCGAATTGCGCCGAATCGCCGCGCCGGTGTCACCACGCTTCGAGATGACCGAGATTGCCGACCGGGTCTTGCGCGCCCAGGGGCCCGCCCTGCTTTTTGAACAGCCGAGCGACGCCGGTCGCAGCTGGGCGCATCCCGTGCTCGCCAACCTGTTCGGCACACCACGCCGGGTGGCACTGGGGATGGGGGAGGACTCGGTCGATGCCCTGCGCGAAGTGGGGGCACTGCTCGCCTACCTGAAAGAGCCCGAACCGCCAAAAGGCCTGAAAGACGCCTGGGACAAGCTGCCTGTGTTGCGGCAGGTGCTGAACATGGCGCCCAGAGAAGTCTCGCGGGCGCCCTGCCAGCAGCAGGTGCGCGAAGGCAATGAAGTGGATCTGGGCAAGCTGCCGGTACAGACCTGCTGGCCAGGGGATGTGGCACCGCTCATCACCTGGGGCCTGGTCATTACGCGCGGCCCCAACCGCACCCGTCAGAACCTGGGCATCTATCGGCAGCAGGTGATCGGCCCCAACCGCACCATCATGCGCTGGTTGGCCCATCGGGGCGGCGCATTGGATTTTCGGGATCATGCCGCTGCTCACCCCGGCACACCGTTTCCGATCTCGGTGGCGCTGGGCGCCGACCCGGCCACCATCCTGGGGGCGGTCACGCCGGTTCCGGACAGCCTGTCCGAGTATCAGTTCGCCGGGCTGTTGCGCGGCGCCAAGACCGAACTCGTGAAATGTCTGGGCAACGACCTGCGGGTGCCAGCCAGCGCCGAAATCGTCCTGGAAGGAGCCATTCGGCCCGATCCGGATGGCACCCTCACCCTTGAACATGCACGGCGCCTGGGTTGGCAGGGTGAGTTACCCGCAGCGGCGCGCACGGGCTGGGAAATGGCGCTGGAAGGGCCGTACGGGGATCACACCGGCTACTACAACGAGCAGGACTGGTTCCCGGTGTTCGCCATCGATCGCATGACCTTGCGCGACAACGCCATCTACCACTCGACCTATACCGGCAAACCGCCCGACGAACCCGCCATCCTGGGCGTGGCGCTGAACGAAGTCTTCGTGCCGATCCTGCGCAAGCAGTTTTCCGAGATCGTGGACTTCTACCTGCCCCCTGAAGGATGTTCCTACCGCATGGCGGTGGTGTCCATGAAGAAGCAGTACCCGGGCCACGCCAAGCGGGTGATGTTCGGCATCTGGAGTTTCCTGCGCCAGTTCATGTACACCAAGTTCATCATCGTGGTGGACGACGACGTCGATGTGCGCGACTGGAAGGAAGTGATCTGGGCGGTCACCACACGCGTGGATCCCTTGCGCGACACCACACTGGTCGACCGTACGCCGATCGATTACCTGGACTTCGCGTCGCCGGTGTCGGGCCTGGGCTCGAAGATGGGCATTGATGCGACCAACAAATGGCCGGGCGAAAGCGATCGGGAGTGGGGGCGGACCATCAGCATGTCGCCCGAGGTGAAAAAGCGAGTCGACGACATGTGGGCGGGCCTGGGGCTGTAGGCGCCGCGGGCGGTCGCCACATCAGTTCGACGAATACACCCAGCGCAGCAGGGCGTCTTGTGCAGCACCGCTGCTTTGGGCGCGCGGCCCGTTGATCAGCATGACGACCGCATAGCGCCGCCCCGACGCCGCATCCACATAGCCTGCAATGCTGCGCACGTCGTTCAGACTGCCGGTCTTGATCCAGGCGTTGCCGGCCACCGGATCGGACTTCAGGCGGCTTTTCATCGTGCCGTCCACACCGACCACCGGCAGGGACTCTATATATATAGGGGCGTGCGGACTGCGCGAGGCATCGATCAGCAGGCGCGCCAGGCTCGCCGGCGAGATACGCTCACGCCGCGACAGCCCGGAGCCGTTGTCGATCACGATCTCAGGGGTACGCAGGCCACGCTTTTCAAGCCAGGCATTGAGTGTGGCGCGCGCACGCTCCAGGGTGGCGGGGCGGCGACGCTGCGGGTCAGCCGAGGTATGCAGCAGCACCTGACGCGCCATCACATTGTTGCTGTACTTGTTGATGTCCTTGACCACATCGGCCAGTGTGCGGGGCGAATCCCAGCGCAGCAGTACCGGCAGGTTTGGCTCGATGCGCCGCTCGACCACCGTGCGCCCCTCCCAGACGCCACCGGCTGCCCGCCAGGCTGAGGCGAAAAATCCATGGATGAACTGGCGGTGATTGAGCACGGCCACCATGGTCGACTGCTCGCCGCAGGCAGGTGAATACTGACCCGCGACCCGAATGGTGGGTGCATCCTCAGGACCGATTTCGCGAATCGACAATCCCGCAATGCCGAAGCGACATCCGCCGCGCGCGAGCTTCACCTCATCGACGATCGGCACCGCGAGCGGCGGATCCATGTCGACGGCCAGCCCGCCGGTTTGCGGGCGCACCGAGACACGGGTCGCCTTGAAGTTCATCAACGCCGCGCTGGGCCTCACGTTGTAGGGCTGCGAGCGGTCGCCATCGAAGGCCTCCACGGCCGCGTCGCCCACGTCGTAGAGCGAATCGTCGACCACCAGATTGCCGCGGATCTCTCGCAGACCATTGGCCCGCAGCCGCATGATCAGCTCGGTCAGGTCTTCGATGACAAATTTCGGGTCGCCACCGCCCTGCAGCACCAGATCGCCCTGCAATACATCGCCGACCAGCTGCCCGCGCATCATGATCTGTGTACGCCAGCGGAAATTCGGCCCCATCAGCGACAGCGCCGCGTGGGTCGTGACCAGCTTCATAGTCGAGGCCGGATTGAACGCGACCTCGGCGTTGTGCCAGACCAGCGGCGCCCCGCCATCCAGCGGCACGACAGCCACCCCGTACTCATGCGGGGCGAGCGCGGCGGCGCGCATCGCTTCAGCCACCACTGCAGGCACTGCCATCCCAGCCAGACCACTGGCCGGCGCGGGCGGCTGGCGGCCGGGCCCATCGGGCGACATGGCGGGCTGCGTGGGCTCGGCCGTCATGTTGGGCGCGGTGCCGTAGGCGGGCAGTGGTGTCTGCGCAGACGCAGCCAACACCCCGCAGAGCGCGACACATCCCATCAGCGCCCGAACGAGCAGGCAGGCAACACATCGAAGAGGCACCATAATCGACGATGATCTCATGCAGGGCGGAAACCGCCGTTCGGAACCGACGAGGAGCGTATTCACATGAAACTTCAAGCAAAGGTCGCGCTGGTCACCGGTGGCGCGCAAGGCATCGGTCTGGCTTGCGCCACACGCTTTGCCGAGGACGGGGCACGCGTCGCGATCGTCGATCTGGACGCACGCCGCGGGGCTGAAGCTGTCCAGGCGATTGGCGCCGATCGCGCGCTCTTCATCGAAGGCGACGTCACCCAGACCGCAACCGCCCTGAAGGCGATCGACGCCACACAAGAACGATTCGGGCCGATCGACATCCTGCTGAACAACGCCGGCATCACGCATGCGGCTGACTTCCTCGACCTGGAGGAAGCCGACTTCGACCGCGTGCTGGGCATCAATCTGCGCTCTTACTTCGTGTTCGGTCAGGCGGTCGCGCGGCGCATGGTGGCGCAGGAGCGCGGCGGCGTGATCATCAACATGTCGAGCGTCAATGCGATCCTGGCCATTCCCAATCAGATCCCTTATGTGGTCTCCAAAGGGGGCGTCAACCAGCTGACGCGTGTGATGGCCATGGCGCTGGCACCGCACGGCATACGCGTCAACGCGATCGGGCCAGGCACCATCGCCACGGACCTGGCGCGCCAGGCGGTGCTCGGCTCGCCTCAGGCCGAACGCACGATCATGTCGCGCACGCCGCTGGGTCGTCTGGGGGAGCCCTCTGAAGTGGCCAGCGTTGCCGCGTTCCTGGCCAGCGACGAAGGGTCCTACTTCACTGGCCAGACGCTGTACCCGGACGGCGGCCGCCTGGCGCTCAATTACCTGATGGCGACCGAGTAACCCGTCGGCGACCGCGTCAAGCGGCGCCCGTCCGTGACACTGTGAAGCGACCGGCCGCGGCCTGCGGCCGTGCGACCACGCCTCAATGCGGTGCAAAACCGCCCACTTGGCGTGCACGATACGCACAGCTTGAGCGCACGTTCGTATCCAGAACGTATCGGGCGAATCCTCCCTGCCCGCGCTCATGGTCACTCGGCCTGAGCGTCCACCGCAGAAGAGCACTGAAAGTAAGGGGCTCGCACAAGAGGCGTGCATTTCCGATACGCGCACGCTCACTTCCGGAACGATTTGTGCTTTTTCGGTGCATCGCACTGAGCCCAGAGACGCTCCCGGAGAAAGCAGATGGATGCAATGAAAACTGGTACCGACACCTTGTTCATCCTGCTGGGAGCCATCATGGTGCTGGCCATGCATGCCGGCTTCGCCTTCCTGGAGCTCGGCACGGTGCGCTACAAAAACCAGGTCAATGCGCTGGTCAAGATCCTGGTCGACTTCGCGGTCTCCACCCTGTCGTACTTCCTGCTGGGTTACCTGGTGGCGTATGGCACCTCGTTTCTGGTGGGCGCCGACACGCTGGTGCAGAAAAACGGCTACGAGCTCGTCAAGTTCTTTTTCCTGCTGACGTTCGCCGCCGCCATTCCTGCGATCGTTTCCGGGGGCATTGCGGAGCGTGCCCGCTTTGGCCCGCAGCTGATCGCCACCGCCCTCCTGGTCGGCCTGGTCTACCCGCTCTTCGAGGGCATGACATGGAGCGAGCGCTTCGGGTTCCAGGCCTGGATCAAGGGCACCTTTGGCGAAAACTTTCACGACTTCGCGGGCTCGGTCGTCGTGCATGCCGTGGGGGGCTGGGTCGGCCTGATGGCAGTGCTGGCGCTGGGTGCGCGCAGTGGCCGCTACGGACGGGATGGTCGAATCGCGGCCCATCCGCCCTCCAGCATTCCCTTCCTGGCGCTGGGCAGTTGGGTGCTGGTCGTCGGCTGGTTCGGCTTCAACGTGATGAGCGCCCAGGAAGTCGGCAAGATCAGCGGGCTGGTGGCGGTCAACTCGCTCATGGCGATGGTCGGCGGCACATTGGCTGCGACCCTGCTTGGGCGCAACGACCCGGGCTTCGTGCACAACGGCCCGCTGGCCGGGCTGGTAGCGGTCTGCGCGGGCTCGGACATCATGCATCCGCTGGGCGCGCTGGTGGTGGGCGGGGTCGCCGGGGCGCTCTTTGTCAGCATGTTCACCCTGACGCAGAACCGCCTCAAGATCGACGATGTGCTGGGCGTCTGGCCGCTGCACGGATTGTGTGGTGCATGGGGTGGCGTGGCGGCAGGGGTGTTCGGACAGCAGGCGCTGGGCGGCCTGGGCGGAGTCAGTCTGGGTGCACAGGTGGTCGGCACGCTGGCGGGCATCACTGTGGCCGTCGTCGGCGGGGGCCTCATCTACTTCGGACTGAAGGCGGTCACCAGCCTGCGACTCGATCAGGAAGCTGAATTCGAAGGCGCCGATCTCTCCATCCATCGCATCTCGGCCACACCGGAACGCCAGACCTCGGTCTGAGCGCGCTCGCCGCCTGCGCCCCGGCCCCTGCGCCTGGGTTCGATGGCCTCGATTCGGTCGCCAGCAGGATGCGACCGAGGCGACCAGCGGCAGCCAAGAGGCCACACAATCACCGCCCGATACTTGAAAAGGTAAAAATTTCCATTTAAACTCGCGGCATGTCGTCCGCTGAGCTTCCCTCACCTGTCCCAGATGGCGCCCATACGGGCGCCGTCGCAAGCGGCGCTGTCACGCCCGTTGCACTTGAAGCGCTGCAGGCCATCCTCGCGCCCCTTGCAAAGGTGGCGGTCGACCAAGGCGTGCAATTCGGCCAGATGGAAGAACTGCTCAAGCAGGCCATGGTTCAGGCGGCGGTGCAGGCCACTCGCCAGGGCCAGGGCGAACCGGCTCCGGTCAGCCGGCTCAGTGTCATCACCGGCATTCACCGCAAGGAAGTCAAACGCCTGCTCGAGCCGACCGCACCCGCGCAATTGGCGGCCAGCGTCACGCCGGCGGCCGAACTGTTCACCCGCTGGCTCACCTCGCGAGACTGGCAGGGCCCGGACGGCCAACCGCTCGCACTGCCGCGCCGCCCCCCGCCAGACGATGCGCCCAGCTTCGAGCTGCTGGCGCGAAGCATCACGACGGATGTGCACCCGCGCACCTTGCTCGATGAGCTGATCAGGCTAGAGCTGGTGGCCCACGACATGGAGACCGATCGGGTAGTGCTGCGCGCCGACAGCTTTGTGCCTGCCGTGCAGCTGCAGACCATGCTGGGATTCCTGGGTGCCAACGTGGGCGACCATCTGGCCGCCGCTCGCGCCAATGTGGCCGCCAGCCTGCGTTCGGCCCAGCAGCCCGACGCCACACCGATCCGCCCGCCGTTCGTCGAGCAGGCGCTGTTCGCAGATGGATTGAGCGCACAATCGATCACAGTCGCCATCGAGCAGGCACGCCTGTTCTGGGGCACCTTGCTGCGCACCCTGGCCCCGGAGCTCGAGCGACTCGAAGCCCAGGATCAGGCCGATGCACGTCCCGCTGATCAGCGGATCCGGATCGGTCTGTATTGCTACGCTGAACCCACCCATCCTCTCTTCTCAGAGAAGCCTTCAGGCCAACATGACTAAACGCTTGGTGACACCGCCCTTTCCTATCGCGACTGCAGACGGCGCCACACGCCCGATGCGTCGACGTGCGCTGGCCTCACTCGGCGGATTGGCGGTCATGGCCAGCGGCTGCGGCGGCTCGGGCGGCACGGGCGATCTGGCCGGCGTGGGCAGTGGCGGCACCGGTGCGGCCTTCGGGTTCGGCATGATTTCAGGCTTCGGCTCAATCATCGTCAACGGGATCAAGTACGACGACAGCCAAGCCAGCGTCACGGACGATCTGGGCAACCGACGCGAGCTCGGCGAACTCAGGCTCGGCATGATCGTCGAGATTCGCGGGTCGGCCGATGACTCCACCAGCCTGGGCACAGCCAATTCCGTGCGCATCCTGAGTGAACTGAAGGGTCCGGTCACGCGCGTCACACCCAGCCAGACCACACCTGGAACCGGCGAACTGGTGGTGCTGGGCACGACCGTTCGGGTCATGTCTACAACATTCTGGCAAGACGCCAGCGGTCTTGTTGGCGTAGTCGACGGTCAGATCGTTGAGGTTTGGGGCTTCGCCGATCGCACCAGCAACACCATCACCGCCACGCGCATCGAGATCAAGCAGGCCTCGGACAACACCGCGACACGGCTGCGCGGTATGGTCACCGAACTCGTGCCTGGCATCCGGATCCGGGTTGGCGGCCAACAAGAGGGGTCTGGCAGCCAGGACTTCACGCTTGCCAATGCAACGGTGGCGGCCGGGGTGAGAGTCGGTGACCTGGTCAAGGTTCAGTACACCCCCTCGGGTACCACCAAGATCGCCACGAAGGTTGAAGTCGACACCTCTGCCGTACTCTCCAATGAAACGCGCGTGCGCGCCGAGGGTCGCATCAGTCAATTCACGTCAAAGTCCAACTTCAAGCTCGAGGGCTTGAGTGTGGACGCCAGTAGCGCGAGTTTCAGCGACGGACTGGAATCACAACTGGCCAACGGCGCGCGAGTCCGGGTGGAAGGCCAAATGTTGGGCAGCAGGCTCAAGGCGAGCGTTGTGCGCTTTCGCGACGATGCACAGAGCAACTCCGGCTCCGGGTCGTCTGGCTCAGGATCGTCGGGCTCTGGCTCCGGGTCATCCAATTCCGGTTCCTCCGGCGGCAGTAGTTCAAGCGGCTCTGACGATTACGGCGATGAGGTCAAGGGTGTCATTGTCAGGTTTGCCGGCAAAGAGAGTTTCACCGTCAAAGACCGTGCCAATCGCGAGTTCAACTTCGACGGCAGCAGCGCGACCGGCAAAGACGGCGGCCCCCTGCCGTCGCTGGGCATCGGCTCGCCGGTCCAGGTCAAGTTCACGGTGCAGGCCTTCGGTCTGCTCAAGGCCAACCAGATCCGACTGGACACCTGAGCACGCGCCGCAACGCGCAACTCGGCGCCTCGCGCCGAGCGATCGCGCCATCTGAGCACGAGCGCCTCGCGCGCTCAGCCCGCGTGCGGGCGCCCAGGTCTCCTTCGCCCAACCAGGCACGCGATGGGCGTCTGCGACGGGCCTTTCGGACGGACAGATTGGACAGACAAAGTGGTCTTGCGAAGCGACCCAGCGAGCCACGGGACACCGCGGCAAGCGCCTGACAGCCCTCGGTCTGTCGCCTGCCTTGAATCCGTCATCATCCTCGGGTAGAATTAGCACTCGCAAACGGTGAGTGCTAGCAACACTAGCGCTTGCAGCCCCCTCAAGTGGGCGCCGTTTCGTGACGTTCGCCTTTGGCACATACGTCAATCCCCCATCACTCAGTGTCTTAACCCGTCATAGGAGCCCTGTTCCATGAAGCTTCGTCCTTTGCATGATCGCGTGATCATCAAGCGCCTCGACAACGAGCGCAAAACCGCCTCGGGCATCGTGATCCCCGAAACCGCGGCCGAAAAGCCCGACCAGGGCGAGATCCTCGCAGTCGGTAACGGCAAAGTCGGCGACGACGGCAAGGTGCGTGCGCTCGGCGTCAAGGTCGGCGACAAAGTGCTGTTCGGCAAGTACTCGGGCCAGACCGTCAAGGTCGATGGCGAAGAACTCCTCGTCATGCGCGAGGAAGACATCATGGCCGTGGTCGAGTAAGCCACGCCCCCAGACTGAACCCGAATCAAAGGAGTCATTACATGGCAGCCAAGCAAGTTTTCTTCGGCGACGATGCGCGCCACAAAATGGTTGAGGGCGTCAACATCCTCGCCAACGCAGTCAAAGTCACCCTCGGCCCGAAAGGCCGCAACGTCGTGCTCGAGCGCAGCTTCGGCGCCCCCACCGTCACCAAGGACGGTGTGTCGGTCGCTAAAGAAATCGAGCTCAAGGACAAGTTCCAGAACATGGGCGCCCAGATGGTCAAGGAAGTTGCTTCCAAGACCTCGGACAACGCCGGTGACGGCACCACCACCGCCACCGTGCTGGCCCAGGCCATCGTGCGCGAAGGCATGAAGTACGTGGCCGCCGGCATGAACCCGATGGACCTCA
>CANHUQ010000005.1 GCA_947463885.1 Burkholderiales bacterium
GAATATGACACAAATTACCGAGGAATGGTCAGGCTAAACGGATCGTTGCTCACAGTCTTTGTTTTCGATCAAGTGAACCGGACATGTTTGCACCCCCCCGAAAGGATGGGGATCGAGGTGCCAACACGCAACGGAACCATTCGAAAGGATGAGGCGCCCGGTCTGACCGTCTCAGAGTTCGCCTGCAGCATTTCGCATCGCCTGTTCAGGCGACTTAGGAACTTAGTTCTGGTGAGGTGATGCAAGGCCCTGCCGATGGCGTGCCAGCACCTGCAAGAGCTGCTCCGGGTCGGCGGGCTTTGTGAAATGCAGATCGAACCCCGCCTGCAAGGCTTGCGCGCGGTCCTGGTCGCGCCCGTAACCGCTCACCGCCACCAGCAGGCGCTTGCGCGCCGCTTCACCTGACTGCGCACGCAGTCGACGGGCCACTTCCAGACCATCGAGTCGGGGCAGACCGATATCGAGCAGCAGTGCGTCTGGCGGGCGGTCTCTCACGCAGTCCAGGGCCTGCTGACCATCGAAGGCACACTCGACCTGATAGCCCTCAAGCTCGAGCAGCATGGCCATCGTGCGCGCTGCATCGACATTGTCGTCGACCACCAAGACGCGGCATGGCACGGGGGTCATGTTCGAAGCGGCGACTGCCGTCAATGGACGTCCTCCACCCCATGTGCCGGCATCCGCAGTCGCAAGCCCACCTCGTTGCCATGTGCTGGCAACAGATCCACATGCGCTTGCAGTGCGCGGATCACCGCCAGGGCATGCAACCACTCGAGCGATCGGGTCTGTGATGCGCTCGAGTCGGCAAAAGGCAGCGCCAGCGCGTGAGCCGATTCGGGCATCTCGGGCGCACACCAGACGGTCATGCTGATCTCACGCGATTGGGACGCCACTTCGACCCTCACCCGCGTCTGCGGGTCAGCCTGCTCGGCCACATGCCGCAGCAGCAAAGTCACGACGGCCGAGAGCGCCTGTTCGTGTGCGCGCACCTGAAACGGCGGGTGCTGCGAGCCATCACTGTGCATACGTTGCAACGAAAACACGGCGCGCCCGGGCAAGGCCGCACCCTGCGTACATTGGCTGACCAGCTCGGCAAACGACACGGGTTCCGTGTCCAGCCGCGCGCCCGGCTCAGACAGCTGCAGCACGCGTGACAGCATCTCGATCTGCCCCAGCTGCTGGGCCAGCGCGCGGTGCGCGCCTTCCAGCGCCTTGTGCGCAATCTCCTCCGAAACCGTCGGGCGGATGGACAACAGATGCAACCACCCACTCAGGGCGTTGAGCGGATTGACCAGCTCGTGGCGTACCAGTGAGGCGAAGGTGTGCGCTCCTTCTGGCAGCACGCCCGACGGGGCCTGCTGCGCGTCGGTGCTATCTGAGGGGTCCGAGGGGTGTTGCATGGGGTTCGATTGGAACACAGGCTGCTCGCCGTTCTTTACACGCGCAGTCAGGAACGGGCTGCCTGGGGTCCGATCACCGGGCCGTCGCGAACAAGGGTGCTCACCGCGCCAAAGGCTTGGCCGATCCGGGTCGACCCGAGGTTCGCGGCCCGGATGCTCCCTGACCCCAGGCGAGGGCCGCTCGCGCAGCGCCAGCCTGCGCTGCACTGCGCGAGGCGCGCATTCAGCGCGCACTGATTCCCCTGAGGACGTTGACGATCGCCAGCATCACCACGGCACCGCCAAGCGCCACACCGAGCGCACTCAGACTGAACTGATCCAGCGTCACGGTTCCCAGGCCCAACAAGGGCGACAACAGCCAAGCACCCAAGGTGGCGCCGGCGATCCCGACCAGCATGTTGATCAGCAGCCCCCAATTGGCAAAAGAATCGACCTCGGACTGGGACGGCGTTCGCGTGATGACACTCGCGATCCACCCCAAGACGCTCCCCACGACCAGCCACAGCACGAGGTTCATGGCGCTCTCCTTCTTTGTGTTTGATCTGATGCAGGCGGCAATCTGCGTGCCCGCCACACAGGCCATAATCGGGATCCATCGCGGTCAGGCGGCCTGCCCGCGAGCCCCGCTCTTCAGACACAGCGCCCGGCATGAAGACCTACGTCAATCCCCAATACGCATACCTGCGCCACGCCGATCAGGCCAACGACCCTGCAGGCGAGGCCGCCCACCATCCGGTGATCGTGATCGGTGCCGGCCCGGTCGGACTGTGCACGGCCATCGACCTGGCCTTGCACGGCACTCCGGTCGTGGTCCTGGATGACGATCAGACTGTCAGCGTCGGGTCGCGCGCAGTGTGCTACGCCAAGCGCAGCCTCGAGATCCTCGATCGGCTCGGATGCGGCGAGGCGGTCGCCGAGCGAGGCATCAGCTGGAACCGCGGCCGGGTCTTTCTGCGAGACCGCGAGGTCTACGGTTTCGATCTGCTGCCAGAACCAGGTCATGAGCGCCCGGCCTTCGTCAACCTGCAGCAGTACCACTTCGAAGAGAACCTGGTCGCGCGGGCTGCGCAATTGCCCGGGCTGCAGTTGCGCTGGGCGAATCGCGTCACCGGCGTCGAACCCGCGCAGTCACATGTGCGGGTCACCATCGAGACGCCCGATGGGCCCTACACGCTCCACTGCGCGTGGCTGGTCGTGTGCGATGGCGCGCGCAGCCCGGTGCGTCACCTGCTGGGTCTGGAGAGTCACGGTCAGGTGTTTCGTGATCGCTTCCTGATCGCCGACGTCGTGATGAAGGCCGACTATCCCACCGAGCGCTGGTTCTGGTTCGATCCGCCCTTTCACCCGGGGCAGTCCGTGCTGCTGCACCGTCAGGCCGATCATGTCTGGCGAGTGGACTTCCAGCTCGGCTGGGACGCTGACCCGGAACTTGAAAAGCAGCCGGAGCGCGTCATGGCCCGACTGAAGGCGATGCTGGGCGATCGCGAATTCGAACTCGAATGGGTCAGCGTCTACACCTTTCAGTGCCGACGCATCGATCGCTTTCGGCATGGCCGCGTGCTCTTTGCAGGCGATGCGGCGCACCAGGTTTCGCCCTTTGGCGCTCGCGGCGCCAACTCCGGCATCCAGGATGCCGATGCACTCGCCTGGCGCCTGGCCGCGCTGGTAGCAGGCCAGGCCCAGGAGAGCGTGCTCGATCACTGGGCCCATGAACGCGAACGCGCCGCCGATGAAAACATCCTGAACTCCACGCGCAGCACCGACTTCATTACCCCTAAGTCGGCTATGGCCCATGCCTTTCGCGAGGCCACCCTGCAGTTGGCGGGCGATATGCCCTTCGCGCGCAGGCTAGTCAACAGCGGGCGGCTGTCCACGCCGAGCGTGATCGACTCCAGTCCCGCCAACACACCCAGTTCGCCTGGTTCGCTGGCCACGCAGGACGCTTCCTTGTTCTCTGGGCACACCCACGTGCCAGGCGGCTCGGTATTCTCGGCGCCTGCGGCACGACCGGGGGCACCCTCACCCGATGCACCCTTGCGCACGCCTTCGGGCGAACCGGTGTGGTGGCTGCGCTGCCTGAGTGGCGACTTCGCCGTCCTGATGTTTGCCGATCACGAGACGCCACAGCACATCACGGCGCAGGTTGCGCAACTGCGTACGCTGGCACATGACCAGGGACTGCCTGCACCACAGGTCCATGTCATCGTGCCTTCAGGCGGTGACATGTTCGCGGCCGCAGGCAAGCACGACGATGGGGTGCACCAGCTGACCGATCAGGATGGTCTGCTGACCGCACGCTTGGATGCTCGCCCCGGCACGGTGTACCTGCTGCGCCCCGACCAGCATGTCTGCGCCCGCTGGCGCACATGGGATGCACCCGCAGTGCTCGCTGCCCTGGCCCGCGCGCTGGGCCAGGCCCCCGCTTTCCTGGACAGGCATGCCGCATGAGCGACTCTTTGAACATCGAACCTGCCATCGATCGACCGGATGATTTCTACGAGGCCCTGATCGAAGCACACCGCGGCCTGTCGGATACCGACAGCATGGCGTTGAACTGTCGGCTGATTCTGGTGCTGGCCAATCAGGTCGGCCGCACCGACCTGCTGCTGCAGGCGATCGCCGCAGCGCGGCGAACCCACGCCTCAGAGCCCAAGGTCTGATGCCCCGCTATGCGCGTGGTTCAGCCCGGCTGCAAGCGCACCGCCTGGCCGGACTGCGCGCTGACCAGACGCGATAGGGCGGCAAACAGCTCATCGCCGTTTCGGCCATCGACCCAATGCGAGCCGTCATGACGGTAGTGAAAGCCGCCCGAGCGGGCTGCCACCCAGATCTCGCGCGCGGCCTCATGACTGTTGACGATGATCTTGGCGTCGTCGGCGAAGGTGAGCGTGAGCACATTGCCCTGGCGCTCGATATCGAGGTCCAGGTCGATGTCATCCATGAGTCGCTCGAGGTTCGATTCGATCGCGTCGAGCGCGCGCTGTGCGTCTCGGCTGAAGTCTTGGTCGCTGATGCCCATGCTATTCTGCCCCGATGAATCGTGAACCCGTTCACGCTGTCCGATGGGCGCCTTGCAGCATCGCGCGTGGGGCCCGGATTGTATCGGTTTCGATCCTGCTCGCTGCCACCGGGTGCGGCCAGACCGGGCCGCTGTATCTGCCTCGCGTGCCGCCCGAGCCCGCCCCGCGCATCGCACCGGCGCAACCGGCTGCTGCACCGCCCTCGGCTCCAGAGGCCCTGCGCACCGGGCCTGCTGCAGACAACCCAAGCAACCGTACGGCCCGCACCGATCCCAACCCTCCTGCATCGCGCCCCCGATCTGACTGAGCCCGTGGCGCGCCGCGCCGATCACCGAAGTGCTTCTGTGCGGCTGAGTGCACGGTGTTGCTGAGTGCATACGGACCCGCAGGCCCGCCTCTACCGAAGGAACCCTCCCGTTGCCACCCTCTTCTCCACATACGCCCTTTGTGATGATCGATGGCCGTCTGCATGCCGAGCGTGTGCCACTCGAACAGATTGCCCAAACGTTCGGTACGCCCACCTGGGTGTATTCGCGTGCCGCGATCGAGTCCGCCTTCGACGAATT
Organism: Burkholderiales bacterium; assembly: GCA_947463885.1. Taxonomy (GTDB): domain Bacteria; phylum Pseudomonadota; class Gammaproteobacteria; order Burkholderiales; family Burkholderiaceae_E; genus UBA4615. Next base: position 4,987 of record CANHUQ010000005.1, read on the forward strand.
CGCAGCCGCCTGTGGCAGCCGATCCGCCCTGATCTGCTACGCCATCAAAGCCAACAGCAGTCTGGCCATTCTTGAGTTGCTGGCACGGCGCGGCGCAGGCTTTGACATCGTCTCGGGGGGCGAACTCGCACGCGTGCTGGCGGCAGGGGCCGACCCCGGTAAGGTGGTCTTTTCAGGCGTGGGCAAAACCGTCTCAGAAATGCGCGACGCGCTCAAAGCGGGCGTGCGCTGCTTCAATGTCGAATCCGAAAGTGAACTAGTGCGCCTCAACGCGGTGGCGGGTTCCATGCAGAAGCTCGCGCCGGTGTCCCTGCGCATCAACCCGGACGTCGATGCCGGCACCCACCCTTACATTTCCACGGGCCTGCGCGAAAACAAATTCGGCATTGCGCATGATCGTGCGCTGGCGGCTTACCGCACGGCCGCCGCGTTGCCCCACCTGAAGGTGATGGGCATCGACTGCCACATTGGTTCGCAGATCACTGAAATCGCCCCATTTCTCGCCGCGCTTGATCGGCTGCTCGAACTGGTCGACCAGCTCACCCAGGCAGGCATCACCCTGCATCACCTGGACCTCGGGGGTGGCCTGGGCATCACCTATCGGGACGAAGTGCCGCCCTCGCGACGCGATACGCTGCAAGCCCTGTTTGCGCGCATCGACGCCTGGGCACAGCAGCGTGGGCGCGCGGTTCCCGAGGTCATGTTCGAGTTCGGCCGATCCATGGTGGGCAATGCCGGGGTGTTGCTGACCCGCGTCGAGGTGATCAAGGAAAACGGCGGGCGCCACTTTGCGGTGGTGGATGCGGCCATGAACGACCTGATGCGCCCGGCCATGTATGAAGCCTGGCATGACATCGTGCCGCTGCAAGCGGGCCATGCGCCGGCCCAGACGTATGACGTGGTCGGGCCGGTCTGTGAGTCAGGCGACTGGCTCGGACGGGCGCGCACCCTGGCCATCGAAGAAGGCGATCTGCTGGCGGTGATGTCGGCCGGCGCCTATGGCATGGCCATGAGCTCGAACTACAACACGCGTGCGCGTGGCGCTGAAGTCATGGTCGATAGCGATCGCATGCACCTTATCCGCGAACGCGAGCGTGTGACCGATCTCTACGCGCTTGAGCGTCGCCTGCCCGCGGCGTGACATCGAAGCTGCGCGCTGATACCGCTGATTGAACGCGCTGCCCGGCCTGCACCACGCGTTCAATCGCGAGGCCGCCCTTCGCTTGCCGGTTGCGCGGACGGCGTGCCGGCCTGCCGCAGTTGGGGGCGGCGCTTGAGCGATGTCACCAGCCGCGAGCCCAGCAGCGCGGCCACGATGACGGCATACACCGCCACTTCCGAATAATCGTTCTTGCCCGACTTGTGCCAGGCGTAGTGCAGGATGGCCGCCACCGCCACGACATAGACCAGTCTGTGCAGGCGGCCCCACTGCCGACCCAAGCGCCTGATCATGCCCTGGGTTGACGTGATGGCCAGCGGCAGCATCAGCACGAAGGCGGCGGCGCCCATCATGATGAACGGCCGCTTCACGATGTCCTTCAGGATCGCCATCACATCGAAGTACTGATCGAACCACACATACGTCAGCGCGTGCAGCGCGCCGTAGAAGAACGCGAACAGCCCGCACAGGCGGCGCAGTCGAATCAGCCAGGTCCATCCGGTGAGACGGCGCAGCGGCGTGATGGCCAGCGTGATGCACAGACACACCAGGGTCCAGGTGCCGGTTGATCGGGTCACCAACTCCACCGGATTGGCGCCCAGCCCGCCCCAGAGACCCCAGACGCCGGCCATGACCAGTCGGGCCAATGGTGCCAGCCCCAAGACCCACAGCAGGGCCTTGATCGCGGGCAGATGCGCCGCCACAGCGGGCTAGGGCCGCTCAGAACTCGCGGCGCAGATCCATGCCCGCGTACAGGCTCGCCACCTGCTCGGCATAGCCGTTGAACATCAGTGTGGGGCGCTTGCGGGTCAGAAAACCGTCTTCGCCAATGCGCCGCTCAGTGGCCTGCGACCAACGCGGATGGTCCACCTCGGGATTCACGTTGGAATAAAACCCGTATTCCTGCGGTGCAGAGCGGTTCCAGCTGGTGATGGGCTGCTTCTCGAGGAAGCGGATCCTGACGATCGATTTACTGCTCTTGAAACCGTACTTCCAGGGCACCACGAGCCGAATCGGGGCGCCGTTCTGATTGGGCATGACTTCGCCATACAGACCGAAGGCAAGCAGGGTGAGCGGATGATTGGCCTCATCCATGCGCAGCCCCTCGCGGTAGGGCCAGTCGATCACCGAAGAGCGCAGCCCGGGCATCTGACCGGCGTCAGCCAGGGTCACAAATTCTACGAATCGCGCGTTGCCCGTGGGCTCGACCTTGCGAATCAGCTCCGACATCGAAAACCCGATCCAGGGGATCACCATGGACCAGCCCTCGACGCAACGCATCCGGTAGGTGCGCTCCTGCATCGGGGCGAGCTTGAGCAGGTCTTCGATGTTGAAGGTGGTGGGTTTGGCGACCGCCCCTTCCACGGCGACCGACCAGGGGCGCACCTTCAGGCTCCCGGCGCGACGGGCGGGCTCGTCTTTCTCAAGACCGAACTCGTAGAAGTTGTTGTATGTGGTGACGTCCCGGTAACTCGTGGGCTTGTCTGTGCTCGCAAACGGGCCAGGGACAGCGGCCAGCTTGAGCGCGGGCTTGCCGGTCTGTGCGTTGACCGGGCCACTCGCCAGGGGCAGCGCGATGCCGGCTGCAGCCATCCGGATGAGATCGCGGCGCTTATCCCAAACACGGCGCGGGGTGATCTCAGAAGGCAGGGGGTCGTGACGAACAGGAACGCGGATCAACATGCTGAACTCCAAGGTGAACCTGCACGCATTCGGCGTGCCCATTCGGTGTGATGACCTCAGCTGTGCACTGAGGTGTGCTGTCAGGTGCGCCCGAAAACGACTCGGGCACCTCCAGGGCGCCCGAACGGTGAACCAGGCACAGGGCGCAGGCCCCGTGCGTGCGCATCAAACCTTAGCGCAAACCGGCAATATAGTCGGCAATCGCCTTGATCTCGCTGTCGGACAATCGGGCAGAGATCGTGGTCATCTGGGTGCTGTTCTTGCGCTGACCGCCACGGAATTGCGTGAGTTGCGACTCAGTGTACTCAGCCCATTGACCGCCCAGCCGCGGATATTGGGCAGGGATGCCTGCACCAGCGGGGCCGTGGCAACCTGAGCAGGCTGGCACCTGCTTTTCGGGGATGCCGCCGCGGTAGATGCGCTGACCCAATTCGACCAGGTCCTTGTTGCGCGCCGACGCCGGTTTCAATGACTGGCTGGCATACCACGCGGAAAGATTGCGGCGGTCAGCATCCGACAGCGTAGCGGCAAAGCCCGCCATCACAGCGTTGGCACGCTCAGCCTCTTTGGCGCCTGCTTTGGGCACGAAATTGACGAGCTGCTTGTAGAGGTAGTCGGCATGCTGGCCCGAGAGCTTCGGATTGCTCGGGCTGGCTGCATTGCCATCCGCACCATGGCAGGCCGCACATACTTGAGCCGCGATCTGCTGGCCTTTGGCGGGGTCGACTTTCGCCGGTGCGTTCTGGGCTTGAGCAGACGGCGACCAAGCAGCCAGGGTCACGACAATCAGCAAGGCGCTTGCAAGCACGCGCTGCGCAGCCTGGTGTGCTGCGCGCAGTGAAGGGTGGGCCTGGGTCAAGCTGCGGAAGACGCCGCAGGCAGCCTGCCGGGCGATCCGTCTGGTCATCGGAATCATCAAGAGCACCTGAATTAAACGCAATGCACGCAAACCGGCGATTGTACAATAGCGCCGCTTCATGTCGCTCCTCACTTCCGCCCGGTTCCACACGACGGTTGCCGCCTTGGCTCAATTGCCTCGAGACGGCCTCGTCGAGCTTGCGTTCGTCGGGCGATCCAACGCGGGCAAGTCCACGGCCATCAATGTGCTGTGCAACCGCAAACGACTGGCCTTCTCAAGCCGTACTCCGGGGCGAACGCAGGCGCTCAACTATTTCGCGGTCGGTCCGGCAGACCAGCCGGTCGCCTACCTCGTTGATACGCCGGGCTACGGGTACGCCTCGGCCCCACTGGAAACCAAACGCACCTGGGATACGCTCGCAGGCCAGTACCTTCAGGCCCGCCCGCAACTGGCCGGAGTGGTCCTGTTGGCCGATATCCGCCGTCAACTCACCGACCTCGATCGTCGGCTGATCGGCTGGATTCCCGCGCAGGTCAGGCTGGTCGTGACGCTGACCAAATCCGACAAGTTGCCTCGCCAGCAGGCCAGCACGGCCCTTCGGACCGTGCGTTCCGAATTGCAGCGCCTGCGCCCGCAATCGCCCGACGCGGTGCTGCTTTTCTCAGCATTGAACCGCTCGGGCCGTGACGAACTGTCAACGCTCGTGGAAGAATGGATCGCACCGAGCAGTCAGACCGCTTCGGTCGGGCCGGCTGCCGATTCGCCCGGCACCGATACGCCTGGCCTGACAGCTTCAGACTGAGCGACCGTCCCCGTACCCCTGCAGCCTGTCCAGGTCGCATCGGCCCACTGGGGGCTGACTGGCTGGACTGAAAACAGGCAAAAAAAACCCCGGCTGCATTCATGCGCCGGGGCGAAACGCCTTCGAAAATCTCGCAGGCACCCGCTCAGGGAGGAGAAGCGGGAGACGATCGGTTGACCATCTGTTGTCCATGATAGACGGCTGCAAAAAAAGTTCAAGAAAAACTTGTTCTATCGATCCACTTTCCTCTAAATCGAACCCAGGGAGCGTACGAATGGCCGAATTTCCTCAAACAGTACAGGGGTTTCCAGCACAAAGGCCACGTCGTTTGCGACATGACGCCTTCACCCGCAGACTGGTCGCAGAGCATGTGCTGACTGTCAACGATCTGATCTATCCGTGTTTTGTCCAGGACGGAAACGGTCCCAACCATCCGGTTCCGTCCATGCCCGGGGTGGAGCGACACACCATCGAACGCCTGCTGGGCGTGGCCGAGCAGTGCATGACACTGGGCGTACCGGTCTTGGCGATCTTCCCGGTCATTGAGCCAGCGCTCAAAACACCCGACGGGCGCATTGCCGCCGACCCCAACGGACTGGTCCCGCGAGCAGTGCGCGCGGTGAAGCAGCGCTTTCCCGAACTGGGCGTGCTCACCGACGTGGCGCTCGACCCCTTTACCAGCCATGGCCAGGATGGCGTGATCGATGAGGACGGTTATGTTCTGAATGAGCCAACGGTTGCCATCCTGCGTGAGCAGGCCCTGGTACAGGCGCAGGCCGGTGTGGACATCGTGGCGCCCTCCGACATGATGGACGGACGGGTGGGTGCCATCCGCCAGGCTCTGGAGGGCGCGGGGCACATCCACACCCGGATCATGGCTTACTCGGCCAAATACGCCTCCGGTTTTTATGGCCCGTTTCGCGATGCGGTGGGGTCAGCCAGCAACCTGGGCAAGAGCAACAAGAAAACCTACCAGATGGACCCGGCCAACACCGATGAGGCGCTGCGCGAGGTGGCGCTGGACATCCAGGAAGGCGCCGATATGGTCATGGTCAAACCAGGCATGCCGTATCTGGACATCGTGCGCCGGGTGAAGGACACCTTCCACGTCCCCACCTTCGTCTATCAGGTGAGTGGCGAATACGCGATGCTCAAGGCTGCGGCGGCCAACGGCTGGCTGGACGAGCGCACGGTCGCGCTCGAAGCGCTGCTGTGCATGAAACGGGCGGGTGCCGACGGTGTGCTCACGTATTTCGCGCTGGATGCGGCACGCTGGCTGCGTGAAGGCTGATTGACGGCAGCCCGGGGCCCCGGTTCCAGGGTGCCGCCGGGGCCCAGAGCCCTGAGCCCGGGGCCCTGAGCGCCAGGCCTCGGTCGCCTCAGGAGACGAATCGCCGCCGGGTGAGCACGGTGGCGAGATAAAAGCCGCCCAGCGCGTACACCAGCAAGACGGCCACCGGACCCACCACTGCATCAGGCCACTGACCCAGCATCAGCGGGCGTGCCAGCTGGACAGCGGCCGTCAGCGGCAATGCCTGGCAAATCGGGTGCAGCCACTGCGGCAATTGGTTCAGCGGGAACCAGACACCCGACAGGAAAGTCATGGGCGTGAGCACCAGCGTGAAGTAGTAGGAGAAAAAGTCGTAGCCGCTGGCCAGCGCATTGACGCACAGCGCAATCGCCGAAAACGCCAGGCCCGTGAGCACGATCACCGGCAGCAGGGCGATCAGGGTCGGGTGCCTGGAGATCCCAAGCGCCATCGCCACCAGGATGATGGCCACGCCACTGATGCAGGCTTTCAGCGCGCCCCACAGCCATTCCGCGGCCAGCACATCGTCCAGCAGCAGAGGAGCATTGAGCAAGGACTCCCAGGTACGCTGCACATGCATGCGGGAAAACGCCGAGTACAGCGATTCGAAGCTCGCGGCCATCATGGTGCTCATGCAGACCGATCCGCCCGCCAGAAACAGCACATAAGGCACCCCATCCACCTGTTGCAGCAACGCGCCCAGTCCGTAACCAAACGCCACAAGGGTGATCAGCGGGTCGGCCACATTCGCCAGCAGGCTCGGCACGGCCAGCTTGCGCCACACGAGCATGTGGCGCCTGAGCACTGGCACCAGACGCAGGCTCAGACGCGGCCAAGCCCACAGGCGCCGCGTCCGGGAAGCATGCACCCCGTCAGTCATGGCAGGTGCCCAGGGACACACCGCCAGCTCGATGGGTGAATACAGTCTCGCTCGCAGCCTTAATCACGCAGGTCTCGCCCGGTCAGTTTGAGGAACACGTCTTCAAGGTTGGCGGGTCGATGCAGCGTGCGCACATCGGAGCGGGTCTGCAGCACCGCCAGCGCGGCCGACGGGTCCTCGCAGTACGCAAAGGTGGTTTCGCCCACGGTCTCCACGCGCCCGCACCCGAAGCGCGGCGCCAGATCGGCCCAGTGCGCGCGACCCGGGCCATGCACTTCGATCACATGCGGCTCGATCTCCTGAGAAATCAGGGCCGTGGGCGATGCGCTGGCAATCGGACGGCCGCTGTCAATGATCGCCAACCGATCGCACAAGCGCTCGGCCTCGTCCATGAAGTGGGTGGTCAGGACAATCGTCTTGCCCTGTGCAAGCAGGCGTTTGAGTCGCTCCCAGATCAGGTGACGTGCCTGTGGGTCAAGACCCGTGGTGGGCTCATCCAGAAACAGGACCTGCGGGTCGTTGATGAGCGCACGCGCCATCGTGAGGCGCCGCTTCATGCCCCCCGATAAGGTCTGAATGCGCGCATCACGCTTATTGCCCAGCTGCGCGAATTCGAGCAAAGGTTCAATCCGAGAATGGGTGATCGCATCGGGCTGGCCGAAATATCGCCCGAAGACCAACAAGTTTTCGGCCACCGTGAAGTCGGGGTCGAGTGGGTCGTTCTGCGGCACCACACCCACTTTCTGACGCGCCTCTCGGGCACGGGCGGGCACCGGCTCACCCAGCAGATCGATGCGGCCTGCATCCGGCTCCATGAGACCCAGCGCAAGCTTGAGCGTCGTGCTTTTGCCAGCGCCGTTGGGCCCCAGCAAACCGAAGCACTCACCTGGCGCCACCTCGAAGGTGACACCATCGACGGCACGGTGTGACCCGAACGTCTTGACCAGGCCGTGGACCGCGAGGACAGGCTTCATGCGAGTGCCTCGAACAGAGACCCCGCGGGCACAGATCCCTCAAACACGGACACCTCAAACGGAACGCGGCGCTCAAAGAGCGCCGCGCCGGTGACTCGGGCCGAAGCCACGTGATCGAAAGCGATCAGCTGGCGGCCGCCGCTTCGCCTGCCGGCGTCTCAGCAACCTCGGGACGATCGAGCAGTTCGACCAATGCCATCGGGGCATTGTCGCCAATGCGAAAACCAAACTTCAGGATGCGCAGATAGCCGCCATTGCGTGCGGCATAGCGGGGACCCAGTTCGTTGAACACTTTGACCACGATGTCGCGATCGCGAAGCCGGTCAAACGCAAGACGGCGGTTAGCCAGTGAAGGCTTCTTGCCAAGGGTGATGATCGGCTCAACCACACGCCGCAATTCCTTGGCTTTGGGCAGGGTGGTCTTGATCGCTTCATGACGCAGCAGCGAGACGGTCATGTTGCGCAACATGGCCTCGCGGTGACTGCTGGTGCGATTGAGCTTACGAAGTCCGTGACGGTGACGCATGATTCGGTTCCTTGATGTCCGGCAGCGCGATCAGGGGCGATCGAGTCCGGCGGGCGGCCAGTTTTCCAGGCGCATCCCGAGGGTCAGCCCGCGCGAGGCGAGCACTTCCTTGATCTCGTTGAGCGATTTGCGGCCAAGATTGGGTGTCTTGAGCAACTCATTCTCGGTACGCTGGATCAGGTCGCCGATGTAGAAAATATTCTCGGCTTTCAGGCAGTTGGCCGACCGAACCGTCAACTCAAGATCATCGACCGGTCGCAGCAGGATCGGATCAATCTGAGAGGCACGGCCCATGACGCTGCCGCCAACAATCAGACCGGGCGTCGCGGCACCGCCAATCAGATCACCCGCTGGCTCAATACCTTCCAGCGCAGCAAAGACCGACAGCTGCTCGACCAGGATGCGAGCGGCCTGCCGCACCGCTTCCTCGGGCGAAATCACACCGTTGGTTTCGACGTCGATCAGCAGCTTGTCCAGATCGGTGCGGTTCTCGACGCGCGCGCTTTCCACCGCATAGCTCACGCGGCGCACCGGCGAGAATGAGGCGTCGAGCACGACTCGGCCAATCGTCTTGCTCTCAGCCAGATTGCGAAGCGTGCCCGGCACATAGCCACGGCCCTTCTCGACCTTGATCTGCATGTCGAGCTTGCCGCCTTGCGTCAAGTTGCCAATGACATGGCCGGCATTGATCAGTTCGACGTCGTGCGGCAGTTCGATGTCCGACGCCAGAACCGGCCCGGGCACTTCCTTGCGCAGCGTCAGGAACACATCGTCGCGGTTGTGAAGCTTGAAAACGATGCCCTTCAGGTTCAGCAGCAGGTCGACCACGTCTTCGCGCAGTCCGTCGATCGTGGAGTACTCGTGCACCACGCCCGAAATTTGCACCTCGGTGGGCGCATAGCCAACCATCGACGAAAGCAGCACCCGGCGCAGCGCATTGCCCAGGGTATGGCCATAGCCGCGCTCGAACGGTTCCATGACCACTCGGGCGTGCGAAGGACCGAGTTGCTCGACCTCGACGATACGGGGCTTCAACAAAGCAGTCTGCATGTAATGGATCCCTCGATTAGCGCGAGTACAACTCGACGATCAGGCTTTCGTTGATGTCGGCGGCAATGTCAGAGCGCTCAGGCACCGATTTGAAGGTGCCTTGCATCTTGGACTTGTCCACCGAAACCCAGCTTGGAAAGCCGCTTTGCTCGGCAAGACTGAGGGCATCCTGCACGCGCACCTGCTTCTGGGCCTTTTCGCGCAGCGCAATGACATCGTTCGGACGCACTTGCGCCGACGGAATGTTCAGCGTTTGTCCGTTCACTGCGATCGCCTTGTGACTCACCAGCTGACGGGCTTCGGCGCGAGTGGACGCCAGACCCATGCGGTAAACCACGTTGTCCAGGCGGCACTCCAGCAACGCCAGCAGATTGGCGCCGGTATTGCCTTTGCGACGCTCGGCTTCAGCGAAGTAGCGGCGGAACTGTCGCTCGAGCACGCCATACATCCGCTTGACCTTTTGCTTCTCACGAAGCTGAAGACCGTAGTCGGAAGTGCGTGAGCCCGAAGTACGGCCATGTTGGCCGGGCTTGCTGTCGAGCTTGCACTTGTCTGCAAGCGAACGGCGCGCGCTCTTAAGGAAAAGGTCTGTCCCTTCTCGACGGGACAGCTTGGCTTTGGGTCCGGTATAACGTGCCACGAATGCTCTCTCTTGCGTACGCAGACAATGCTGCGGTTAGTCCACCCGACGCGTGGTGTGCACAGGGCATGCCACGGGGGAGAACGGTGGGCTTGTATGCGCCGAATAACTCAGATGCGGCGCTTCTTGGGTGGCCGGCAGCCGTTGTGCGGCACCGGCGTCACGTCGGCAATCGACATGATCTTGATGCCCAGTGCATTGAGCGCGCGCACCGACGACTCACGTCCAGGGCCAGGGCCCTTGATACGCACGTCAAGGTTGCGGATGCCTTGCTCCTGAGCGGCACGACCTGCAGTCTCTGCGGCAACCTGTGCGGCAAAAGGTGTCGATTTGCGCGACCCTTTGAAACCGGCACCGCCCGATGACGCCCACGACAGGGCGTTGCCCTGCCGATCGGTAATCGTGATGATGGTGTTATTGAAGGACGCGTGGACGTGCGCAATGCCGTCCGAGACGTTCTTCTTGACCTTCTTGCGCACGCGGCTGCCCTGCTGCGAGCCTTGTTTCTGAGTGGCCATGTTCGATCAGTCCGTGTGTTCGGTTTACTTCTTGAGCGCCACGCCGGCCTTGCGAGGACCTTTGCGCGTGCGGGCATTCGTCTTGGTGCGCTGACCACGCAGCGGCAAACCGCGACGGTGACGAACGCCTCGGTAGCAGCCCAGATCCATCAGGCGCTTGATCGACATCGTGACTTCTCGGCGCAGATCGCCTTCGATCGTAAAGCGGTTGATCTGGTCGCGCAGCTTCTCGAGTTCGGCATCCGTGAGGTCCTTGACCTTCTTGGTCAGCGGGACGCCCGCAGCCTCACAGATCGCCCGGGCGCGAGGCCGGCCAATGCCGAAAATCGCCGTCAGGCCGATCTCGGCGTGCTGACGGTCAGGAATATTGATGCCCGCAATACGTGCCATGCGAATCCTCTTCAGCCTTGACGCTGCTTATGCCGCGGGTCGGTGCAAATCACCCGGACCACGCCGTTACGCTTGATGATCTTGCACTTGCGGCAGATCTTCTTGACGCTTGCCAGTACCTTCATTTCAGTCCTCTGCGCGCCGAAGCACGCCCATTCATTACCTTGCTGCGTTGCAACCGTGAGCCGCTTACTTGGCTCTGAAAACGATCCGGGCCCTTGAGAGATCGTAGGGCGTCAGTTCGACGGTCACCTTGTCACCCGGAAGAATTCGGATGTAGTGCATCCGCATCTTTCCGGAAATATGTCCCAACACCACATGCCCGTTCTCCAGCTTCACGCGGAAGGTTGCGTTGGGCAAGTTTTCCATCACCTCGCCCTGCATCTGGATCACATCGTCTTTCGACATCCGGTTCCTTCCGTGATCAGCGCGCCGACGGCGTGCCCATGCCCTTGAAGTTGGTCTTCTTCAGGAGCCCTTCGTATTGATGTGACATCAGGTACGCCTGCACCTGAGACATGAAATCCATCGTCACCACCACGATGATGAGCAGCGACGTGCCACCGAAATAGAAGGGCACATTCCAGCGCAGCACCAGGAACTCCGGCAGCAGACACACCAGCGTGATGTACACGGCGCCCGCCAGCGTCAGACGCATGAGAATCTTGTCGACGTACTTGGCCGTTTGCTCACCAGGACGGATACCGGGTACAAAAGCACCGCTCTTCTTGAGGTTGTCGGCTGTTTCGCGGCTGTTGAAAACAAGCGCGGTATAGAAGAAGCAGAAAAAGATAATCGCGAGCGCGTACAGCGCAATGTAGACCGGCTGTCCGGGAGACAGCGTGGCAGCCAGGTCCTTGATGAAGCGGACCACCGGGTTGGTCGTGTCGCCGGAGGTAAACCACTGCGCCGCGGTAGCCGGAAAGAGAATGATCGACGACGCGAAGATTGGCGGGATGACGCCCGACATGTTCAGCTTGAGCGGCAGATAGGAGCTCTGCCCGCCGTAGATCTTGTTGCCGACCTGACGCTTGGCGTAATTGATGGTGATCCGACGCTGCCCGCGTTCGACGAACACTACAAAAGCCGTTACAAGCACCACCAGCGCCACAATGATCAGCGCCACGAACGGACTCATCGAACCGTTGCGCACCAACTCGCCCATGCCGGCCACGGCACCAGGCAAACCGGCAGCGATTCCAGCAAAGATAATGATTGAAATACCGTTGCCCAAACCCCGCTCGGTGATCTGCTCACCAAGCCACATCAAAAACATCGTACCGGTGACCAGCGACACTGCCGCGGTTAAACGGAACATCAGGCCAGGGTCGATCACCAGACCAGGCTGAGCTTCCAGCGCAATGCTGATGCCAAAGGCCTGGAAGGTCGCCAAAGCAAGCGTGAACCAGCGGGTGTACTGCGTGATCTTGCGCCGGCCAGCCTCACCCTCTTTCTTCAATGCCTCGAGTTGAGGCACGACCACGGTGAGCAGCTGCATGATGATCGAGGCCGAAATGTACGGCATGATCCCAAGCGCGAAAACCGTGAAGCGAGACAGCGCACCGCCAGAAAACAGATTGAACAGGCCCAGCACGCCGCCTGACTGCGACTTGAACAACTGCGACAGCTGCTCAGGGTCGATTCCAGGTACGGGAATGTGTGCACCCACGCGATACACCACGAGCGCAAGCAGCAGGAAGACGAGACGGCGCTTCAGATCGCCGTACTTGCCGCCTGCTTTCAGTTGGGCTGTGGGAGTCTTGGCCACGTGGAGGGTCAGGCTGTCAGGAGTTCAGTAGCGGGCGTTCAGGCGACCGAGCCGCCAGCCGCCTCGATGGCCGCCTTGGCGCCCTTCGTGGCCACGATGCCGCGTAGCGAGACTTTGCGCTCGAGGCTGCCCGACAAAATCACGCGAGCCGACAACGCAAGCTGAGAGACCACGCCCGCCGCCTTCAAGGACAGCAGATCGATCTCTTCACCGCTCATCTTCTGGAGGTCGGACAGACGCACCTCGGCCACCGTTCCAGCAGCGAGGGACTTGAAGCCCCGCTTGGGCAAACGACGCTGCAAGGGCATCTGACCGCCCTCGAAGCCAACCTTGTGAAAGCCGCCCGAACGCGACTTCTGGCCCTTGTGGCCACGGCCGGCTGTCTTACCCAGGCCAGAGCCAATGCCACGCCCGACGCGCTTGCGTGGGCGATTTGCGCCTTCTGCGGGCGACAGATCGTTCAATTTCATGTCAGGCCTCGACCTTCACCAGGTACGAAACCTTGGTGATCATGCCGCGCACCGAAGGGGTGTCCTCAAGTTCGCGGGTCTGGTTGATTTTCTTCAGGCCCAGCCCGAGCACCGTCTGGCGATGTGAATCGCGGGTGCCAATTGGGCTGCGAACCAGGGTGACTTTCACAGTCTTCTTGCTCATGGCGTACTCCCCGGCCTTCAGCCGAGAATGTCCTCAACGGTCTTGCCACGCTTCGCCGCGATTTCGGCGGGCGTGCTCTGCCGGGTGAACGCATTCAGCGTGGCGCGCACCATGTTGTAGGGGTTGGTCGAGCCGTGGCTTTTTGCCACAACATTGGTCACGCCCATCACTTCGAAGATGGCGCGCATCGGGCCGCCCGCAATGATGCCGGTACCGGCTGCGGCGGGTGCGATGTAGACCCGCGCGGCGCCGTGACGCCCTTCAAGCGGATGCTGCAACGTACCGTTGCGCAGCGCAACACGCATCATCTTGCGACGCGCCTCGTCCATGGCCTTTTGCACGGCCACAGGCACCTCACGCGACTTGCCCTTGCCCATGCCAATACGACCATCGCCATCGCCGACGACAGTCAGCGCAGCGAAACCGAGAATACGACCGCCCTTGACGACCTTGGTCACACGATTGACCGCGATCATCTTCTCTTTGAGTCCGTCGTCGCGCTGTTCTGCGCCGACGCGTGCCTGGATCTTTGCCATCCTTGCTGTTCCTTTGTCGGCCGAATCAGAACTTCAGACCAGCTTCGCGGGCCGCCTCGGCCAGCGTCTTCACGCGGCCGTGGTAGCGAAAGCCGGCGCGATCAAACGCGACCGACTGAATTCCCGCTGCCAGCGCCTTCTCAGCGATACGCTTGCCAACCAGTGCGGCCGCAGCGGCATTGCCGCCCTTACCAGACTGGCCCGCGAGTTGCGCACGCACTTCGCTTTCCATGGTTGAGGCCGAAACCAGCACCTTGTCGCCAGTCGCGGCAATGATGTTGGCGTAAATGTGCAGGTTGCTGCGATAGACCGTAAGCCGGTCGACCCGCAAATCTGCGATCTTGTGTCGCGTCTGCAGTGAGCGGCGCAGACGGGATTGCTTCTTGTCCATGTTCGTCCTGCTGCCCGGTTATTTCTTCTTGGTTTCCTTGATGACCACCACTTCGTCGGCATACCGCACGCCTTTGCCTTTGTAGGGCTCGGGCTCTTTGTATGCCCGCACTTCGGCGGCCACCTGTCCGACCTTCTGCTTGTCGGCGCCTTTGATGATGATCTCGGTCTGGGTCGGGGTTTCACACTTCACGCCATCCGGCATCTTGTGCGCCACCGGATGCGAGAAACCCAGCGACAGGTTGAGCACAGCACCCTGAGCCTGCGCGCGATAACCCACGCCGACCAGATTGAGCTTGCGCTCAAAACCCTTGCTCACACCGGTCACCATATTGAAGACCAGTGCACGGAACGTGCCACTCAAGGCTCGCGCCTCGCGAGACTCTCCGACCGCAGCGAACGTCAATTCGGCGCCTTCGCGCTGGATCGACACCAGCGGATTGGCAGCCTGAGTCAACGTACCTAACGGGCCCTTGGCGGTAATCACACCATTGGCGATCTGAATATCGGTGCCGGCAGGAATTGTGACCGGCATGCGTGCAACGCGTGACATGCGGTTCCTCCCTTAGGCCACGTAGCCGATGACTTCGCCACCCAGGCCGGTCTGACGCGCCCGCCGATCGGTCATCACGCCCTTGGACGTGGTCACGATGGCGACGCCCAGACCGTTAAGCACCTGGGGAAGATGGTCACGACCCTTGTAGATACGCAAACCGGGCCGCGAGACGCGCTCAAGGCGCTCGATGACCGGACGGCCGGCGTAGTACTTGAGTTGCAGCTCGAGCTGGGGCTTGCCCGCCTCGCCCTGCACACGATAGCCATCAATATAGCCTTCGTCCTTGAGGACGACAGCAATGGCCACCTTCAGCTTCGAAGAGGGCATAACGACGGTTTGTTTGTCGACGCGCTGCGCGTTGCGGATGCGCGTGAACATGTCGGCGATCGGATCGCTCATGCTCATGTGATGGGCTCCTTACCAGCTCGCCTTGGTCATGCCAGGCACTTCACCGCGCATGGCAATCTCGCGCAATTTGTTGCGGGCCAGACCGAACTTGCGGAACGTGCCGCGGGGGCGGCCGGTGAGTTCGCAGCGATTGCGCAGCCGTGTGGGGTTGGCGTTGCGCGGCAGCTGTTGCAGTTTGAGTCGCGCCTGAAAGCGCTCCTCTTCGGACTTGGACTGGTCGTTGATGATGGCGTTCAGTTCGGCACGCTTGGGGGCGTACTTCTTCACCAGCATTTCGCGCTTCTTTTCGCGCTCGATCAGAGACGTCTTGGCCACGTATCAACCCTCAGTTACGGAACGGGAAGCGGAACGCTGCGAGGAGCGCCTTAGCTTCATCGTCGGACTTGGCGGTGGTGGTGATGCTGATATTCAGCCCGCGCACCTTATCGACCTTGTCGTACTCAATCTCGGGGAAAATGATCTGCTCTTTCACACCGAGGTTGTAATTGCCGCGGCCATCAAAGGCGCGGGCCGAGATACCGCGAAAGTCGCGCACACGAGGCAGCGCAACCGTGACGAGGCGATCGAGAAACTCATACATCCGATCACCGCGCAAGGTGACCATGCAGCCGATCGGGTAGCCCGCGCGGATCTTGAATCCGGCGATGGCCTTGCGGGCTTTCGTGGTCACCGGTTTTTGACCAGCGATTTTGGTGAGATCGCCCGCGGCAGCCTCGATCAGCTTCTTGTCGGCAATCGCCTCGCCCACACCCATGTTGAGCGTGATCTTGGTGATGCGCGGCACCTGCATGACCGAGGTGTATCCGAACTTCGACATGAGGTCCGGGGCGATTTTCTCGCGGTAGGTAGCTTGCAGACGAGCCATTGCGAAGTCTTTCCTGGTTGTCCGCGGCCTCAGGCCTTGACCTGTTCGCCGTTGGAACGGTAGACGCGCACCTTCGTGCCGTCCTCGAGTACCTTGAACCCCACCCGATCACCCTTGCCGGTCGCCGGGTTGAACAGCATGACGTTCGACTGATCAATGGGCATGGTCTTGTCGACGATGCCGCCAGCCACACCCTTCATCGGGTTAGGGCGAGCATGCTTCTTGGCGACATTGACCCCATCAACCAGCAGGTGGGTATCACTGACCCGCGCACTGACGGTAGCGCGCTTGCCTTTGTCTCGGCCGGCGATGACGATCACTTCATCGCCTTTGCGGATTTTTTCCATGTGCGTGCGCTCCTTACAGCACTTCGGGAGCCAGCGACACGATCTTCATGAACCGCTCAGTACGCAGTTCGCGTGTGACCGGCCCGAAGATACGCGTGCCGATCGGCTCGAGCTTTGCATTGAGCAAGACGGCTGCGTTGGCGTCGAATTTGACGAGCGAGCCATCCTGGCGACGAACACCCTTGGCGGTGCGAACCACCACGGCGTTATAGATCTCACCTTTTTTCACGCGGCCACGGGGCTGCGCTTCCTTGACGGAGACCTTGATGATGTCGCCGATGCCCGCATAGCGACGCTTGGAGCCGCCCAGCACCTTGATACACATCACTGAGCGTGCGCCGGTGTTATCGGCGACGTCCAGCGTCGACTGCATCTGAATCATTTCAAACTCCCAACTTGAGCCGCCCGACCCGCCCTACCTGAACAGGCGGTGCGAAGCCTCTGCGGTCAGTCTTGGTCCCGTGGAACGGGTGTGGAATCTCTTCGCCTGCGTGCGCCGTCTGTGGCCGCACCGAAAAAGAGAAAGACAGCGATTATAACCCGGAATTAACGTCCGTCAAGTACTTGAGCACCGACGGGCGTTTTTTCTTGAGTATCAGACCATGCGCGAAACTTGGACCAGGCGCACAACCTTCCACGCCTTGGTCCGTGACATGGGCCGGCATTCCTGGATCTCGACCATATCGCCTTCATTGAGCGCCTGCTCGGTGTGGGCGTGATAACGGGTCGAACGAGTAATGTACTTACCGTACAGCGGATGCTTGACCTTGCGCTCGATGAGCACAGTGACGGTCTTTTGCATCTTGTTGCTGACGACACGGCCGGTCAAGGTCTTTTCAGACGCCGCGCTGTCGACGGCTGGAGTCGCTTCGCTCATTTGGCACTCGCCTTTTCGTTCATCACAGTTCGCACGCGTGCGATGTCCCGCCGCACCTTGCGCAACTGCGCCGTGTTGTTCTGCTGCTGAGTTGCGATTTGCATGCGCAGCGAGAATTGGGCACGCATCAGGTCGGTCAATTCCTTGCCGAGCTCTTCGCCACCCTTGCTTCTCAGTTCAGTTGCCTTCATGGCAGTCCTCTTGATCAAGCGCCAACATGCCGGGCGACGAAGATCGTCGCAATCGGCAGCTTGGCTGCGGCCAGAGCAAAGGCCTCGCGGGCGAGCGTCTCGTCGACACCGTCCATTTCATAGAGCACTTTGCCGGGCTGAATTTCGGCCACGTAATACTCTGGGTTGCCTTTGCCGTTACCCATCCGTACTTCGGCAGGCTTTTGCGAGATCGGCTTATCCGGGAAGATCCGAATCCAGATCCGTCCGCCCCGCTTGATATGACGGGTCATGGCTCGACGAGCCGCCTCGATCTGGCGAGCCGTCAGGCGGCCGCGACCGGTGGCTTTAAGGCCGTATTCGCCGAAGGAGACATTTGTGCCGCGGGTTGCGATGCCCTTGTTGCGGCCCTTCTGCTCCTTGCGGTACTTGCGTCGTGAAGGTTGCAGCATGATGGTTCCTTATTGGCCCTTGCTCTCGGCGGGCTTGGCTTCGCCTGATGCCGCATCGGCGCTCACCTTGCGAACACGCTTGACCGCCGGTCTGGCGCCATCGGGCGCGGGGGCTGCGGGCTTGTTGTCGCCGTCGGCTTGCGCCGGCCGACGCCCGCCGCCACCGGGTCCGCCCGGGCCACGGCGCTCGCCGGGACGGCCAGGTCCGCCAGGACGGCGAGGGCGACGATCTTCGCGCTCAGCCGGTGGGGTGGTGTCTTTCTCGGCTGCAGCAAGGTCGGTGCGCCCGAGCGTATCGCCCTTGTAGACCCAGACCTTGACACCGATGATGCCGTAGGTGGTCTCGGCTTCCGAGAACCCGTAATCGATATCGGCGCGCAGGGTATGCAGTGGCACACGGCCTTCGCGATACCACTCGACCCGAGCGATTTCAGCACCGTTCAGGCGTCCAGAGCTCATGATCTTGATGCCTTGGGCACCCAGGCGCATGGCGTTCTGCATGGCGCGCTTCATGGCGCGGCGGAACATGATGCGCTTCTCGAGCTGCTGCGTGATGGAGTCGGCGATCAGCTGCGCGTCGGTCTCGGGCTTGCGAATTTCCTCGATGTTGACGTGCACAGGCACCTTCAGCATGCGCTGCAGGTCGGCCTTCAGAATTTCGATGTCCTCGCCCTTCTTGCCGATCACGACGCCCGGGCGTGCCGAGAAGATGGTGATGCGCGCGTTTTTCGACGGACGCTCAATCAGGACCCGGCCGACCGACGCATTGCGCAGCTTCTTGCGCAAATAGGCACGGACCTTGATGTCCTCGTTGAGCATGCCGGGAAAATCACGGCTGTTGGCATACCAGCGCGACGCCCAGTTGCGGCTGACCGCGAGGCGAAAGCCGGTCGGATGAATCTTTTGTCCCATCGTCTTTCCCTTGCGATCAGTTGCCGACCGTCACGTAGATATGGCAGGTCTGCTTCTCGATCTGAACGCCTCGGCCTTTGGCCCGGGCATCGAATCGGCGCAGCGACGCACCCTTCTCGACGTGAATGATCTTGACCTTCAGCTCATCGACATCGGCACCGTCGTTGTGCTCAGCGTTGGCGATCGCCGACTCGAGCACTTTTTTGACGATCTTCGACGCCTTCTTGGGCGAGAAGGTCAGGATGTTGAGCGCCTGTTCGACGGGCTTGCCACGAATCAGGTCGGCAGCGAGCCGACCCTTCTGGGCCGACAGACGCACACCATGCAAAATTGCCTTGGTTTCCATTTGACCTGTGGCTCCTTACTTGCGGGCCTTGCCCTTGACCGCCTTCTTGTCGGCCGCATGGCCCTTGAAGGTGCGGGTCAGCGCAAATTCACCAAGCTTGTGACCCACCATGTTCTCGTTGACGAACACGGGGATATGTTGCTTGCCGTTGTGGACGGCGATCGTGAGCCCGATGAATTCGGGCAGGATCGTCGAGCGGCGCGACCAGGTCTTGATCGGCTTCTTGTCCTTGATAGCCTGGGCGGTGTCCACCTTCTTCATCAGGTGGTCATCGACGAACGGCCCTTTTTTAACTGAACGTGCCATAGGTCACCCGTTATTTCTTGAAGCGGCGCTGCACGATCATGGAGGTCGTGCGCTTGTTGCGACGCGTGCGGTAGCCCTTGGTCGGCTGACCCCAGGGATTGACCGGCACACGGCCCTCGCCGGTACGGCCTTCGCCGCCACCGTGCGGGTGGTCGATCGGATTCATGGCCACACCACGCACCGTTGGGCGAATACCGCGCCAACGCGTGGCACCGGCCTTGCCGATTTGACGCAGGTTGTGCTCTTCGTTGCCAACTTCACCCAGCGTCGCGCGGCACTCGATGTGCACCCTGCGAATTTCGCCTGAACGCAGACGAACCTGGGCGTACGTGCCTTCCCGTGCGAGCAGTTGCGCAGAGGCGCCTGCTGAGCGCGCAATTTGCGCACCCTTGCCGGGCAGCATCTCGATGCAGTGAATGGTTGAACCCACCGGAATATTGCGGATGGGCAGCGTATTGCCAGCACGGATCGGGGCCTCTGCGCCGGACATCAGCGAGGCGCCTGCGAGCACACCACGGGGCGCCAGAATGTAGCGACGCTCGCCATCGGCATAGCACAGCAGTGCAAGGTGGGCGCTGCGGTTCGGATCGTACTCAAGACGCTCGACCTTGGCCGCAATGCCGTCCTTGTTCCGACGGAAGTCGACGACGCGATAGTGCGACTTGTGACCACCACCGCGATGGCGGGTGGTGATGTGCCCGAGGTTGTTACGCCCGGAACCGCGGGTTTGCGGCTCGACCAGGGCAGCGTGCGGCTTGCCCTTGTGCAAATGCGGGCTGACCACCTTGACCATCGCCCGGCGACCGGGCGATGTCGGCTTCAGTTTGACGACTGCCATTTACCGGGCCTCCGCGAAATTGATTTCCTGGCCAGGCTTGAGGCTGACGTACGCCTTGCGCACGCCGCGCCGCCGACCGGTGAAACGGCCGTGGCGCTTGACCTTGCCTTTCTGGTTGAGGACCTGCACGGACTCGACCTCGACCTTGAAGAGCAGCTCGACAGCCGCCTTGATTTCAGGCTTGGTGGCGTCCTGAACGACGCGAAAACCAACCTGATTGTTTTTCTCGGCAACCATCGTGCTCTTTTCCGAGACGATCGGCGCGAGCAGCACCTGCATCAGACGTTCCGGATTCATGCCAGCATCTCCTGGACTGCGGCGAGCGCCGGCTTGGTGATCAGCACTGTGTCGAAATGCACCAGAGATAGCGGGTCGGCCTGGCGAGCCTCGAGCACGAGGACATTCGGCAGATTGCGCGACGCAAGCCACAGGTTCTCGTCCAGGCCATCGGTCAGGACCAGCACGGAACCCAGGCCCATGATGCGCAGCTTCTCGGCCAGCAGCTTGGTTTTGGGTGCATCGACCGACATCGACTCGACCACCTTCAGGCGATCTTCACGCGCCAGCTGCGACAGGATGGAGCACATCCCGGCGCGATACATCTTGCGGTTGATCTTCTGGGTGAAGTTCTCGTCGGGCTTGTTCGGGAAGATCCGGCCGCCTCCACGCCACAGCGGGGAAGCCGTCATACCGGCGCGGGCGCGGCCCGTGCCTTTTTGGCGGAACGGCTTCTTGGTGGAGTGGCGCACTTCAGACCGGTCTTTCTGAGCACGATTACCACTGCGCGCATTGGCCTGATAGGCGATCACGATCTGGTGGATCAGCGGCTCATTGAAGTCGCGGCCGAACACGGTGTCGGCTGCGGCCACGGTCGAGGCCGGCTGGCCCTGCTCATTTAGCAGTTTCAGTTCCATGTCTGAGTCCCCTTACTTCTTACCGGCTTTGGCCGGGTTCGTGGGACCGGACGGCGCCTGAGCCGCCTTCGGCGGGCGCGGCAAACCACCCTTGGCCAGCGGCGTTTTGACGGCCGGCGTGACGACAACAGCACCACCCTTAGCACCAGGTACGGCGCCGCGGATCATCAGCAACCCACGCTCAGCATCGACTCGTGCGACCACGAGGTTTTGCATGGTGGTTGCGGCGTCACCCATGTGACCGGACATGCGCTTACCCGGAAACACACGACCCGGATCCTGCGCCATGCCGATTGAGCCCGGCACGTTGTGCGAGCGCGAGTTACCGTGCGATGCGCGACCCGACGCGAAGTTGTAGCGCTTGATGGTGCCGGTGAAGCCCTTGCCGATGGACGTGCCGGCGACATCGACCTTCTGGCCGGCCGAAAACAAGCTTGCCGCCACCACTGCACCGGGCTTCAGATCGCCCAGCGCATCAGGCTTGACTCGAAACTCACGCAGCGAGGTGCCGGCTTGCACGCCAGCTTTGGCGAAGTGACCGGCCTGCGCCTTGGTCACACGCGAAGCGCGGCGCCCGCCATGGGCGAGCTGAACGGAGGTGTAGCCGTCGGATTCGACGGTCTTGATCTGGGCGACGCGGTTGTTGGACACATCCAGCACTGTCACGGGGACGGCGTCGCCGTCATCCGTAAAGATGCGCATCATGCCCACCTTGCGACCCAACAGGCCAAGGCTCATGTTTGACTCCAGTCCCGACTGCGATTGGCCGGGTGTGAGGGCGGCGCGGTGTCATCAGACGCTCGCTGCCGCTGTGCCCTGGCCAACAGACGAGACGTCTGGGCCAAGGGCGGAAAGCCGATTAGTATAGCCGGCAAAAAAAGCTTGTGCAAGCCCAAGAGCGCGGCCGCACAGCCTATCGCCTTATTGCAGCTTGATTTCCACGTCGACGCCAGCGGGCAGGTCGAGCTTCATCAGCGCGTCCACGGTCTTGTCGGTGGGGTCGACGATATCCATCAATCGCTGGTGTGTTCGGATCTCGAGCTGGTCGCGTGAGGTCTTGTTCACATGGGGTGAGCGCAGGACATCGAAGCGTTGAATTCGAGTCGGCAGCGGCACTGGGCCACGCACGACGGCGCCTGTGCGCTTGGCGGTATCCACAATCTCGGCGGCGGACTGATCGATCAGCTTGTAGTCGAATGCCTTGAGGCGAATACGGATTTTCTGGTTCTGCATGACATTCCTTCAAAGAGCGGGGGGATCGCACAGCGCATGGCGCTGTGCGATGGGCGGACCGGAGGTCCGCCCTGCGAAGCCTGCTGACGCGTAGCGAGCCTTACTTAACGATCTTGGCTACGACGCCGGCGCCCACGGTGCGGCCGCCTTCGCGGATCGCAAAGCGCAGGCCCTGCTCCATGGCGATCGGCGCAATCAGCGTCACCACCATCTTCACGTTGTCGCCAGGCATCACCATCTCGGTGCCCTCAGGCAACTGCACCGAGCCGGTCACGTCCGTCGTACGGAAATAAAACTGCGGCCGATAGTTGTTGAAGAACGGCGTGTGACGTCCGCCCTCATCCTTCGACAGCACATACACCTCGCACTCAAACTCCGTGTGCGGCTTGATCGAGCCCGGCTTGGCCAGCACCTGGCCACGCTCGACGTCCTCACGCTTGGTGCCACGCAGCAGCACCCCAACGTTGTCGCCCGCCTGACCCTGGTCCAGCAGCTTGCGGAACATCTCCACGCCCGTGCAGGTGGTCTTGACCGTGTCCTTGATGCCCACGATCTCGATCTCTTCGCCCACCTTCACAATCCCGCGCTCCACACGACCCGTCACCACCGTGCCGCGCCCAGAAATCGAGAACACGTCTTCGATCGGCAACAGGAACGCGCCGTCAATCGCACGCTCAGGCGTCGGAATGTAGCTGTCCAGCGCATCGGCCAGCTTCAGAATCGCGCCCTCGCCCAGATCGCCCTTGTCGCCCTCGAGCGCCTTCAGTGCGCTGCCCTTGATGATCGGCACATCGTCGCCAGGAAACTCGTACTTGGAGAGCAGCTCGCGCACCTCCATCTCCACCAGCTCGAGCAACTCCTCATCGTCCACCATGTCGCACTTGTTCATGAACACGATGATGTAAGGCACACCCACCTGACGGGCCAGCAAAATATGCTCGCGCGTTTGCGGCATCGGGCCATCAGCGGCCGACACCACCAAAATCGCCCCGTCCATCTGCGCCGCACCCGTGATCATGTTCTTCACGTAGTCAGCGTGGCCCGGGCAGTCCACGTGCGCATAGTGACGCGCCGTCGTCTCGTACTCCACGTGCGCCGTGTTAATCGTAATGCCGCGTGCCTTCTCTTCGGGCGCCGCATCAATCTGGTCGTAGGCCTTCGCCTCACCACCAAACTTGGCCGACAGCACCGTCGTGATCGCCGCCGTCAGCGTCGTCTTGCCATGGTCCACGTGACCAATCGTGCCCACGTTCACGTGCGGCTTCGTACGCTCAAACTTGCCTTTTGCCATGTGATTACTCCGATTCTCTAAAGAACGTTGTCAGATGCTGCTTATTTGGTGCGCGCCGCAATGATCGCTTCGGCGACATTCTTGGGCGCTTCGGCGTACTGCTTGAATTCCATGGTGTACGTGGCGCGACCCTGAGTGAGGGAACGCAGCGACGTGGAATAACCGAACATTTCCGACAGCGGCACTTCGGCCTTGATCGCCTTGCCGCCACCGACCATGTCGTCCATACCCTGCACCATGCCGCGCCGCGAAGAAAGATCACCCATCACGGTGCCTGCATAGTCTTCGGGGGTCTCAACTTCGACGGCCATCATCGGCTCGAGCAGCACCGGGCTGGCGCGACGCATACCCTCCTTGAAGGCCATCGAGCCGGCCATGCGGAAGGCATTTTCGTTGGAGTCGACGTCGTGGTACGAGCCGAAGAACAGCGTGGCCTTGACGTCCACCACCGGGTAGCCGGCGAGCACGCCCGCGGGCAGCGTTTCTTCGATGCCCTTCTGAACTGCGGGAATGAATTCACGCGGGACCACACCACCCTTGATGGCGTCGACGAACTCGAAGCCCGCACCGCCCGGAGGCAGGGGCTCGAGCTTGATGACCACGTGGCCGTACTGACCGCGTCCGCCGGACTGCTTGACGAACTTGCCTTCGACCTCATCAACCGACTTGCGGATGGTCTCGCGATACGCGACCTGGGGCTTGCCCACCGAAGCCTCGACACCGAACTCACGCTTCATGCGGTCGACGATGATCTCGAGGTGCAACTCGCCCATGCCGGCGATCAGGGTCTGACCGGACTCTTCGTCGGTCTTGACGCGGAAAGAAGGATCTTCGCGGGCGAGGCGCTGCAAGGCGACGCCCATCTTTTCCTGGTCGGCCTTGGTTTTCGGCTCGACCGCCTGCTGAATGACCGGCTCGGGAAACACCATGCGCTCGAGGATGACCGGCGCATCAGGGTCGCACAGGGTTTCGCCCGTGATGACCTCTTTCAAGCCCACGCATGCAGCGATGTCGCCGGCGCGCACTTCACTGATCTCTTCGCGCTGGTTGGCATGCATCTGCAGCAGACGGCCGACACGGTCCTTCTTGCCCTTGATGGGGTTGAAGACGGTATCGCCCGAGCTGAGCACGCCCGAATACACGCGAATGAAGGTGAGCTGACCGACGAAGGGGTCGGTCATCAGCTTGAAAGCCAGCGCAGCAAACTTCTCGCCGTCTTCGGCTTTGCGGAACACTTCGGCTTCGTGATCGTCAAGGCCGCGCACCGGCGGAATGTCTACCGGCGAGGGCATCAGCTCGATGACCTTGTCGAGCATGGCCTGCACGCCTTTGTTCTTGAAAGCGGAGCCGCAGAGCATCGGCTGGATTTCACTGGCAATGGTGCGCTGGCGCAGGCCCGACAGGATGTCCTTCTCGGACAGCTCGCCTTCTTCGAGGTAGCGGTTCATCAGCTCCTCGTTGGCTTCTGCGGCCGCCTCGACCATTTTCTCGCGCCACTCGGCGCAGGTGTCGACCAGTTCGGCCGGGATGTCCCCGTACTCGAACTTCATGCCCTGGGAGGAGTCGTCCCACCAGATCGCCTTCATCTTGACCAGATCGACCACGCCCTTGAAGTTCTCCTCGGCACCGATCGGCACCTGGATGGGCACAGGGTTGGCCTTCAGGCGCAACCGCATCTGGTCATAGACCTTGAAAAAGTTCGCCCCGGTGCGGTCCATCTTGTTGACGAACGCCAGTCGCGGCACCTTGTACTTGTTAGCCTGACGCCAGACGGTTTCCGACTGCGGCTGCACACCACCCACAGCGCAATACACCATGCAGGCGCCATCGAGCACACGCATGGAACGTTCGACTTCAATGGTGAAGTCGACGTGGCCCGGGGTGTCGATGATGTTGATCCGGTGCTCGGGGAAGGACATGTCCATGCCCTTCCAGAAGCAAGTGGTTGCAGCGGACGTGATCGTGATGCCGCGCTCCTGCTCCTGCTCCATCCAGTCCATCGTCGCGGCGCCGTCGTGCACCTCGCCGATCTTGTGGTTCACACCGGTGTAGAACAGGATGCGTTCGGTCGTCGTGGTTTTACCGGCATCAATGTGCGCCGAGATACCAATATTCCGATAACGCTCGATCGGGGTCTTGCGAGCCATGGTCGATCCTTCGGGGTCTCAGACCCCCGGGTCGGGTTTTAAAAAAGGCGAGGCATCTGGCCGAAACAGGCCGATGACTCAGAAACGGAAATGGGCGAACGCCTTGTTGGCCTCAGCCATGCGGTGCACCTCGTCGCGACGCTTGACGGCACCGCCACGATTCTCGGCGGCCTCGAGCAGTTCATTGGCCAGACGCTGCCCCATGGACTTTTCACCGCGCTTCTTGGCGGCTTCACGCAGCCAGCGCATGGCGAGCGCCATACGGCGGATGGGGCGAATCTCGACCGGCACCTGGTAGTTGGCGCCGCCCACTCGGCGGCTCTTCACCTCGACCATGGGGCGCGCATTGTTGAGCGCCTGGCCGAACACCTCGACCGGGTCTTTGCCTGAGCGGGTCTTGATGGTGTCGAAAGCGCCGTACAGCATGCGCTCTGCGACGGCCTTCTTGCCGGACAGCATCAGCACGTTGATGAACTTGGTGACGTCTTCGCTGCCATAGATGGGATCGGGCAGCACAAGACGCTTGGGAATCTCACGACGACGGGACATAACGACCTCTTCGAATTCAGCCGAAGGCTCTTGCCTTCATGATCCTGACGCGACCGAGAGGCCGGAGGATCGCTTACTCGGCCCGCAGACCTGAAGATCAGGCTGTGGCCGCCGGATCGGCCGCGCCGAGGCGCGACCGGGAAACTGCAGAAAGTCAGGACAGGCGCGGGAGCGCTCCCGACCTCCCGATTACTTCTTCTTGGGCCGCTTGGCGCCGTACTTGGAGCGCGACTGCTTGCGGTCTTTCACGCCCTGCAGGTCGAGCGAACCGCGCACGATGTGATAGCGCACACCCGGAAGGTCTTTGACGCGACCACCGCGGATGAGCACCACCGAGTGCTCCTGAAGGTTGTGGCCTTCGCCGCCGATGTAGCTGATCACCTCAAACCCATTGGTCAGGCGCACTTTGGCGACTTTTCGCAGCGCTGAGTTCGGCTTCTTGGGGGTGGTGGTGTACACCCGGGTGCAGACACCGCGGCGCTGGGGGGAATCTTGCAGCGCGGGGCTCTTGCTTTTCGCATGCGCCAGCTCGCGAGGCTTGCGAACCAGCTGATTGATCGTGGGCATGGGGCTTTGGCTTCCTGGAATTCGGTACGGCTGCAGTAAGCGGGGCCGCAACCGATGGCGCCAAAGCGGGTCGGAAAACTTCCGTCACCAAAAGAGCGCCGGGATGGGCATCCCGAAGAGCCGGCGATTATAGTACGAGCGATTGAGACCGGTCAACCTGAGTCAGGCAAGCAGCCACATGCTGAGCAGCACCGCGCGCTCGGCACGGCGTCCTCGTGCCACGAACTGCCGGTCGCTTAACCACGCCCAGCGCGGATCGCCGGTTTCAAACCGCGGCTGACCGCTGAAATAGACTTCCCCGGGCGCCACCGTCTCGCCGCGCAGCAGTTTTTCGTGGTTGGCTGGCGAAGCGTAGCGCAGGGCTGTGTTGTGCACGAACACCGTCGCTCCGTCATCCAGTTCGATCAGGTAGCGCGCGTCCAGGTGGGCCGTGGTCCCGCCCGTGACCAGCTGAAAGTCGGCGCCAACCGGCAGGACACGGCCGCGCATCCGAGCACCCGTGACCTGGCCGCCGATGATCGGCACGACGCGGCGCACGCCAAAGGGTCCGCTCCCCGCGTCGATGACCGGCGCCACTTCGACTCGCAGATCACACAGGTGCTCCAGACGCGGTGGGTCCAGGGTGATGGGCGAATCGTCAGGTGAACTGCGTGCGGGGGATTGCGTGGCCATGTCTGCTCTAATAAAAAACGCCCGGCTAGGCCGGGCGCGATCTTCCTGAAGGGGAAGGCCTGACAGGCGGCTCTGCGAGGCAGGCCGCCAAACAGGTTCAGGCGTTCTCGCCTGCCCCCTCGACACCTGCTTCGGCTTCCGCCTGTTGCCGGGCCAGTTCATCGGGCTGCATGAACGCGGCCTCGGCTGCCGCCAGTGCCTGCTGCTCCTGAGCCTCGGTGGACTCTTTTTCGCGGCGCGCACGGTGATAGGCCAAGCCTGTACCGGCCGGAATCAGACGGCCCACGATGACGTTTTCCTTCAGGCCACGCAGGTCGTCCTTCTTGCCCATGATGGCCGCTTCGGTCAGCACGCGGGTGGTCTCCTGGAAGGAGGCCGCAGAGATGAACGAATCGGTGGACAGCGACGCCTTGGTGATACCCAGCAGGATGTTCTCGTAGGTGGCCGGCAGCTTGTCGGCGGCGATGGCCTTGTCGTTTTCGTCCAGGATCTCCGAACGCTCGACCTGCTCACCGACGATGAACCCGGTATCGCCGGGCTGGACCACCTGCACCCGTCGCAGCATCTGGCGAACGATCACCTCGATGTGCTTGTCGTTGATCTTTACGCCCTGCAGACGGTAGACGTCCTGCACCTCGTCGACGATGTAGCGGGCCAGCGCTTCGATGCCCAGCAGCCTCAGGATGTCGTGCGGGTCGGCCGGGCCGTCGACGATCATCTCGCCCTTGTTGACCACCTGGCCGTCGTGCACCAGCACGTTCTTGTCCTTGGGGATCAGGAACTCATGCGGGTTGCCGTCGAGATCGGTGATGACCAGACGCTGCTTGCCCTTGGTGTCCTTGCCGAACGACACCGTGCCGGTGATGTCGGCAAGCATGCCGGCATCTTTCGGAGCACGCGCCTCGAAGAGCTCGGCCACGCGCGGCAGACCCCCGGTGATGTCCCGGTTCTTCTGGGATTCCTGCGGAATACGCGCCAGCACTTCGCCCACGCCCACGGTCTGACCGTCGCGCATGGTGATCAGCGCGCCCACCGGGAACGAGATGGTCACGGCGTGGTCGGTGCCGGCAATGCGCACTTCCTGGCCGGAGGCATCAATCAGCTTGACCTGAGGACGCAGGCCTTTGGTGGCTTGGGTCCGGCGCTTGGCATCGATGACCACCAGAGTCGACAGGCCAGTGACCTCGTCGATCTGCTTGGCGACCGTCACACCTTCTTCGACGTTCTCGAACTTCACCGTCCCTGCGTACTCGGTGATGATCGGACGGGTCAGTGCATCCCAGGTGCCCAGGATGGTGCCGGCCTTGACGACCATGCCGTCGCCGGCCAGCAGGATGGCGCCATAGGGCACCTTGTGACGCTCACGCTCGCGCGCATTGTCGTCCTGGATGATGACCTCGCCGGAACGCGAGATAACCACCTGCTCGCCCTTGCTGTTGGTGACGTAACGCATGGTGGCGGTGAAGCGCACCGTGCCGTTGGACTTGGCTTCGATGCTGCTGGCCACGGCCGCACGCGAGGCTGCACCGCCGATGTGGAAGGTGCGCATGGTCAGCTGCGTGCCGGGCTCGCCGATGGACTGGGCGGCAATGACGCCGACCGCCTCACCCGAGTTAACGAGCACGCCGCGGCCCAGGTCGCGCCCGTAGCACTTGGCGCACAGACCGTAGCGGGTGTCGCAAGACAACGGGGTGCGCACACGCACTTCGTCGATGCCCAGCTTCTCGATCGCCTCGACCGCGTCTTCGTCCAGCATAACGCCGGTTTCGTACAGGGTCTCTTGCGTCTCGGGGTTGACCACTTCGGCCACGGTGACACGACCCAGAATCCGGTCGCGCAGGGCTTCGATGACTTCGCCGCCCTCGACCAGCGCGCGCAT
The DNA here is from genome assembly GCA_947463885.1 of Burkholderiales bacterium. GTDB lineage: Bacteria > Pseudomonadota > Gammaproteobacteria > Burkholderiales > Burkholderiaceae_E > UBA4615. The sequence goes on from CANHUQ010000005.1 coordinate 34,454, forward strand.
GGCCACGCCATTGCTCGTGCCGCAATCGTCTTCAACCACCACCAGGTCTTGCGTGACGTCGACCAGTCGACGGGTGAGGTAGCCGGAGTTGGCGGTTTTCAGTGCGGTGTCGGCCAGGCCTTTACGCGCACCGTGCGTCGAGATGAAGTACTGCAGCACGTTCAGCCCTTCACGGAAATTCGCCGTGATCGGGGTCTCGATGATGGAGCCGTCAGGCTTGGCCATCAGGCCGCGCATGCCAGCCAACTGACGGATCTGAGCAGCCGAACCGCGAGCGCCCGAGTCAGCCATCATGTAGATGGCATTGAACGACTCCTGGTCGACTTCGTTGCCATGGCGGTCGATGACCTTCTGCACGCGCAGCTGATCCATCATGGCCTTGCCGACTTCATCGCCGGCCTTGGACCAGATGTCGACCACCTTGTTGTAGCGCTCGCCCTGGGTGACCAGGCCCGAGGTGTACTGCTGCTCGATTTCCTTGACCTCGTGCTCGGCAGCGGCCAGCAGCGTGGTCTTTTGCGGCGGAACGAGCATGTCGCCAATCGCAATCGAGATGCCTGCGCGCGTGGCCAGCCGGAAGCCGTTTTGCATCAGCTGGTCGGCGAAGATCACCGTATCGCGCAGACCGCAGCGGCGGAAGGAGGCGTTGATCAGCCGCGAGATTTCTTTCTTCTTGAGCGCCTTGTTGATGAACTCGAAGGGCAGCCCGTGCGGCAGGATCTCGGACAGGATGGCACGGCCCACCGTGGTGTTGGCCCGGATGGGGCGCGCCGTGGACTCGTCGGTATCGCGATTGCGATCGTATTCGGTCAGACGCACCGTGATCTTGGTGCCGAGCTCGACTTCGCGGTTGTCATAGGCGCGCAGCACCTCGGACACGTTCGCGAACATCATGCCTTCGCCCTTGGCGTTGGTCTTTTCGCGGGTCGTGTAATACAGACCCAGCACGATGTCCTGCGAGGGGACGATCGATGGTTCGCCGTTCGAGGGGAACAGGACGTTATTGGAGGCGAGCATCAGCGTGCGAGCCTCCATCTGTGCCTCGAGCGACAGCGGCACGTGCACAGCCATCTGGTCGCCGTCGAAGTCGGCGTTGAAGGCAGCGCACACCAGCGGATGCAGCTGGATGGCCTTGCCTTCGATCAGCACCGGCTCGAAGGCCTGAATGCCCAGGCGGTGCAGCGTCGGCGCACGGTTGAGCATGACCGGGTGTTCGCGGATCACTTCTTCCAGAATGTCCCAGACGATGGGCTCCTGGTTCTCCACGAATTTCTTGGCCTGCTTGATGGTGGTGGCCACCCCCATCGTTTCGAGCTTGTTGAAGATGAAGGGCTTGAAGAGCTCCAGCGCCATCAGCTTGGGCAGACCGCACTGGTGCAGCTTCAGCTGCGGGCCGACCACGATGACCGAACGGCCGGAGTAGTCGACGCGCTTGCCCAGCAGGTTCTGACGGAACCGGCCACCCTTGCCCTTGATCATGTCGGCCAGGGACTTGAGCGCACGCTTGTTGGCGCCGGTCATGGCCTTGCCGCGACGACCGTTGTCGAGCAGGGAGTCGACCGCTTCCTGCAACATGCGCTTTTCGTTGCGCACGATGATCTCGGGCGCCTTCAGCTCCAGCAGCCGCTTCAGACGGTTGTTACGGTTGATGACCCGACGGTACAGGTCATTCAGATCGGAGGTGGCGAAACGCCCGCCATCCAGCGGCACGAGCGGACGCAACTCGGGCGGCAGCACCGGCAGCACCTCGAGCACCATCCACTCGGGCTTGATGCCCGAGCGCTGGAAGCCTTCAAGCACCTTCAGGCGCTTGGCGATCTTCTTGATCTTGGCTTCGGACGAGGTGGCGCCCAGCTCATCGCGCAGCTTGGTGACTTCGGCATCGACATCGATGGAGCGCAGCAGATCGCGCACGCCTTCTGCACCCATGAGGGCACGGAATTCGTCGCCATGCTCTTCGAGCTTGGCGAGGTAGTCGTCTTCGGTGAGCAGCTGGCAGCGCTTGAGGGGCGTCATGCCCGGCTCGATCACCACATAGGCTTCGAAGTAGAGCACGCGCTCGATGTCGCGCAGCGTCATGTCGAGCACCATGCCCAGGCGGCTGGGCAAGGACTTCAGGAACCAGATATGGGCCGTGGGGCTCGCCAGCTCGATGTGGCCCATGCGCTCGCGCCGGACCTTGGCGAGCGTGACTTCCACGCCGCATTTTTCGCAGATGACGCCGCGGTGCTTCAAGCGCTTGTACTTGCCGCACAGGCACTCATAGTCCTTGATCGGCCCGAAGATCTTGGCGCAGAACAGACCGTCGCGCTCGGGCTTGAACGTGCGGTAGTTGATGGTTTCGGGCTTCTTGACTTCGCCGAAGGACCAGGACCGGATCTTCTCCGGCGACGCGATCCCGATTTTGATCGCGTCGAAGTTTTCGTCTTCCTGGACCTGTTTGAAAAGATCGAGCAGTGCTTTCATGTGCGGCTCCTGTGCCCTGATCAGTTGCGCTCGAGATCGATGTCGATCCCCAGCGAGCGGATTTCCTTGACCAGCACGTTGAACGATTCCGGCATGCCGGCTTCGATCGTGTGTTCGCCTTTGACGAGATTCTCGTAGACCTTAGTGCGCCCGTTCACGTCGTCGGACTTCACGGTCAGCATTTCCTGCAGCGTATACGACGCGCCGTAGGCTTCAAGGGCCCAGACCTCCATCTCACCGAACCGCTGGCCACCAAACTGTGCCTTGCCACCCAGCGGCTGCTGGGTCACGAGCGAGTACGGTCCGGTCGAACGGGCGTGCATCTTGTCGTCGACCAGATGGTGCAGCTTGAGCACGTGCATGTAGCCCACGGTGACATGGCGGTCGAAGGCCTCGCC
>CANHUQ010000006.1 GCA_947463885.1 Burkholderiales bacterium
CCTTTGCAAGGCTGATGGTCTTCTTCCCTTGATCGACTCGCCCGGGCCGCTGCGGCGCGCCCTCAACATCCTCCAGGAGCTTTGCATGTCCGAGATCCGTCGTCGTCGCTTCCTCGCGGGAGCCGCCCTTGCAGGTGGCTCGATCGGTGCGCCTGCCGTCGTGCGCGCTCAAGCCCGCACGGTCTTCAACTGGAAGATGACCAGCGCCTACGTGAAGGGCTCGCCGTTCTATATGGACGGACCGGGCAGTGCGACCGATCTGGCACGACGCATTCGCGAGATGTCTGATGGTCGGCTGAACATCCAGGTATTCGGGGCCGGTGAGCTTGTTCCTGCGTTCGAGGGCTTCGATGCGGTGCGCGCCGGCACGGTCGAGATGAACCACGCCAATAGCTACTTCTGGACCGGCAAGACCTTCGCCGCACAGTACTTCACCGCGGTGCCGTTCGGCATGAATTTTCAGGGCATGAATGGCTGGCTGTACGACGGCGGTGGCCAGCAGCTGTGGAACGAGGTGTATGAACCGTTCGGGATGATCGCCATGCCGTGCGGCAACACCGGCGTGCAGATGACTGGCTGGTTCAAGAAGGAGATCAATTCGGTTGCGGATCTCAAGGGACTGAAGATGCGCATCCCAGGGCTCGCCGGCCGTGTCTATGCCAATTTGGGTGTGGACGTGAAGGTGCTGCCGGGTGGCGAGATCTTTCCGGCGCTCGAGCGCGGTGTCATTGATGCGGCGGAGTTCGTCGGACCCTTCCAGGATCGGCGGCTGGGTCTGCAGAAGGCAGCCAGGTACTACTACACGACCGGCTGGCATGAGTCGGCCACCGTCTCGGAGTTGCTGATCAACAAGGCTGCCTGGCAGAAGCTGCCCAAAGACCTGCAGTCGATTGTCGAAAACGCTGCGGCAGCATGCAACGTGATCAGTGAGGGCTGGTGCCAGCGCAACAACTCCGAGGCCATGGAGGACCTGATCAGGAACCAGAAGGTCATTGCGCGACCCTTGCCCGATTCAGTGGTCAAGGCGCTGCGCGACGAGACCGACAAGGTGCTCGCCGAAGCCGTTGCCAAGGACCCGCTGACGAAGAAGGTGCACGAGTCGTACTTTGCGTTCAAGGCAAAGTTTGACCGGTGGTCCGAGATCAGCGAGGAGCAGTATCACGTCAAGGTCCGCGGCTGATCTGGAGCGCGCGATGCAAACAAGCCTGCGCCGCGCCGCTCGCGCGATCGAGCGGCTGATCGATGCAATGGGCCAGCTCACGCTGTGGCTGGCGCTGGCCATGATCGGGCTGGTGGCGGTCAATGTGCTGTTGCGCTACTCGATGAGTTTGGGCTCGGTGTGGGCACAGGAGCTTGAGTGGCACCTGCTGGCTGCAATGATCATGCTGGGTATCGGGCACGCGCTGCAGCGAGGCGAGGATGTTCGCGTCGACCTGTTTTACGCGCGCTATGGTGCCCGCACACGGTGGTGGGTGGATCTTGCCTCGCTGTTGCTGTTGCTGGCGATGGCACTCCTCTTGTTCAAGCTGTCACTCGCCTACGTGGGCCAGTCATGGGCGGTGGCTGAGCGCTCGGCCGACCCCGGCGGCATTGCGTGGCGCTGGGCAGTGAAGTCCCTGATCCCCGTCGGATTCGGTTTGGTGGCGCTACACGCTGTGGCAGCTACGCTGCGACTGGTGCTGGGTGAGTCGTTGAAGGAGACCGCCCGTGGGTGATCTGTCGACCTGGGCGATCCTGATGGTGGTGGCCTTCTTCGTGCTGCTGATGATCGGCATCCCGGTTGCAGCGTCGCTGGCCACCGTGGGCTTTGTGTTCGGGTACATCGGTTTCGGCGACTCGCTCTTCAATCTTCTGCCGGCGCGCGTCTACGGCGTGGTGGCGGGCTACCAGTGGATGTCGATTCCGCTGTTCGTCTTTATGGGTGTGATGCTCGAGAAGTCGCGGCTTGCCGATGACCTGCTCGATGTGATGGGGCACCTTGCCGGAGGCGTGCGCGGCGGCATGGGCGTGGGCATCATCTTGTTCGGTGTGCTGATGGGTGCCACCACCGGCATCGTGGGCGCCACGGTCATCACGCTGGGTCTGTTGACGTTGCCTACGCTGATTCGGCGCGGTTACGACAAGAGCGTTGCCTGCGGGGCCATTTGCGCATCCGGAACACTGGGCCAGATTATTCCGCCAAGCCTGATCCTGATTCTGCTCGCCGACATCATGCAACTGTCGGTCGGTACGCTGTTTGCGGCGGCAGTCATCCCCGGATTGTTGCTCTCGGCGGTCTACATCATCTACCTGCTCGTGCTGGGCATGCTCAAGCCCGATCTGATGCCGCCGATTCCCCTGGAGGAGCGCAGCCGCGTCAGTCGCGCTGAATTGACGCGTCGCTTCTGGAAGGTGGTCGTGCCTCCGATCGCGCTGGTGGTGTCGGTGCTTGGATCGATCGTCGGGGGCATCGCTGCACCGACCGAGGCGGCATCGATGGGTGCAGTAGGCTCAGTGCTGATCACTCTGATCTCAGGGCGCTTCAAACTCGATGTGCTCAAGCAGGTGGCACTCGAGACCAGCAAGATCACTGCAGTGATGATGTTCATCCTGATCGGCGCACAAGTCTTTGCACTGGCGTTTCGCGGCCTGCACGGCGAGGATGTGATCACGCGGCTGTTTGAATGGTTACCGGGCGGCGTGAATGCCGACATCTGGTTCATGATGGCGCTGATTTTCGTGCTCGGCTTTTTCATCGAGTGGATCGAGATCAGCTACATCGCCGTGCCGCTGTTTCTGCCCGTCCTGCTGGCACAGGGTGTGGATCCAGTCTGGATCGCTATTCTCGTGACCGTGAATCTGCAGTCCTCATTCCTGACGCCGCCGTTCGGCTGGGCGCTCTTTTACCTCAAGGGGGTCGCACCGCCTGAGGTGACGATCAAGGACATCTACAAGGGCGTGGTGCCATTCATCCTGTTGCAAGGCGCCACACTTGTCCTGGTCTTCCTCTATCCGCAGTTGGCGCTGTGGCTACCTAAGGCGATTGGTTGGTGAGGGGCTGACTGCGAAAGCCGACTGCGACCCTCAGTCATTGCACCCGCAGCTATGCTTGTCATCGGCGGGCGCGCTTCAGACGTTTCTGAGTGTGCACCGGCGTGTCAGATCAGGGCACAGACCCGTTCGATCCTCGACGTGCACTCCACTCATTCTTCTCTCCTCGATTCAGGACACCCATGAACGCGACTCGCAGAACTTTTGTCATTCAATCCGTAGTGGGCGCCGGCGCCCTTGGCTGCGCAGGCCTGGCCCGTGCACAAGCTGCTGCCACAGCGCCCGCAATGGTCAACCCCACAGATGCGCAGGCTCAGGCACTGGGCTATGTGGCCGATGCCGCCAAAGTCGATAAGGCCAAGTACACCAAGTTCGCAGCCGGCCAGGTGTGTACCAACTGCGCGCTTTTCCAGGGCAAGGCAGCTGATGCGGCCGGTGGTTGCCCGCTGTTTGCAGGCAAACAAGTGGCTGGCAAGGGCTGGTGCTCGGCCTGGGCGAAGAAGGCCTGATCCTGTTCGACGGTCTGGGCGCGCCGATCAGATAAGCTTCGCTGAGTGCTGCGCGCCCTGCGCAGCACAGCCCTGCGCATGCGGCGCAGGGTTGCCCCATCAGTGAGGAGACTGCATCGTGCTCGCCCAACTCGCACGGCGGCTGCCGTTTTACTACGGCTGGGTGGTCGTAGCGGTGGTCTTTGTCACCATGGCGGTCGGAGTGAACGCGCGAACCGCGTTTTCACTGCTGTTTCCCCCGATTCTTGACGAGTTTGGCTGGGAACGCGCCACGACAGCCGGCGCCTTTTCCTTCGGCTTTCTGATCTCTGCCTTCCTGAGCCCCTTGCTGGGCCGGCTCATGGATGCACGCGGCCCTCGCCTGATCACGCTCATCGGCATTGTGACCGTGGCGGCCGGCATGTTGCTGGCTACGCTTGCCAGGGAGCCCTGGCATTTCTATGCCACGCTAGGCGTCCTGGTGGGCGCAGGCAGCGTGTGCCTTGGATATTCCTGTCAGGCCCTCTTTCTGCCCGCGTGGTTCGAGCGCCGTCGCGGTCTGGCGATGAGCATTGCGTTCTCGGGCGTGGGCGTGGGGTCGATCGTGATGTTGCCGCTCATGCAGCGGCTGATCGAAGGGTCGGGATGGCGCACCGCCTGTACGGTGCTTGGTCTGTTCGCAATGTGCGCGCTGGTGCCGCTTGCGCTGCTCTTGCACAGGCGGCCCCAGGACATTGGCTTGCTGCCCGACGGCGACGAGGCTCCGGTACCCGGCGCAGCCACCGCCGCCAAACGCAGTAACGTGATCGATCAGGCGTGGGCGGCCACGGATTGGACCTTGTCGCGCGCGATGCGCACAGCGCGCTTCTGGTGGTTGGCGCTGGGCTATTTTTGTGGCCTGTTCGTTTGGTACGCCGTGCAGGTGCATCAGACGAAATATCTGGTGGAAGTGGGTTTTGACCGCACCCAAGCCGCGCTTGCTCTGGGTGTGGTCAGTCTGGCTGGGGTACCCGGGCAGATTGCGTTGGGGCAATTATCGGATCGTATTGGGCGCGAGATCGTCTGGACGATCGGCGCCTTGGGCTTTGCGCTGTGCTACCTGTCGCTGCTGGGCCTGGAGCACCATGCCAGCCCGTGGCTGATGTGGTTCATGGTGGTGGTGCAGGGTGCGCTGGGCTATGGCATTACGTCGGTGTTCGGCGCTGTGCCGGCCGAAATTTTCGAAGGCAAGCATTACGGCAGCATCTTCGGCACGCTCATGTTTGCGGCCATCAGCGGTGGCGCAGTGGGTCCATTTGTGGCGGGTGCGGTGCATGACGCCACAGGCAGCTATGCCATCGCCTGGTGGATTTGCGTGGGCATGACGCTGTTGTCGATCGTGGCCATCTGGCAGGCGTCGCCGGGCAAGGTGAGGGCGGTGGCGGGTCGGATCTGAGCCACTCGGCAACGGTCTGGCGCCCGGCAGATGCGTGTTGTCAGCAAGACAGACGCTCGCTGCCCTCAGTCCCTCAGATGGTCACGCACGAAGCGGCGAAACAGCCGCATCACCGGGGCGGCTGTTCGGCCGGCCAGCGTGACATAGGCGAAGCGCGCAGTCGCTTTCACGCCGGGAGTGATCTGGAGTTCTTTCAGGCGCCCCGAGGCCAGACCTTCGCGCGCAGCGGCCGCGATGCCCAGAAACACAGCGTCCGATTGCGTGACCGCATCGATCAGGCTGTTGATGTCCTCGCAACGCAAGCTGGCCATGGTGTCGGGATCGGCATGCGGCCCGAATTGCTCGACCAGCAGGCGTGCCACTTCAGAGGACAGTGGCGTTGTGGCGACCGGATGTTTCAGGACGTCGGTGAGCGTGAGTTTTCTGCGCCGCGCCAGGGGGTGGTCGGCGCGGCAGATGAACCCGGTTCTCAGTTCGCCAAGTGATTCGATCTTCAGGTCGGGCGCTGGCGCAATCCGGCGGGCATCGACCACCAGGGCTTCGAGCTCGCGCGAGCGCAGTTGCACCAGCAGCAGTTCGGTTGAGCCCCGTGCAATGTTGACCCGCACCCCGGGATGTTGCGTGGCGATGTGGCACAGCAGTGGTGTCATGAGCAGAGCACCCGGACCGGACCCCAACCCCACGCTGATGGCGCCACCATCGCCTTGCTGAAAGCGCTGCGCACTCAGACGAATTTCTTGCGCACCCAGCACGATGGCGCGCGCGCGCTCCGCGACATCGTGCCCCAGCGCGGTGAGCTCATTGCGCTTGCCGATGCGATCGATGAGTCGCCCGCCCAGCGTCTGCTCCAGGGCCTGGATGCTGCGGCTGAGCGCAGATTGGGTCATGAAGGATCGCTCGGCTGCACGGCTGAAGGAGCCTGTTTCGGCAATGGCCAGAAGGTGTTCAAGGTGCCGGATGTTCATGGAGGACTCACCTGCAAGGCTGAAACTGAGATCTGAAGTCCATGCCTGTTGCGCAGATCAATGCAGTCAAAAAACGCATTATATTCAGGAGAATAATGCATTGGACACATGATTACAGCAGTCTTACGATCGGATGAACCAATCAGTCACCTGTCCAGAATGAGGTCCAGATGAACCCGTTCAACCGCACCCTGCTGCGATCGCTCTCAGCCCTTGCGACCAGCCTGTTCCTGATGACCGGCGTGTCGGCCCAGACGTTCCCTGCCAAGCCGGTGTCGCTGGTCGTACCGTATCCGGCAGGCGGACTGTCCGACGTGATTGCACGCACCGTGAACACCTCGCTGGGCAAGCAGCTCGGGCAGCCGGTGATCGTGGAAAACGTGGGCGGCGGCAGCGGGTCGATCGGTGCCAACAAGCTGCTGGTGGCGCCCTCGGATGGCCATGTGGTGTTTCAGGGCTCGCCCAATGAGCTGATCCTGGCCCCGCTGGCGATCTCGGCCATCAAATTCAGAAGCGAAGATTTCCGTCTGGTGCAGATGATTGCCACCGCGCAGATCGCTTTTCTGGCCCGCCCGGGACTTCCGGTGAACTCGGTCGATGAATTCATCGACTATGCGCGCAAGTCGGCACGCGACGGCAAGCCACTCACCTACGCCAGTGTGGGGGTGGGCTCGTTCTATCACCTGCTGGGCGAGCACCTGTCGCAGGTCAGCGGCATCCCGATGGTGCATGTGCCTTACAAAGGCGGTCAGCCTGCCGAGCAGGACTTGCTGGGCAATCAGGTCGATTTCTTCCTGGCGCCGTACGGCAAGCGCTATGACGAGTTTCACAAGCAGGGCAAGCTCAAGGTGCTGGCCATGCTCAATACCGAACGCCTGGAAAACGTGAAGGCGTTCCCTGCGATCAGTGAATCCAAGATCCTGCGAGACTTCTCCTTCAACATCTGGACGGGTTACTTCGTGCGCAAGGACACCCCTGAGCCGGTCGTGCAGCGCCTGCACAAGGCGATCACCGACACCCTGGCCGACCCCGCTGTGCGCACGGGCCTAGATGCCAACAGCCTGCTGCTCGCCCAACCCTTGCCGCTCGATGCAGTCGGCAAGGCCTATACGGACGGCACGGCACAGTTCCGCGGAATCGCCAAGGCGATCAATCTGCAACCCCAGTGAGGCATCTCAGGAGCCCATCATGAAAGTCGTTGTCCTCGGTGCAGGTTTACTCGGTGTGACGTCGGCGTACTTTCTGCGCCAGCAGGGTCATGAAGTGGTCGTCGTCGATCGGCAGGCCTCGCCGGCCGCAGAAACCAGCTTTGCCAATGGCGGACAAATCTCGGTGAGCCATGCCGAGCCCTGGGCTAATCCGAGCGCGCCGCTCAAGGTGTTGCAATGGCTGGGCAAGGAAGATGCGCCACTGCTCTTTCGACTGCGTGCGGACATGCGGCAGTGGCTGTGGGGTCTGCAGTTTCTGCGTGAGTGCACGCCCGCGCGCACCCGTCACAACATCCGACAGATTGTGCAGCTGGGCACCTACAGCCGCGCCACGCTGCAGCAGCTGCGCCGCGATATCGGCATCCAGTATGACCAGCGCACGCAGGGCATCCTGCACTTCTATACCAATGCCGCGGAGTTTGAGGCTGCCCATGCACCGGCTGCTCAGATGCGCGAGCTTGGTTGTGAGCGCCAGGTGATCTCGGCTGACGAGGCGGTGCGCATCGAGCCGGCTTTGCGTCAGGTGCGCCATCAGCTTGCCGGGGCGACCTTTACGGCCGAGGACGAATCGGGGGATGCGAACCAGTTCGCACGCGAACTGGTGAAGCACTGCGAGGCCGATGGCGTGCACTTCCGCATGAGCCACACCATCACGGCGTTGCGCGAAGCCGGCGGATCCATCGACCATGTCGAAGTGACCGATGCCGAAGGGCGTTTTCAGCGCATTCGCGGCGACGCTTACGTCGTGGCCATGGGTTCGCTCAGCCCCTTGCTAGTCAAACCGCTGGGCATCCGATTGCCGATTTATCCGGCCAAAGGCTACTCAGTCACGATCCCCGTTGCCGATGCGGCGCTTGCGCATCAGGTGTCGTTGACCGATGACGAATACAAACTGGTGTTTTCACGTCTGGGCGACCGACTGCGCATCGCTGGCACCGCCGAGCTCAATGGTTACGACCGTGACTTGAATCGTGTGCGCTGCGAGGCGATCGTGCGCCGCGTGGACGCCTTGTTCCCGGGTGCAGGCGACTCAAGCCAGGCGCAGTTCTGGACCGGGTTGCGCCCGGCCACCCCCAGCAATGTGCCGATCATTGGTCGCTCACGCCTGCCCAATTTGTATCTGAATACCGGGCATGGCACGCTGGGCTGGACCCATGCATGCGGATCGGGCAAGAGCATCGCCCGGATCGTGGGTGGCCACGCGCCGGAAGTGGACTTCGCTTTTGTGGGATTGTCTTCACGGCCCACGACTGTGGTGGGCTTGCAGCCCTCAGTGCGCGTGAGTTAAGTCGCACAGCCGCCGCTGACGAGCGTCGGCTAAGCATCGACTCAGTGGTGTCGAATCAGGGCTGAATCAGATTCGAACCCTGGGTCGATCCGGTGTCTCAGGCGGTGGCCAGCGCGGCCGTGCGGCGAGGCTCGAGCTTGTGCCCGATGTCGGCAAGCAACTCATAGGAGCGCAGGCGCGCATCATGGTCGAAGATGCTGCCGCTCACCATCAGCTCGTCGGCACCGGTGCGCTCGATGAACGCCTGCAACTGTCTGCGCACGCTCTCGGGTGAGCCCACGAAAGCACACTCGAGCATGCGCATGGCATGGGCTTTTTCGGCTGGCGACCAGTAGGTCTCGATATCGTCGATCGGGGGCGCCATTAGGCCGCGACGATTGCGCGCCATGTCGGTAAAGCGCTGTTGCAGCGTGGTGAACAGCCGAACTGCTTCGCGATCAGTGTCGGCCACGATCACGTTGATGCAGGGCATGCCGTGCGAGCGGGCAAGCTGCTCCGAGGGCTTGAATTGCTGGCGATAAATGCGCAGGGCGGCGTCCAGGTCGGCTGGCGCGAAGTGCGAAGCAAACCCGTACGGCAGTCCGAAGTGCGCCGCCACCTGCGAGCCGTAGGTGCTTGAGCCCAGGATCCACAGGGGTACATGGGTGCCGGCACCCGGCACGGCACGGATGCCCTGGTCGGGCTGTGCATCGTCAAAGAGGAAGCGCAGCGCCTGGATATCGTCGGGGAAATGCTCTGCAGCCTGCGGATGCGCCCGCAGTGCGCGCATGGTGGCCTGATCGGTCCCCGGTGCCCGCCCCAGTCCCAGGTCGATGCGACCCGGATAGAGCGAGGCCAGCGTGCCGAACTGCTCGGCGATGACCAACGGCGAGTGATTGGGCAGCATGATGCCGCCCGAGCCCAGGCGGATCGTGGAGGTGCCGCCCGCCAGATAGCCGATCACGACCGAGGTGGCCGAGCTGGCGATACCGACCATGTTGTGATGCTCGGCGACCCAGTAACGCTGATATCCCCAGCGCTCCACGTGACGGGCGAGGTCGAGTGCGCGCGGCAGGGCCTGCACGGGCGTTTCGCCCATGCGTACGGGGACGAGATCGAGGACGGAAAGCGGGATCATGGCGGTCAGTTCTGCGTGAGATATCCGCAAACCTTACCACCGTGGCCGCCGCGGCGCAGGGATCGGCACACGCGAGTGAAAAGTGCCCCCCCGTGCGCCAGTCGTTTCAAGCGGTTCAGGTTCGGCCACTGGCCGCATCGAATCCCACGCGCTCAAAGCGAAATGCCGTGCCATAGCGCTCGAACTCGTGGCTCGTGATGCCGTGACGCAGCGACCCGTCGAAGCGCTCGGGCGGCTCGACCACCACCACCCGCAGCACGACGATATCGCCCGCCTTGACCAGTCCGGCGTGCACTGCGGCCGAGGCGACGCTCGAGTCTCCGGTGTAAATGTCGGTGCCCCAAACCGGCCCGTCCGGATCGCCGGTGACGCGAAAATAATAGGTCTGCCCGATCTGCCCGCAGTGTTCGACCATGGTGCGCGGCGGGTCGTGGGCCAGCAGCCCCTGCTCAAGCAGCCGCTCAAGCTGCTGTGGGCCAAGGCGACCGCGCCGGTCAAAATAAGCTGCCAGTTCCTGGATCACTTTCATGTTGGGGCGCTCCTGGGCTCAGTGGGGGAAATCAGTGAGGTGAATCAGTGGGGTGGATCAGGTGCGTGGGCACAGGTGCATCACCCGCCCCTGTCTGGGTCGAAAGCTGGGCTGCGATTGGGGTGGCAGTAGCCACAGCAGTTCGAAGGGCAGCGCCTCATCGGGGTGCTGGATATCGCCGTCGGTGATCACCACGACCGCCCGCACTTCGGGGTCGTTCGCCAGATAGCGCAGCGCGGGCGAGAGATCGCTGCCGCCGTACCCTGCGATCTGTTTGCGCGCCAGTTGCTGCGGTTCCAGCGTGTCATCGGCCGTGACGATCGCATCGCACTGGATCAGGCGCACCTGCGCGACACCCAGCGCTTCGCAGACATCGCCCAGCGCTCCAAGTGCACGGGGCATCTCGTCGCTCATGGACCCGCTGGTGTCGAGGACCACGTTCAACACTTGACTCTCGCGCCGTCGCCCGGGCAGCACGATGCCGGCGCTGCCTGCTGCGCGACGTGCAGGCCGCTCGAATGTGCGCGGGCCCATGGTCACCGACTCGATCCAACGCTGCAAAGGGATCTGCGCCGGCGTGCGATAGGCCCCGCGCGTTGCGTCGACCCATCGGCTGTCATGCCCGGGCGACAAACCCATTTGAGCCGCTAATGCCGCAGGCAGTCGGCCACGTGCCCGCGCCACCGCCATTCCGCGCCGGGCGGTCTGCTCGAGTTCACGTTGTTGCTCGCGCTGTGCCTGCGCGTCGGCATCGAACCACTCACGCTCCAGCGCGTCGGCCAGAACGTCACCCATTTCGTCGCCGACCTCGTTGCCCGGGGCCTCTCCCTCCGGCGAACCGTCGCCATCGGGCTGCCCGCCTCCTGAGCCGCTGCGTGACCCCGATCCAGGTTGCCAGACTCGAACCTTGGTACCGCCGCCGGCCGTCTGAGCGCTCGCTTCGCGGCGCAATTCGAGCAGGATGGCTTCGGCTGACCGCAGCCGTGCGCCTTGCATGTCGAGCCCGCCTGCAGGGATGCGGGAGATCCCGAGTTCATGGCGCAAGACATCGTTGATGATGTAGTCATGGGCCACGTTGAACTGCATCAGGTCGCTGCCACGTGCGCGCTGGTGCGTGCGCAGCGCCAGGTGCAGCAACTCATGGGCCACCACGAAGTTCAGGTCGGCATCGTTGAGTTTGCCGACGAACTGCGCGTTGGCGACCATCCGCCCCGAGGCGAAGACGCCCATGGTGGGCACGCGTGCATCGAGCTGAACACGCGCTGCAGCGGCCAGTCCTGCGAGATAGGGAAACGGGACCGTGATCCGGCGCAGCGCCAGGCCAACCCGCGCCAGCGCGTCTGATGCTGCGGATGCGGACGCATCAGACCGTCGGGTCAATGGGGTGCTCATGCGCGTGCCTCGCTTGCGCTAGACCTGGGCGACCCGGCCCAACAGCTCGAACATGGCGTCTTCTGCGCCCAGTTCCGCCCAGCGGTCGACCAGATCGGTCAGCACCTGCAACTGATGCTCATCGGGCAGCGCCCGCATGAAGCGGTCGATCACAGCGGGCTCGACCGCCTCAAGCCGTCCTTCGCGCACGTGCTGGCGCATGCAGTCGAGCACAAACCATCGCCCGGACTCGCCCTGGGGCAGGGTGTCGGGTTCGCGCAGGTAGTCGCCCAGCTCGCGCAGTGGCGTGAGCGACTCTTCGGCCAAAGCGCAGAACATGGCCGCGTCTTCGGGCGACAGACGGCCAAACGCCAGCGCACGGCGGGTGGTCGCATCGAGCACACCCGCCGATTCGGCCAGGTCGAGCGAGCGCGACAGCGCTGCCCAGGCGCGCGGTGTGGAGAACGGTACCGGGTCTTCCGGGACTGGCCGCACCAGGGACTCCGGCATGGACGCGACAAACCGACGGATTTCCGGGCGTACACCATGCACGGCGGCCCATTGCAGCCACTCGTCGGTATCCACCCGGACATGCAGGATGGTCACCCGGTTGACCAGCGCCGAACTCATGGCGCGTACCAGCGCGCGGTCCTGCATCCGGTTGCCGGCCGCTACGACCCACGTGCCGCGCGGCAGTGCGAATTCGCCAATGCGTCGCTCAAGGAGCAGCGAATAAAAGGCCTTCTGGACGTCAGGCGCACAGGCGGGCAGCTCATCCAGAAAGAGGCAGAACGGCTCGGCATTCTCGGGCAGCAGGGCGCGCGGCGGGCAGAACACCGAACGCTCACCCACGATGCGTGGCACGCCGCTCACGTCTTCCGGCGCAATCTGCGTACCCAGCAGCGAGCGGCAAGGCAGACCGGCTTCGCGTGCCACTTGAAACACGATGTCGGACTTGCCCACACCGGGCGGCGCCAGCAGCAGGAAGCTTTGCTCGTGCGCCATTGCCCGGATGAGTGTGGCGGCCTGGCGCAGGGTCACGGGGGCAGTCTGACCGAAGGCCATGGACGGATCGGTGTCGTGTGCAGAAGGCATGACGGCTTCCTCGGGACGAAACGACCAGTCTGTGTGGCCGTCGCACCGAAACGCAATGGTTCCAGATTGGCGCCATAATGAAACTGTCGGCCAGCACTGCTCGTGCCGCCCCGACTGGATCAGACCGAACGAACCCAAGTACGAGTGCAGCAGATGCCAACACTGTCCATCAAGGATGTCCCGGAGCCGGTGGCGCAGGCTTTGCGTGAGCGGGCACGGCTCAATCACCGATCGCTGCAAGGCGAGCTGCTGTCGCTGGTCACGGCGGCTGCCGCAGCCCAGGATCCGCAGACGCTGACTCGTTCGCCCTCGCGCCCTGTGCCGGTGGCGTCGGTACGCTCGTCGGCAACGGAGCCGGGATCGCTCAAGTCGATTGAACTGATCGCTCGCGAGCATGCCGCCCGACGGGCAAGACCGGTTCGAAGCGGGCCGTCAGCCGGACAGCAGGTGCGCGCTGATCGGGAAGGTCGATGAGTCGGCGCAGACTGTTTTCAGCCCAGCCCGGGGCATCGCTGCGAGTCCGACGACCCGTGGTGGTCGATGCTGCCGTGCTGGCAGCCGTGCTGTTCGATGAGCCGGAGGGCCCTGCTGCCTTGCGCGAGTTGGCGGGCATGAGTCTGCACGCGCCCCAACTGATCGACTATGAAATGGCCAGTGTGGCCCTGGCCAAGGCGCTTGCCGGCCTGGGCGATATCGCTGCCCAGGGACTGGCCGATTACAAGGTGCTCGCGCTTGAGCGGGCTTGGGTGGAGCCGGTAGCGCAGGCCTCACTGGCCATGAGCTATCGGATCACGTCTTATGACGCGGCCTACTTGTGGTTGGCCGCCGCCTTGCAAGCCCCGCTGATCACCTTCGATGCGAAGCTTGCGCGTGCTGCGCGACGCCATCTGGGCAGCAATGATTGAGCCTGCCCGCCGATGCAGGCAGGCGGGCTGATGTGCAGAACAGGCCCGGTGCTGCGCAGGCCTTCTTTGCTCAGGCCTTCTTGAGCCGTTCGTTTTGCGGAAACATGTTGCGCCGAGCCTCTTCGTCCAATTCAGTCTTGAAGGCATGGGCGGTGCGCAACTTCTCGACGCGCTGGGCTGCGGGACGTGCCGTGATTTCGTCGAGCAGCCGCTTGACCTGAGGGTATTGGCCCCAGGGATTGTCGATGCCCAACACGAAGGGCACCAGCCGCGCCCAGCCCCAGAACGCCATGTCGACGATGCTGTACTGGTTCCCCACAAGGTAAGGTTGCGTGGCCAGTCGGTCGTCGAGAATTTTCCAGTGCCGATGCGCTTCAAAATCATAGCGATTGAGCGCGTATTCCTTGGGCTCAGGGGCCATGTTGCGAAAGTGCACCGCTTGCCCTGAGTAAGGGCCAATCCCGCTGGCCACGAACATCAACCACGAAAGCATTTCACCACGCTCGCGCGAGGCCAGATCTGTGGGCACGAAACGACCGGCCCGGTCGGCCAGATAGAGCAGGATGGCATTGCTGTCGAAGACCACACGGCCCTCGTCATCGATCACCGGGACTTTGGCATTGGGGTTCAGGCGCATGAACGACGCGCTGTGCTGCTCGCCTTTTCGCGTGTCGACCGGAATGGCTTCGTATGGCGTGCCCAGCTCTTCCAGCAGCAAGGCCACCTTCATCGGATTGGGTGCGGTGTTGTAATAGAGCTTCAGCATGGTGCGCAGAGTCATTGAGTGGTCGGTGCAGGGATCTTACCGGGCTCGCTCAATCGCCCGCTATGCGGTCGCGCGTTGACCGTCTGTCGACTTCGCCGACCGTCGGTCTGCACTGCGCTGCGGGCTGAGTCGACGGTCGTCAGGCTCGAATGCTCGCCCCGGTACAGGATGCCTCGACGATGACCCGCAATGCCGTCGAATCGCCTTGCTACAGCGACGCGCCTGAGTGCCTGCCAGCGCCGCGGGCCACCGATCGCCCGTCGCGCGCGGCGCACACGCAGGCCGCAAGCCTGGCCGCACTGAGTCTGTATGGATGTGGCGGTGCTTCCGGGGATGGGGCGACCCCAGCGAATGTCAGTCTGGCCAACCCCGGTGGGTCGGGGCAATCGGCATCAGCGGTCCCGAGTCCAGCGGTGATTCCACTGACGCAGACGGCGGCATCACGCCTGTTGCATCAGGCCAGCTTTGGTGCCGACCGGGCGCAGATCGAGCAGTTGCAGAGCATGGGCCGCGACGCTTGGCTTAACGAGCAGTTCGCGATGCCTCGCTCGATGTCGCATGTCGAGTGGCTCTTTGCATCCGGTTTTGATGCCATGACCTATCAGTTCTCGTCATCGCCGCTGGACTATTCCGTTTGGCGCAAGTTTCTGTCGAGTCCGGATGTGTTGCGACAGCGCGTGGTCTACGCCTTGTCACAGATCCTCGTGGTGTCGATCGATGGGGTGTCCTCGGCGTGGAAATCGTTCGCCGTGGGCTACTACCTGGATGTGCTCGAGACCCATGCTTTCGGTGATTTCCGCAGCTTGCTGGAAGACGTGACGCTCTCGCCTGCCATGGGCGACTACCTGAACATGAGGGGCAATCGCAAGGCGAACGATGCCGGGCGAGTCCCCGACGAAAACTATGCCCGTGAGCTGATGCAGCTCTTCACGATCGGTCTGGTCAACCTTGATGCCAACGGGCTGCCAGTGACCAGCGGCGCGCGGTCGGGTGAATCCTATGGTCAGGACGATGTCACGGGTCTTGCCCGGGCGCTGACGGGCTGGGATTACGCAAGCGGCACGGGTTTGGACAACACGACACCGGCCCGATACGTGGTCCCGATGCAGCACTATCCCACGCGCCACGAAGCCGGCGAGAAGCGATTTCTGGGTCTGGTGCTGCCTGCCGGAACCGATGGCCCGACCAGCCTGCGCAGGGCGCTGGATGTCTTGTGTGCGCATCCGAATCTTGGCCCGTTCCTCGGGCGACAGCTGATTCAACGCCTGGTGACGAGCAACCCATCGGCCGCGTATGTCGGGCGGGTCGCAGCGGCGTTCGCCGACAATGGTGCGGGTCGACGCGGCAATCTGGGTGCCATGGTTCGGGCCATCCTGACGGACCCGGAAGCGCTCGATGTGCCCACCGACCCGGGGGCGGGCAAGCTGACCGAGCCTGTCCTGCGCTTTGCGCGATGGGCTCGGGCATTCAAGGTCCGCTCACCCTCGGGTGCCTGGAAGCTGGGCAATCTGTCGGATCCTGCGACGCGATTGGGGCAGAGTCCGCTGCACAGTCCGAGCGTGTTCAATTTTTTCCGACCCGGTTACGTAGCGCCTCATACCCCTCTCGGAGCACGGGGTCTCGTGGCACCGGAGTTGCAGATCACCACCGAGACCAGCGTGGCCGGGTTCGTGAACTTCATGCAGACGGTGGTCTCTTCGGTGAATGGGTTCTTCGGCAGTGACCTGACGCCCGATTACACCGAACTGCTGGCGCTTTCGGCCGATATTAATGCCTTGGCCGCGCAGACTGAATGGCTGCTGGCGGCCAACCGGCTGAGCGCGTCCTCACGCGCAACGATACGCAGTGCGCTGGCCCAGATGCCGGATCTCACCGAATCCCAGCGACGCAACCGGGTCTGTGCCGCGGTGCTCATGACGCTGGTGTGCCCTGAAGCGCTGGTCCAGCAATGAAGGAAGGTTCATGACTCCACCGCGCGCCACCCGCAGAGAGTTCCTGCGCCGTTCGACGGGCCTGGCGTTTGCCGGCGCGGCGGCGCCGTGGGCGCTGAACCTTGCCGCCATGTCTGAAGCCGCTGCGCAAAGTGCCACCGACTACAAGGCGCTGGTCTGCGTCTTTCTTTACGGCGGCAACGACTGCGGCAACACCCTGATCCCGTATGACGCCAGCGGGTACGCGAACTATGCGGCCCTGCGCCCGGACGTGTGTATCGCGCGCGATGCGCTGGCCGGTACCGTGCTGCAACCGCTGAACCCGTCGTCCGACGGTCGGCAGTTTGCGCTCGCCCCGCAGCTCTCGCCTCTGTCTGCGTTGTTTGCAAGCGGGCAACTCGGGGTGCTGATGAATATCGGGCCGCTGATGCAGCCCACGACCAAAGCTCAGTACCTGGCGCGCTCGGTGCCGCTGCCCCCGAAGCTGTTCTCGCACAACGACCAGCAGTCGATCTGGCAGGCGTCATCGCCTGAAGGCGCCCGCTCCGGATGGGGTGGGCGAATCGGCGACCTGATGGCATCGGGAAATGGCCAGTCGACCTTCACCTGCGTGAGTGTCTCGGGCAATGCGATCTACCTGTCGGGTGCCGACTCGGTTCAGTATCAGGTCAGCGCCAATGGGTCGATTGCCATCAACGGCATCGGTCAAACCCTCTACGGTTCCGCGGCTGCAGCGAACGCCTTGCGCAGCCTGATCAGCCGCACCGACAGTCCCGGCCTGTTTGAGCAGTCGGTGACGCAGGTGGTTGCCCGCTCGATTGATGCGAATCAGAAGATGAGTGCCGCACTGTCGGCCGCCCCACCGGTGTCGACCACGTTTCCCTCCACCTCGCTGGGCGGACAGCTGCGGATGGTGGCGCGCTTGCTCTCGGCGCGTGCAGGACTGGGTGCGAAGCGGCAAGTCTTCTTCGTAGGGTTGGGCGGATTCGATCTTCACGACCGTCTGCTGATTGACCATCCTGCGTTGCTCGGCCAGGTGGCCGATGCGCTGGCCGCGTTTCATCAGGCAACGGTGGAGCTGGGCGTGGCTGCGAATGTCACGACCTTTACCGCCAGCGATTTCGGCCGCACCATCACCTCAAACGGCGACGGCTCTGATCATGGCTGGGGTTCGCATCACTTTGTGCTGGGCGGTGCGGTGCGCGGACGGCAGTATTACGGGACGATACCCGTGTGGGCCAACAATGGCCCCGATGATGTCGGGCAAGGGCGGCTGCTGCCGACCACTGGGGTCGATCAGCTGGCGGCCACATTAGCCGGTTGGTTCGGTGTTCAGCCCGGCGATATGGCACGCATCGTGCCGAACATTGCGCGCTACAGCGTCAGGGATCTGGGCATGTTTGCGTGACCTCCCGAGCGCGCGGCGACGGCTTCGCTACACTGCTGCTTTTGACGCTGACCGAGGAGTACTCACATGGCTGCCACACCTGACATCGCACAGAAAGCCCCTTATCCCGTAGATGTGGAGGCTGGCAAGGATTACTGGTGGTGCGCTTGCGGCAAGAGCAAGAAGCAACCGTTTTGCGACGGCAGCCACAAGGGCACCGAATTCGTGCCGACCAAGTACACCGCTACCGAATCGAAAAAAGTGTTTTTCTGTGGCTGCAAGCAAAGCGGCAAGTCGGTCATGTGCGACGGTACGCACAACAAGCTCTGAGCTGGGCGGCGCTGCAGTTCAGGACGCAGCGCGCCCTGCGTCCTGACTTCCGTTCGCGCAGTTCCGTGCGATGACCCGCTTGACTGGGCGTACGCCTCAGAACGGCTTGATCGGCTTGATCGGACCCTTGTAGCTTTCCGTCAGCGGGGAACGGCTCAGCGGCGGGTAGTCGAGTGGCGTGTCGGCCACTTCAATTTCGGGCACCCGATCGAGCAGATGACGGATCAGGGTGAGGCGTCCGCGCCGCTGGTCGTTGAAGTCGACCAAGGTCCAGGGCGCATGGCGGGTGTGCGTGGCCCGGAGCATTTCGTCGCGTGCTCGACCATAGGCCTTGTAGTGCTCGCGCGATTGCAGATCGATCGGTGAGAGCTTCCAGCGCTTCAGCGGGTCGTCCAGACGCTCGCGAAAGCGCGATTCCTGCTGCGCCTGGTCAACGCACAGAAAATACTTGAGCAATACGACGCCATCGTCGACCAGCATTTTCTCGAAGATGGGCGCCTGCTTGAGAAACCGCTGGTGCTCGTCCTCGGTACAAAAGCCCATCACCTTTTCGACCCCGGCGCGGTTGTACCAGCTGCGATCGAAGAGCGCGATTTGACCCGCCGCGGGCAGATGAGCGATGTAGCGCTGGAAGTACCATTGCGTGCGCTCGGTTTCGGTCGGTTTGGGCAACGCGACCACGTGCACCTGACGCGGATTGAGGGTTGAGGTGATGGCGTTGATGACGCCGCCCTTGCCGGCGGTGTCGCGCCCTTCGAAAATCACCACGACCCGTCGCCCCTCGTGTTGCACCCAACGGGCGACACGATTGAGCTCGAGCATCATCGGCTCAAGTGCGGCTTCGTATTCGCTGCGACTGAGCGTTGTGCGGGAGTCCGTTTTTCCTTTTGCCATGATGAGTTCCTCCGGAAGCGCAAACGGCTGTACGTGCAGGCCGCAGAGTAGCTCACTCTGCCGGCACGGCGATGCCACACGAAGTGGGTCTGATCCATCGCGCGCATTCGCGTGTGGCGTCCAGGCACCCGCCGCGATCAAATACGCCGCGTGGCGCGCGTGCGCGCTGCATGCGCTCAAGAATGAGGTGCGTTTGCGCCGGATCGGTGAGCGAGTCGGTCACGCGCCGCTCGACCTCGTCCTCATCGATGCGCAGCTTGCCGTCGGCATCTGTGCAGACAGCGTTCCGCCAGTGGAAAATTTCCAGACACTTGTGCGCGAGTGTGAAAGGCCGATCGCTTTGCCAGAAGTTGCCGAACTGGCCGCCTCCCAGATAGATCACCCACGAGCCTTCGTAGCCTTCGACCTGCGCGGATGCAGCATCTGGGTTGCGAAACCAGACCCGATCCCCGGGCACGAAATAGCCCAGCGGCAGCGGATAACGCAGGGAGCCGTACTCGCGAAGGTAGACCTCGTGAAACTCGCGCGATTGCACGGCGCGTCTGTGGGCTAATGCCTGGATGCGCATCAGCAACGACGGATTGCTTTGTGCAGCCTCCTGGGCGATGGCCAGCAGCATCACGTACTCGGTGGCCCGGTAACAAGAGAAGGCGTAACGCCGACCGGTCACTTCGGGTTGGGTGGCTTTCCTCAAGGCATCGATCAGGTTGTGGCCAGCGCGCACGGTAAATCCGGTGCGGGCGTCGTACTGCCAGCAGTCCTCGGGGCGCTCGACGGCGTCTGGCGCAAAGTCGAGGACTGTGCGACGCGTCGCCTCGACGGTGAGCATGCGGATGCGCACTGCCGATTCAAATTCATCGAAATCCGGGAAATCGAACGCGACGGGGGACATCAGCAGACCGATCGCGATTTCGCGCTGTAGGTCAGCAGGCGAGCTTGGCTCAAGGCCCAGAGTGCGTGACAGACCCAGGGTATTGCAACCGGGCGCCCAGGCCCGCGTCTCGCCGCAGCGCAAGCGGGCTCTGAGCGCAGTCGATGAGGCGCTCAGATCGACCGAACCGCGAGTGCCGGTGTCAAGGTTTCGTGCCGCGAGCCACTCCCGCAGCCGTATACCAGCTTCGGTCCGCGCATGCACGCTCTGAGCCAGAAACCTTACTCCGGCCGGCGGACCCTGCAATCGTGAATGAAGACGCTGTTCCATAGATTGCTCAAAGCAGCACACCCGTGGCCATCAGAAGCACTCAAGACGACCACGCGGCGCAGTGGGCGCCACTTACCGGCAAGACGAGCCCCGGCTTATTGCCGCCAGTCGGAGCCCTTACCCTCGACCGTGCGCACCAGTGCATGCCATTCCTGCACGCCCCAGGAGGGGTCGTTGCGGGCCTTCTTCATGCGATGCGCCATGCGGGAGACCACTTCGGGGTCGACCATGACCGGTGGTTCGCTGAAGGTGCGTGCGATCAGTTCCAGCTCGCAGGCGCGCTCGAGCATGTACAGATTCAGCAGCGCACCCTGGATGGTGGGCGCAAGCGTAAGCAGCCCGTGGTTGCGCAGCACCACACAGCTGCCGTGCTGCACGCTCTGGCCCAAGGCATCGCACTCTTCCTGCGTGGCCGGCATGCCGTAGTCGTGATAGACGATGTCGTCGAGCACCAGCAGCACGTCCTGGCTGATCGGGCGCAGTCCGTCGCGCAGCATGGCCGCACCGGCACCTGCGCGGGTGTGCGTGTGCATGGTGCAGTTGGCATCTGGGCGTGCCTTATAGACCCCGCTGTGAATGGTGAAGCCGGCCTTGTTGAAGCGGCCCTGCTTGCCAATCACGTTGCCGTCCAGATCCATCTTGATCAGGCTGGAGGCCGTGATCTCGTGGAACATTTCTTCGTAGTGATTGATGAGGAAGCAGTTGGGCTCGCCGGGTACGCGTACCGACATGTGCGTGGCGATGATGTCGGTCCAGCCGAAGTGGTCGCTGATGCGATACAGCGCGGCCAGGTCGCAGCGCGCCTGCCATTCGGCTTCGGTCATCTGGGTGCTCAGTGCGGAAGGAAGGGCGGACATCGTGGAGGCTCCTGTGTTGAGGGTAGGGCTCATCGGTGTGCATGACCGCCACCCGATGCGGGCCGTGTGACCACGGCCGAAGCGACAGAACCGAAATCCCGGTTCCTGAGCGTGCGGTCGATTGTGGCATCCTCGCTCGGATTCCTGCACGCTATTCGCCGCTTTTCGATCCATGCCACGTTTCTGTGAACTTCTGAACGGCCAGACCGAACCCTTGGGCACCGGGCCCGATGCCGGACTGGCGCTGACGGTCACGATGACCGATGACTGGCAGCAGGGCCATGCCGCATTCGGCGGGATCCAAGGCGCCATCGGTGCGTTGGCCATGCGTCAGGTGGTGGGTGAAGAGCCGCCCCTGCGCGCCCTGCAGATGACGTTCATCGGACAGGTGGGTTCAGGCCCGGTGCGCGCCGAGGCCAGTGTGGTACGCCGCGGGCGAAATATCACGCATGCGCAATGCCGGCTGCTGAGTGCAGGCAAGGTGGCGGCGCTGCTGGTGGGGGTGTATGGCGCAGCCCGCTCGTCGCAGGCCCGCTTGCCCATGCCGATGCCTGATGACATCAAGCCGGTCGATGCGGTGCGCGAGGCTGAATTTCAGCCCGGGCGCATGCCGGAATTCCTGAGGCACTATGCCCAGCGCTGGGCCGGCGGCACCCGCATGTTCAGTGCGCAGCCGCCCAAGCCGGCACGCATGTGGGCCCGTTTACGCGAAGCCGTAGCCGGGCCAGATGGGGCGGTCCCGGCGGTGCTGGCAACGCCCGCCATGCGCGAAGCCAGCCTGGTGGCGCTGGCCGACCTGCCGCCCTCGCCGGTGCTGTCCATGCTCGATCGGCCCGCGGCGGGCGCCTCGTTGACCTGGCTGCTTGAGTTTTCACTGGACCCGCGCACCTTTGACCCAGCCCGATGGGTGCTGTTGCAGACTGAGTCGCGTTATGCAGATGAGGGCTACAGCAGTCAGACTGCGCGTCTGTGGGACATCGATGGTCGTGCGGTGGGCGTGAGCCATCAGACCACGGCGATCTTTGGCTAAGTGCCGTAACTGAGTGACGTAAACAAGTGCCTAAGTGCCCTACAGTCAGCCACCTGATGCCGACGCAGTTGTTTGGCGCCCGATCCACGTTCATCCGCACGCCCGTGCTTGTAGCCTGATCCTGATCCCCCATTCACGACCTTGGAGAGCCACTTGAAACAGTTTCTGACCGCACTGGCCGTTGCCGCCCTGACCTCGATTGCCCCTGGCGCCTTCGCCCAAGAGACCAAAGTCGCCATTGGGATTTCCGGCTGGACCGGGTTTGCACCGCTGACGCTGGCCAAGGAGGCCGGCCTCTACAAGAAGCACGGCCTGGATGTCAGCCTGAAGAAGATTCCGCAGAAAGACCGCCATCTGGCCATTGCCTCGGGTGATATTCAGTGTGCCGCCACGACCGTGGAGACCTGGATCGTCTGGAACGCCAACGGCGTGCCGACCACGCAGATCTTCCAGCTCGACAAGAGCTTCGGCGCTGACGGCATGGTGGTGAAGGCCGGCATCGATTCCATCAAGGACCTGAAGGGCAAGACAGTGGCGGCCAGCGCGCCCGGCACGGCACCCTATTTCACGCTGGCCTGGATGCTGCGTGAGAACGGTCTGACCCTGAAGGACGTGAAGATCGTCAACCTCGAGCCTCAGGCGGCTGCCAACGCAATGATCGCGGGCACCGCCGGCGTTGATGCCGCCATGACGTACGAGCCTTTCCTGGGCGCTGTGCGCGCTAAACCGGAGGCCGGCCGGATCCTTGCCACCACGCTGGACTACCCGATGATCATGGACACCTTTGGCTGCACGCCGAAGTTCCTGACCGAGAACCCCAAGGCCGCCAAGGCGCTGGCTGACGCTTACTTCGATGCCCTGGCGATGATCCGGGCGGAGCCGAAGAAGAGCTTCGAGATCATGGGCGCCGACGTCAAGCAGAGCGGCGAGCAGTTCGAGGCCAGCCAGAAGTTTCTGCGCTGGCAGGACCGTGAGGCGAATCTGAACTTCTTCGCCGGCGAGCACGCCGCATTCAGCAAGAAGGCGGCCGAGATCCTTATGGAGGCCGGCATCATCAAGTCGCTGCCCGACATGTCCAGGCTGACCGACACGCGCTTCCTGAAGTGACGCATTGAGACCGCTCACCCCGGTCTCGCCCGCTGCGCGCGTCGCACTGGGCGTGGCGTTCTTCGTTGTCTTCGTGGCCGCCTGGTCGGTGGCTACGCTGGGCGGCTTCGTCAGCAAGACCTTCCTCGCGGACCCGCTGGCGATGCTGCAGTCCGGTTGGACGCTGCTGACCAAGATGGGGTTTGCCGGGGATATCGGTATGACGGTGTGGCGGGTGGTGGGCGGCTTCGCGATCGCCGCGGCGCTGGCCTTGCCGCTGGGCGTGGCCATGGGCGCCTATAAGCCGATCGAGGCGTTCTTTGAGCCGTTCGTGAGCTTTGCGCGCTATCTGCCCGCCAGCGCCTTTATCCCTTTGCTGATCTTGTGGGCCGGAATCGGCGAGGCCCAGAAGCTTTCTGTGATCTTCATCGGCAGCTTCTTTCAGCTGGTGCTGATGATTGCAGTGACGGTGGGACATACACGTCGAGACCTGGTGGAGGCCGCTTACACGCTCGGCGTGAAAGACCGTGGCCTGGTGCTGCGCGTGCTGATTCCCGGTGCAGCCCCGGAAATCGCCGAGACCTTGCGCACGGTACTCGGATGGGCCTGGACTTATGTCATCGTGGCCGAGATGATCGGCGCCTCCAGTGGCATCGGCCACATGATCACCGACAGCCAGGCGCTGCTGGCGACCGATCAGATCATCTTCGGCATCATCGTCATCGGCCTCATTGGCCTGGCCAGCGACCTGCTGTTCAAGGCCGTGAACCGCTGGCTGTTCCCGTGGGCAGCGCTCGGTCGATGAGTGCGCTGCTCACCATCCGTGGCGTGGAGCGCCGCTTCGAGGGCGCGGGCGGCAGCACGCTGGCCTTGCAGGCCACCGATCTGGAAGTGGCGCAAAACGATTTCGTGACGATCCTGGGACCCAGTGGGTGCGGCAAGAGCACGCTGTTGCGCATCGTGGCCGGACTGGATCGACCAACCGCCGGACAGGTGCTGCTCGATGGTCAGCGCATCGAGGGGCCGGGCGCCGACCGCGGCATGGTGTTTCAGAGCTACACGCTGTTTCCCTGGCTGAGCGTGCTGGACAATGTGTGTTTCGGTCTGCGAGAACGAGGCATGCCGCGTGCGCAGCAGCTGGAGATCGCGCATGGGTTTATCGACAAGGTGGGGCTCACAGGGTTTGAACACCACTATCCGAAGCAGCTCTCCGGCGGGATGCAACAGCGCACGGCGATTGCACGTGCGCTGGCCAACGCGCCACGCATTCTGTTGATGGACGAGCCCTTTGG
Source organism: Burkholderiales bacterium (assembly GCA_947463885.1). Classification (GTDB taxonomy): domain Bacteria; phylum Pseudomonadota; class Gammaproteobacteria; order Burkholderiales; family Burkholderiaceae_E; genus UBA4615. The sequence goes on from CANHUQ010000006.1 coordinate 24,206, forward strand.
CGCCCTGGACCACCAGACCCGCGAGCTGATGCAGGAACTGCTGTTGTCCATTTGGGAGGCCGAGCGCAAGACCGTGCTCTTCGTCACGCACGACATCGACGAGGCCGTCTTTCTGGCGAGTCGCACGGTGGTGATGAGCGCACGGCCTGGTCGCATCCGGCTCGATCGCCCGGTGGATCTGCCGCACCCCCGTCACTATGCGATGAAGACCACGCCGCAATTCACCGACATCAAGGCGCAACTCACCGAGTGCGTGCGCGCCGAAGTGCTGGCAGCACAGGCCAGCGCAGCAGCCGCTGTCTCGGTAGACCGTCGCGCGGTGTGAACGCGGCAGCCTTGGCGATTCGATCACCCCACGATACTTCGAGAGACTAACCATCATGCACGCGAACACTTATCAAGCCCTGCGTTGTGAGCAACTGAGCGAGGACCTCTCCGGGCTGCGCTTCGTTGAGTTGCCGGTCACACCGCCCGGTCCGGGGCAGGTGGCGGTCTCCATGCGGGCGGCTGCACTCAATTTCCCGGATCTGCTGATGACCCGCGGCGGCTATCAGCACAAGCCCGAGTTGACCTACACCGTGGGCATGGAAGGCGCAGGCGTCATCGAAGCGGTGGGCGAGGGGGTGACCGGCTGGCGCGAGGGCGATGCGGTGTGCTTCTCCAATCTGGTGGGGTCGATTGCGCAGCGCAACCTGCTGCCCGCAACTGCCCTGGAACCGGTGCCTGCAGGATGGGACTGGGCCAGTGCGGCTGGCTGGCGGGTCGGTGCGATGACCGCCTACGCATCGTTGGTCACCCGCGGTGCTTTGCAGCGCGGCGAAACCCTGCTGGTGCATGGCGCCACAGGCGGCATGGGTGCAGCCGCAGTGCAGCTGGGTGCACATCTGGGCGCGAAGGTGATTGCCACCGGTACGCGCATGGACTGGCTTGAAATGCTGCGTCCGATGGGTGCTGATCATCTGGTCTCTTCGCGCGGCCTCTTTCAGGAGGAGGTCAAGGCGCTGACCGGCGGGCAGGGCGCCGATGTGATCTATGACCCGGTAGGTGGCGATGTGTTCGATCGCTCCACCAAATGCATCGCCTTCGGTGGCCGGCTGCTGGTGGTGGGCTTCGCGGCAGGGCGCATTCCCACGCTTGCCGCCAACCATGTGCTGATCAAGACCTATTCGGTGATCGGTGTGCGAGCCGGCGAGTGGCTGCGCAGGCGGCCTGCCGAGGCCCCGGCCATCCGGGCCGAGATCAACCGCCTTGCTTCGGAGGGTGTGTTCAAGCCGCTGGTGGGCGCACGCTATGCCATGTCTGATGCGATCGAGGCCATTCGTGCGCTGGGCGAGCGCAAGGCCCCGGGCAAGATCGTGATCGATATCGCGGCGGCTTAGTCCCGCAGGCTGTGTGCGCCTGACTGCCTGAGGCGATCAGCGGGGTGTCGCATGCACCCCGGGGCGGTCAGGCAAAGGGTCGCACGCCGATGAGTGCGGCATGCAACCATGCTGCAAACAGTGCCCAGGCGGCCAGCCCGGCCACCACGGCGATGGCATCCCGGCTGGCCGGGCCCACTACATGGACCGTGCCGTCGCGGCGGTCGCGGCGTCGTGAGGCGATGTACAGCACGACCGCCCACACGAGAAATGCGCCGAACAGGACCAGTTCACCGAGGCGGCCGTTGGCGATCAGGTGTGCGAAGGCCCAGACCTTGACGCCCAGCACCATGGGATGGCCCACGGCGCGCCGTATGCGGGTGCCCGGCACATAAGCCGCCGCCAGCAGAATAAAGGCGGGGATCATCAGCAGACCCGACAGATGTCGCGTGAAGACCGGTGGTGACCACAGTTCGGTGGGTGCGATGCGGGTCTGACCGTAGCCGTAGACGATGAGCACGAGGCCCACGAGCGAGATCAGCGTGTACATCCCCTTCCAGGGATTGAGCCCGATGCGCGCAATCTGGGCGCGGCGCCAGTCGTCGGCGAAGATGCGGGTGGAGTGGACTCCCAGGAACAGGGCCAAGCCCAGCAGCAGCACGATCACGAGACGTTCTCCTTCAGATGGCGTCGATGCTAGCACTGGTGCGCGGGGCTCGGACATCGGGCCTGCCCCTGCGGGCCATGCAAGAATGGCGGCCTTTCTTCGCCACCCCACTGACCATGAGCATCGATACCACCCTTCAGTCCTTCCAGGCCGACGTCATTGACGCTTCGATGCAGGTGCCGGTGCTGGTCGATTTCTGGGCCCCCTGGTGCGGCCCGTGCAAGACGCTTGGGCCGATGCTCGAGAAGCTGGAACAGGAGTACGGCGGACGCTTTAAGCTCGTCAAGATCGACAGCGACCAGGAGCAGCAACTCTCACAGCACTTTCGCATCCGTTCGATCCCGACGGTGTTTGCGTTCGTGGGCGGCCAGCCCGTCGATCAGTTCCAGGGCGCGCTGCCCGAGGGCAAGCTGCGCGAATTCATCGACCGGCTCATGCCCAATCCGTCGGACACCGAGCTGGACCAGGCCGGTGCGGCCCTTGATCGCGGTGATCAGGCGGCGGCCACCGAGCACGTGAAAAAGGCGATCGCGCTCGATCCCTCCAACGATTCGGCGCGGCTGCTGTACGCGCAGTTGCTGCTGTCGGCGCAGGAGCCGGCCGCGGCACAGGCACAGCTCGAGGCGCTCTCCAAGGAGGCCAAGGCCGATCCGCAGGTGGCGGCGCTCATTGCCCAGGCCGCTCAGGCCGTGGAGGCTGCCAAGCCGCCCACCCCCCATGCCCTGATCGACAAGGTCGTGGCGGAGCCTGGCAATCTGGCTGCGCGGCTGGAGCTGGCCGAGTACTACATCGGCTACAAGGACTGGCCGCTTGCCTTGGCCGAGTTGCTTGAGATTGTGCTGCGTGATCGGGCGTTTCAGGACGACGTCGGTCGCAGACGCATGATCGAGGTATTTGATCTGGCGTCCTCGCAGCCGCAGGTGGTGTCGGAGTGGCGTCGCAGACTGGGCGCGTCGCTCAACGTGCGCTGATCACGCCCTTTCCCATTTTTGTCACGCTTACCCGCGAGGTTTGCCTATGTTTCGCACGACCCTGGCAGGCAGTCTGCCCAAACCCGGCTGGCTGGCCGAAACGAACAAGCTCTGGCCGCAGTGGAAGGAGCAGGGCGATGCGCTGCTGCAGGCCAAGAAAGATGCCACGCTGCTGTGGATCAAGGAGCAGGAAGACGCGGGCCTGGACATCGTGACCGACGGCGAGCAAAGCCGTCAGCATTTTGTGCACGGGTTTCTGGAAGCGGTCGAAGGGATCGACTTCGATCACAAGGTAAAGATGGGCATCCGCAACAATCGCTACGACGCGATGGTGCCGCAGGTGGTGGGACCGATTCGCCTCAAGGGCCGCGTGCATGCGGTTGAGGCGCGCGTGGCGCGTGCCCACACCACGAAGCAGCTCAAGTTCACGCTGCCCGGTCCCATGACCATCGTGGATACGGTGGCCGATGCGCACTATGGCAGTCGCGAGAAGCTGGCGATGGCCTTCGCTGAGCTGCTCAACGAAGAGGCGCGTGCCCTGCAGGCCGACGGCGTGGACGTGATCCAGTTTGATGAGCCCGCCTACAACGTCTTCATGGAGCATGTGCCCACCTGGGGCATCGCCTCGCTGCATCGGGCCATTGAAGGACTGACCTGCACCACGGCGGTCCATATCTGCTACGGCTATGGCATCCAGGCCAATGTGGACTGGAAGGCATCGCTGGGCGAAGAGTGGCGTCAGTACGAGGCGGTGTTTCCGGCGCTGGCCGCCAGCCGCATCGACCAGATCTCGCTCGAGTGCGCCAACAGCCGGGTACCCGACCACCTGCTGGGCCTGCTCAAGGGCAAGGATGTGATGGTGGGGGTGATTGATGTGGCCAGTGACACCGTGGAAACGCCCGAGCAGGTGGCCGACACGATTGGCCGGGCCCTGCGCTATGTGCCGGCCGACCGGCTCTTTCCTTGCACGAACTGCGGCATGGCCCCGATGGACCGCGATATAGCGGCGGCCAAGCTGCGGGCGCTGGTGGCGGGTGCGCGGCTGGCGGAATCAAGGACCTGAAAAGAAAAAGCCCGCACCTGGCGGTGCGGGCTGAAACCACCATTGAGGAGGTGGAGGAGACAACTCGAACTGTACAGACCTCTCTGGTGCGATGCAACAGAAAAAGTGTTTCGAGTTGTTTCGTTTTTGATTCTGAGTAATACAAACCATTGATTGTAAGAATATTTCGATGGGTTTACCTCGGCCGCCTCTGGGGTTTTTGCGCTGCCGCACAGGCCTGATGGCAGGTTGGACAAAGCTGACGAGATACCAACATCGGCTTGGACAAAGTGCTCAGGCCCTGGTTTTGTTCAGTCCGGGCTACGCAGCGTCTGGCCGGGTTTGGCGTGGGTCCGATCACTTTGCCCAGCGTTTTTCGAAGGCCCAGACTTCGGGGAAACCCACCAGCTCATGCAGCTGATCCATCGAAAAGGTGGGGACCGGGCTGCCCTGGGTGGTTCCGTGGGCGAGCAGATGTTTGAGCGTGCCGTCAACGGCCGAGCAGACTGCGTTCATCAGTGCGCCGGGCCAGATCGCCAACGAAAACCCGAAGCCTTGCAGCTGGGCTGCGGACAATTCCGGCGAGCGGCCGCTGGGCACCATGTTGGCAATGAGCCGGGCCCCGCAGTCGCCCAGCGCCTCGCCGATGCGGCGAAACTCGTCGACCGACTCGGGCGACTCCACGAAGATGATGTCGGCGCCGGCTTTGGCAAAGGCGCGGCCGCGGGCGATGGCTTCGTCAAGTCCGTGTGCGGTCCGTGCATCGGTGCGGGCGATGATCAGGAAGTCGTCGGTGCGCCGGGCGTCGACCGCCACTTCGATGCGCTGCACCGCGTCGGCCATCGGCACGACGCGCCGTCCGGGCGTGTGCCCGCATTTTTTGGGCATCTCCTGATCTTCGATTTGAATCGCCTGTACCCCGGCCTCTTCGTAGCCGCGCACGGTGTGGCGCACATTGATGAGGCCGCCGAAGCCGGTGTCGGCATCGGCGATCAGGGGTCGCGAGATGCCCTGCGCGATGGTGCGGGCACGCTCGACCATATCGCGATAGGTGACTAAGCCGGCGTCGGCCACACCCAGATGCGAGGCTGATACGCCGTAGCCGGTCATGTATAGCGCACCGAAGTCCATGCGGTCTGCGAGCTTGGCCGTGAACATCTCGAAGACGCCAGGTGCGACGACGAAGCGGCCGGATTGCAGGGTACGGCGCAAGGTGCCGCGCGCGGCCGGAGTGATGGGTTGGGATTGGGCGGGGGCATTCATTCGGCGACGGCTCCACTGCGTTTGACAGCATCTGTCCACTTGACCACGTCGCGCTGGAGCACAGGCGTGTACTGCGCCGCGCCACCGGCGACAACCTCTAGACCGATCCCGGCGAGTCTTTCGCGCACATCGGGCAGGCTCAGCGTGGCGTTGATCTCTCGGCTCAGGCGATCGGCGATGTCGGCTGGGATGCCTGCCGGCCCGACGAGTGCGAGCCAGTTGTCGGCCTCGGCGTTGGCGATGCCGGATTCGGCCAGCGTGGGCAGATCGGGCAGGGCGGGCGAGCGTTTGGTTGACGCCAGCGCCAGCGCGCGGGCGCGCCCCGAGCGGATGTGGGGCAGCGAGGTGTTCACACTCACGGCGGTCATCTGGACTTCGCCTGCGATCAGCGCCTGGATGGCTGGTGCGCCGCCCTTGTACGGCACGTGGATCATGTCCAGGCCCCCTGCGGCATAGCGAAAGACGTCTTGCGCCAGATGCGATCCGTTGCCGGTACCGGCCGACGAATAGGTGAGCTTACCCGGCTGGGACTTGACCAGTGCCACGAACTCTTGCGGGGTGCGTGCGGGCACAGATGGGTGCACCAGGAGCACCGTGGGAAAGCTGGCAGCGAGCGAGATGGGGGTGAAGTCGCGAAAGACGTCGTATTGCAGGCGCGAGCCGTAGAGCTGAGGTGCGATCGCGTGCGTGCCGGTATCGGCCACCACGATGGTGTAGCCATCGGGGGCTGAGCGCGCCACGCTGGCACAGGCGATGGTGCCGCCGGCGCCGGTGCGGTTTTCAACGACCACGGGCTGGCCGATGCGCTCGGACAGTCGCTGCGCAAGGATGCGGCCAAAGGCATCTGAATTGCCCCCGGGCGCGTGTGGCACGACGATCTTGATGCTGCGTGACGGAAAGGCCTGCGCGCGAGCGGTGGCTGGCAACAGGCTTGCGCCGGTCAGGGCAGCGAGCGATTGAAGGTGGCGTCGGCGCGGCGGTGCGATCGTGACGGGCGAATGAGGCATGGTGTCTCCCGGTGGGTGGGTCGAAAACGGTGAATGACGAGGGGTGAACGGAGTCAGTGAACACTGCAGTGAGTCAGGGGCAAGTAACGGGCAGAGGGCAGAGGGCAGATGGCAGCGACCAAGGGGTCAGGGCAAAGGGCCGAGTGCAGAGGGGTCAGTGCAAAGCGTAGCGCGTAGAGCGCCTCGCGCGGGGGTGTGCGTAGGCTGGCCGATGATAGTGTGGCCGGCGCCAGCTGTGCAGCCTTGAGCAGGCCTGCCTGGGGTGGACTCTGCAGAGCACCCGGGATCGACCGGGTGCGTCGGTAGAATGCGCCGATGGCCCGGATCGTTCCTGATGGCTGGCGCGAGTTTGCGACCGGCTCCGCCCTGGCGGGTGCTGCTGGCGCGGCGGTGCAGCGTCACCATGACACGCTGGCGCTGCTAGCTGCGGCATTGTCGGATGCCTGCACGGTGTATCACGCGGTGCACTGGACGACCGTGGAGCGCGGTCTGTCGGTGTTCGGCGAAATCGATTTCGCAGTGGTCCATCGCAGTGGCGCGGTCCTGCTGATCGCTCAGAAAACTGGTTTTCTGGAGGAAGGCTCGGAGGGGCTGCTCAAGCGTGACCGCGGGCGCATTGTGAACGTGGCCCTGCAGATGGCGCGCACCGTCGCCAGCTTGCGCGACAAGATTGCGCGCCGGCCAGGCTGCGAAACGGTTCAGGTGGACTATCTGCTGTATTGCCCTGACCACCACGTGCGTCGCGTGGAAAGCGCCGGGCTGTCTCAGCACCGCATCGTCGACGCCACGCAGCGCGATCGGCTCGCCAGCGTGGTGCGGGAGATCGTCGGCGATACGCAGCCGTCGTCTTCACCTCGCCAGAGTGCTGTGCCTGCGGTCCCGCGACAGGGTTCACTGTGGGCGGCCGGGCCGTCCGTGCAGCAGATCGACCGGTTCTTTCGTGACGTCATCGAATTGGAGACCGATGTCAGTGCCTTGGTCGGACAGGCCGAAGCGATGGTGACGCGCATCTCCGGTGGCCTGGCGCACTGGGCACGTCAATTGTCTTTCGAGCCGTTCCGATTGCATGTGCAGGGCACGGCCGGATCGGGCAAGACGCAGCTTGCGCTGGCGGAATATCGCGACGCGACCGCCCGTGGCAAGCGGCCGCTGTACGTGTGCTACAACCGGCCGCTGGCCGATCATTTCGCTCGTATCGCGCCTTCTGGCGGCGAGGTCTGCACCTTTCATACGCTGTGCCAGAGACTGGTGCGCGATGCAGGCGGCGCCGTGAATTTTTCAGGGCCAGATGCTTTCGAGCGTCTGGAGCGCGATGCGGCGGGCGTGGCGGTGACCGCGCACTGGCAATTCGATACCGTGATCGTCGACGAAGGTCAGGATTTTTCCGAGGCCTGGCGCGATCAGGTCTTGCGCCATGCCCGGCCCGGTGCGCGGGTGATCTGGCTGGAAGATCCGATGCAGGCGCTGTATGCGCGGGCGCCTGCGCAATTGCCGGGATGGGTGACACTGCGCGCGCACAGCAACTACCGCAGTCCGCGACAGGTGGTGCGCTTGCTGCAGGCGATCCTGCCACCCGAGGTGCAGATCGACGCAGCAGGGCCGCTGGCCGGCGCCGACCTTGAGCTCATCGAATATGCCGATGCTGACGGGCTGTTGGCCGCGACCAAGGAAGCCGTTCGACGCTGCCTGGCTGCCGGGTTTCGGCGCCATGACATGGCCGTGGTGACCTTGCGAGGCCGATCACAATCTGCGCTGCTGTCGCTGGATGCGTTGGGTCCGCATCCGGTGCGCCGCTTCACGGGGCGCTACGATCTGTTGGCCCAGCCGGTGTACACCGAAGGCGAGCTGCTGATCGAATCGGTCTATCGCTTCAAAGGCCAGGCGGCGCCTGCGGTGGTGCTGACCGAGGTCGATTTCGAAGCCCTCGATGAACGTACCGTGAAGAAACTGTTCGTGGGCGCCACACGCGCCACGATGAAACTTGCGGTCGTGGCCTCGAGCCGCGCAGCGGCGCGGTTGCGTGCAGTGATGGACCTGCATCCGACGCAGACAGCGCCCGCCGGCGAGTGACGACGCCACAGAGCCTGGCTGCGCGACTCTCGGTCGGCATGTCTGGTCGGCATGTCCGGTCGATACGTTCGGTCGATACGTTCGGTCGATACGTCCAGCGCTACGATTGGTCGGTAAGCCCAGTCGGTAAGCCCAGTCGGGGCGTCTAGTCGGCTGATTCAGCCGACCCCTTCAGCCGGGGCGCCGGGTCTGCTCTGATTCTGTTTCGGCGGGCGCCTCATCGATCCAGGCATCCAGCAGCGTGTGGGTGACCGCCAGGACCACTGGGCCGATGAACAGCCCGATCAGCCCGAAGGCGAGCAACCCGCCGATCACGCCGGCGAAGATGAGCAGTAAGGGCAGGTCTGCGCCCTGACGAATCAGCCAAGGCCGCAATACGTTGTCCATGGTGGCCACGAAGACCGTCCACAGGCCCAGTGCGATCGCCCAACCGGTTTGCCCAGTAGAGAACACCCACAGCGTGGCAGGGATCAGCACTGGCAGGGTTCCGATCTGTGCGATCGACAGCAGCACCATCAGGGCAGTCAGCAATGTGATGGCCGGGATGCCGACCAGTGCCAGGCCCAGGGCCGCCAGCAGGGACTGCACCAGCGCGGTGACCACCACGCCCAGTGCCACGCCACGCACCGAATCAGCGGCCAGACGGGCGGTGCGCTCACCGCGTTCGCCCGCCAGGCGCCGCGCCAGGCCCAGCGCCCGATTCGCGGCCCCTTCGCCGTACTGGTAGAGGATTGCGCACAACACGACGGTGAACAGGAACTCGGCGCCCAGCGAACCGATGACACCCGCCTGTTTCAGCGCCTGTCCGGCGAAGGCTCCTGCATAGGGGGTGATCCGGGTGAGCAGCGAATTCAGATTGCTCTGACCCAATTCGGTCCACAGTGCCACCAGCTTGCTGCCTACCAGCGGAATGGCCCCAAGCCAGTCGGGTGGCGCGCCGCGGGGTAATTCAGCCAAACTGCGCAACCAGCCCACGACGGTATCGGCATTTTCGACGACCGTCCCGATGGCGAATCCGAGGGGCACAAAAAAGAGCAGCAGCAGGGCCAGCGTCATCACGATGGTGGCGAGCGACCGGCTATTCCAGAGCCACCCCTGCACGCGACGCATCAGGGACCAACTGGCAATCACGATGGTGGCCGCCCAGATGAGCGGCGGGATGAAGGGCCGCAGGACCCAGATGCTGACGGCGATCAAGCCGAGCAGCGCCAGGATGCCGAGCACCGGTCGGATCAGGTCAGGCCCGGATAGGGTTTGCGTCGGCTGCGAGCTCGCCTGCGCCGCAGGGGGTGCGGGTTCGGCAATGACCTGCGGCACGGGGGCCTGGCGGTCAGAGTCGTCGGCAGTGACGGGCATCGTGGGCAAGGAAAGGGCGTGTTTGGGGGCGCGTGGGGGCGTGCGTGGCGCTGCCACTCTAACCCACAACCTGCGCTGACCATCGGCTGATGTCGGGCGTCAACGCTTTGTCTTAAGACGTCTGTTCCATCAGCCGCGCCACGCCCCAGCCAGCGATCAAGCCCCAGAACGGGGCGCCAATGTTGAAGATCGGCTGATCGGCCACCGTGATCAGAAAGGCGACCAGGGCGCCCAGCGGAAAGCTGCCGCCGAAGGCGGTCGTGAACGCCGCTTGAAGCGTGCGAATCATGGCAAGGCCAGCCAGGGCTGCAATGAACGCTCTGGGGGCAGCGAGCATCAGGGCGCTGAACGCCGAGGCGAAGAGTCCAAAGCCGAGTGCCAGCAGCCCGACGAGCCATGCGCCGACGTAATGGCGCGAGCGATCGGCACCCGAAGAGACGATTGCATTGGTGGGGCCGGTCAGGCAGCTC
>CANHUQ010000007.1 GCA_947463885.1 Burkholderiales bacterium
GCCCGGAAAGTGAAGAGACCGAAATCGGTGATCAGATTTCCGCCAATTCCGGCTTCAGCCTCCCATTTGCGCTTGTGCATGCCCTGAAATGCAGCATTTTTTTCAGGGTTGAGATTTCCAGTTCTCACGCGGCCAAAGGCAAACAGGGCCAACCTTCCCTCACGGTGCAGGTAATAGCGGGCACGATCGCCGAGGTAGATGAATTTGTCATCGATGTAAATGAAGCCCGGAAAAACGTAGAGCGAGTCATCCTGGGCGGCATAGCGATTCTGAAAGCCCAAGACTGCCGCGCCCGGTACAAAGCCACTGGGTACTGGGCTGTTCTGAGCCTTGGACGACAACAATTCAAGTGCGCCGAGCTCAGGTTCGGCCTGGGCGGGCAACGCAGCACAGCACAGCGCGACACTGCATGCGACGGCCAGGGTCCCACGAAAGCGATCAATCACAGCCATGGCCATCACGCTCCTGCACCCGTCAGAAACCAGCGCATCGCATCGGGTACGGCGGTCGGCTTACGCGACGCACGATCGATCAGCACACAAGTTGATTCGGCACTGGCGACTTCACCATTGACTGCAAGCAGCGTCTGCTCAAACTCAAAGGATGTCCGGCCAATGCGCCTGACACGCGTACCCACCCGCACCGCCCCGGGGAAATAGAGCTCTTTCCGGTAGACGATCGTCTGCTTCGCCACAACAATGCCGCACGCTTTGCGCACCTCTGCGATCTCTGGATCGTCGAGCACTTCGATGCGACCGGCCTCAAAGAACGTACCGATCACAGCATTGTTGATGTGGCCTTGTCGATCGGTATCAGCGTTGCGCAGCTTCTCCTGCGTCCAGAAGCGGAAGTCTGCTGCATGCTCAGCGGCGGGCGTATCACTCATCATCAATTCACTCGATACAGGGGGAGTTACAGTCCTAATGCAGTGCGCGCCATGTCGCGCAGCACGCGCTTCTGAATCTTGTTGCCATTCGGGCCATTCAACGCAGGAAACGCATCGATGGCGATGATCCGCCTGGGAACCTTGTAGCCGGCCATGCGATCGCGGCAATACGCCAGCAATTGGACTTCAGTGGCAGATGGGTTGCAAAGAACATAAGCCACCGCGACATCGCCCTCGCCCGGCACATTGACACCCACCACTTGGGCGCCGTGTACCTGAGCGTGCTGCATCAGACCCGATTCGATCTCAGCCGGATTCACCAGGAACCCACGCAATCTCAGGCTATCGCCCATGCGAGCGAGATAAACAAATCCCGCCCCTTCAAGATGGGCCAGATCACCCGTGCGAAACCAGCCATCGTCGGTGAAGGCCTTCGCGGTGGCCTGAGGATTGTTCAGATAGCCCGCCAGTACATTGGGGCCACGAATGTGCAGCTCACCCGCATGGCCTTCACCCAGCGGCTCGCCAGACTCAGGATCGACCACCCTCACCGCAATCAAAGGATCGATCGGGATACCACCCGCCTTGGCACGCTGGGTCGCTGGAGCCTCCCAAGGATGAAAGGCCATCAGCGAAAAGCACTCGGACGAACCATACGTGCCGGTGAATCGACACTGCAGTGCATCGGCCCGCTCCGTGACCTGCAACGTGAGGCCCACGAAATCCGCCTGCACGCCATGGCGTAAGCTCGAGAAATTGACGTCAGGCACCTGCAGCATGGCGTCGAACATGGCATCCGCACCGACAACATGCGTGATCTCGTGTCGCTCGATCAGGTGCGCCGCCTCGGATGCATCGAACACTGGCACAAGGACGCAGGCCGCGCGGCCGGCCAAGGCTCCCAAGGCAGTCATGAAACCGAAGACGCCAAAGAGCGGCAGCACGCACAGCACGGCATCCGCTGCGCGGATGTCCAGAGCGCGCGACACATGCTGTGCGTGACGCACGATGCTGGCGTGGTCATGGGCGGCGAGCTTAGGAAATCCGGTGGTGCCTGAGGTGCTGAAACAGCACATCAGATCGTGCCCCTGTCCGGCCTCGGGGGCGGCGCTGAAGCCTGCTGATTGCGCGAATTCGATAAACCGGTCGCAGTCATCGAGCGCCACCACCTGATGCAATGAGGTCAGCTCGGCCTGTAATGCCAGCGCGATGTCGCCATAGTCGGTCTCCAGGAATCGCCGGGGCGTGAAGATGACGCGGGCCTGTGAGACCTCAAGCAGGTGTCTCACCTCGGGGGCTTTATAGCGCGTGCTAATGGGCACCACCAGCACGCCCAGGTGCGCAGCAGCGCACAGCAACTGCATCCAGGCCGGGCCATTGGGCAACCAGACGGCCATTGCATCGCCACGCTTCAGACCCAACGCGGACAGGCCGACGGTGGCAGCGTATGCCGCCTCACGCAATTGCGCCCGATTGAATGTGCAGTCGGTGGTGACCAGCGCAGGCAGCGCATCGTGACCCGCCAGCACAGCATCGATCAGACACTGACTCGCCGACTCAGCCTGCCAGTCGCTTACTTCAGGCGCACGCACTGTGGACATCGGTCACCGACAATCAGCGCGCTTGCGGTGGGGGCCGACCACCACCGCCACCGCCCGGGGGAGGTGGTGGGGGCGGCGGGCGATAGTCCGACCCGCCTGATCCGCCATAAGGCGGGCGCGCATGGGGCGGGGCGGGCGGCGGCGGTGGCCGATAGTTCGACGCAGGCGGACGATACTGCGGCGGCGGAGGACGGTAATGAGGAGGCGGCGGCCGATAGTGTGGCGGCGGATGGTAATAGGGCGGCCGATGCTGGTACGGAGGGTACTGGTTCCAGTAGTTGGCTTGGCCGTACCAGGGACGGTTGTAGTAGTGGTCGCGCCAGTAGCTGTTGAGGATGAAGCTCGTGACGCCGATGCCCACGATGGCTCCGGCGATGTTGACTGCCTGCGGCGAACCGTTTTGCTGGATCAGCAGGTTGCCCGCGTACACCCAACCGCGCAAAGGCGGAACGGCCACGTCGCACCAGGAGTAGTCAGCCAGGCATGCCTGGATAGCCACATACGTACCGGCCTGAAGGACCGAGACCACCGGATACTCCTTGGCGGGACCCGCGCGCAGATTCAGGTCGACCATTGCTTGAGCCTGTTGCTGCGCGGCAGCCGGGCCGCCCGACACCATGACCAGCACAGCACCCGCCCTCAGCCATGTGATGAAGCGTTCCCGCATGGACACGTCCTCCGATAAACACTCCACTAAACCACAAGGCCATTAGGGCGGGAAGTCGAAGTCGCCAGATTTGGTACCGAGGCCACTCGCTTCTGAAGCCACCATCCGGCAGCCGGCGGCGTCATGGCATACCCGTCCAGTCCGAATTTGCAAGCGGCATCCACCGCCCAGTTCGGGTTGTGCAGCATCTCGCGCGCCAGAGCCACCAGATCGGCACGGCCCTCGGACAGAATACGTTCCGCCTGGTCGTGATGCACGATCAACCCGACAGCCATGGTCTTGATGTCAGCCTCTTCGCGCAGCTTTTGCGCAAACGGCACCTGGTAGCCATAACCGATCGGCGTGCTGCTGACTGGGCGGGCCAGGATGCCGCCCGCACTGCAATCGATCACATCCACGCCCACTGCTTTGAGTTCGCGGGCCAGCACAACACTTTCGGCGGGTCCCCAGCCGGCATCGTCATCCACCGAAAGTCGCATGAACAGGGGGCGATCTTCAGGCCAGTTGGCCCGCACACACCGCGCCACTTCGATCGCAAAACGTCTGCGGTTGGCGTCACTGCCCCCGTATTGATCGGTGCGCTGATTGGCTTGGGGCGAAAGAAATTCGTGCACGAGAAAACCATGCGCACCATGAATCTCCACCGTATCGAATCCTGCTTTGCAGGCCCGTGCCGCAGCGCGACCAAAAGCCTGTACCACTTCACCCACCTCAGCAGTACTCAGTGCGCGCGGCACAGGTGACTTGTCGTCTGCAGCAATCGCGCTCGGAGCCACCAGTTCCCAATCGTCCCAGTCCTGCACGCCGCAGTCCGCACCGAGCGGGCGACCGCCTTCCCAGGGTCGTCCCGTGCGTGCCTTGCGCCCCGAGTGCCCTAGTTGGATCCCAACCGCGGTGCCGCACTCGTGCACGAAGTCGACGATGCGTTGCAAAGGCTCGATGAATGCGTCATCCCATAAGCCGAGGTCACCTACCGTGCCACAGCCACGACGCTCGACCTTAGTGGACTCCATCATCACCAAACCGACCCCACCGGCAGCATACCGACCGGCATTCATCAGATGCCAGTCCGTCGGGAACCCCCGCACGGCTGCGTACTGATGCATGGGTGCCACCACAATTCGGTTACGCAGCGTCAGGCCACGCAGACTGAGCGGGGTAAAGAGCAAAGGTGTCGTCACGGAAATCACTCACAGAGAAAACAAAAATTCGGCGCACTGCAAAAAAAAAAGCCCCGACCTGGGTCGGGGCGTTTGACACACGCATCAGCGCATCAGTTGGCTTTAACGATGTCCACGCGGCGTGCTGCACGGTCATCGGACGAACCCGTGACGAACTCGGGCGCGCGCATCTCGATGTTGCCCTCGCCCAGGCCTGCGGCCATCAGCGCTTCCTTCACGGCCTTGGCGCGATTCTTGGCAAGCTCTTCATTGGCAGCCTGATCACCGGTCTTGTCGGTGAAGCCCGTCAGCGAGACCTTGCCATCCTTGCCGGCGGCAGCAAACGCATCAGCGATGGCTTTCTTGCCTTCATCACCGATATCGAACTTGCCCACTTCGAAGAACACCGACTGGGGCAGGCCAGTCGCAACAGGCGCGGGGGCCGGTGCAGGCGCAGGAGCCGGTGCAGGCGTTGCAGCCGGAGCAGGAGCGGGAGCAGCGGGCTTAGTCTCAGGCCCTTTGCCCAGCCATTGCCACAGCAGGAATGCACCGATCAGCGCAGCCAGCCAAGGCAGCCACTTGCCCAGACCCGATGAAGCAGGCGGCGGGGGAGGCGGTGTCACCGAGCGCACCGCTGCAGGGGCTACGGCCGCCAGGCTGGCCGGCAGCTTGTCCATCCAGCCCGTGCCGAGCACGCTTGACAGACGCGGGTCGATATTGGCTTTGGCCAGATTGCCCTTCTGACCCAGCAACAGGTTGGCCAAGCCACCTGCATCCAGATTCTGCGAGGACACGAGCTTCTTGATCGCGCCGAAAACCAGCGGCGTGGCCATGCCGAGCAGACTGTTCGCCGAAGAAGGCTTAATGCCAGCCACCGAGGCCAATGCATTGCCAAGCATGCTCGACTTATCGCCACCGAACAGACCCGACAGCAGACTGGAGCCGACGGAAGTCAGCGCGCTGCTACCTGCACCACCCAGCGCACCCGCGATATTGCCCAGGAGTCCAGTGTCGACATTCGCACCGGTCACCATCTTGAACAGATCAGCCGCACCACCTGTGGTGGAAGCCTTTTGGGTCATGCCGCCGAGCAGCACCGGCAGCAGTGAGGTCACCGCTGACTGCACGCCAGTCTCGCTCTCACCCAGCAGCTTAGCCGCCGGACCGATTAAGTCTTTGCCAGCGCCAGACGTCAGCATTTCAAGAATGTTGCCTACCATCGTGATTCCCCTTCCTTGTGTATTGGGTGAAGACAGACCAGAACCTGAGATTGTGGAAAGTCTGCCGTCGGCCGCATGAGGCCGGGCGGATTGGATCCGCGAGTACCCTCTTCCGAGTCGCTCTTCGGACAGGCGGGCGGATTCTAGCGCATGACTTGGCTGTTCACCACCCAAAATAAAAACGTTTGAAAGGAATTTTTCAGTGTGGCGGGGTAAGGCGAAACAGTGTTGACCGAGTGTTGACCGGTTTGCGCCAGACAGACAATCGGAACGCAGGCTTAGCCCACCCTGACTGCGCACGCGCTAAGCAGTGCTACCCTTCGCGGCCTCAACTCTCGCCAACCGAATCATCGTGACACGCAAAGCCAGCACACGCATCGCCACCGGTCCTGCTTCCTCGAACGTTGGCACAGCCCCAGCACGACGCGGGAGGCCTCCTCGCAAGGTGTACATCAATGTGCTGGTGAAGGCGACCACACGCGAGGCCCTCACTCGGCTAAAGGCCAGTGGCGATTTTGCCAGTCAGGGTGAAGTGATTGATGCACTCGTGGCTCAGACAACCGAGCTACGCTCGCGTTCCTGAAGAAGCCTAGATCCCTGCTGAGCGCGTCATGAGACAGCTTTTTTAGTTGTCTCTTCAAGGAAACGCAGCAGTGTATCGATCACCACGTGCGGCTGCTCTTGCTGCACCCAATGCCCGGCGCCCTCGACGATCTTGCACTCGAGCATGCGCGTGAGGTTGCGTTCACACATGGCGTCGAACTCACCGGGTTTTTGATAAATCCCCCAGTCACTACGACCCGCGATGAAGCAGGACGGGACATCAATGGTGCGTCCTGCATAGAGCTGATGTTCGGCATGAAAGCGTCCGCTGGTCGAACATCGGTACCACTGCAGTCCACCCTGAAACCCAGTGCGAGCGAACTCCTGTGCATAGACCTGCAGATCTACATCGGGCAGCCAGGCGCACGCCGCCACCTGCGAGGGGTCAGGCATATCAGACGCAACGGTTGCGGCCATGTCCTGATTGAGCTCCATGACGTAGTACGTCGGCAGCAGGGCGAGCGATTCGGCATTCCAAGACTTCAGCGGTTCAGGCCGATTCGCAGCCCAGTCCGCACTCTTCACGTGGTAATACGCTCTTAGGAAATCTGCGATCCCCTGGGGCGCCTGACGCATGTCGGCATCCGCCTCACGCGTAGAGTAGTACCACTGATAATGCTTGCGCGGCCGAGGCAGCGCAGCCAGTGCGGCGTGGACATCGACTGGCGGCGCAGCACGGGCGGCGGACGCGCGCGCGGTGTCAAACGGCAATGCAGGCGGCCCACCAAAGGGCGCACTCATGAGCACGACCGAACGAAAAACATCGGGCCGAACCGTGGCACACCAGGCTGCCACAGGCGATCCGAAATCATGTCCGATCACGCAGGCCGCGTGGCGATAGCCCAGCGCAAACAGCAGACCCACCGCATCACGCACCAGGTTCATCATCCTGAATGCAGACAAGTCGGTGTCGTAGGCGCCATCCCACCCGGTGGTGCGTCCATATCCGCGCTGGTCCGGGGCCACTGCGTGATAGCCCGCCTGTGCAAGCGCCGGCAGGATCTTGCGCCAACTGAAGGCCAGCTCGGGAAAGCCGTGCAGCAAGAGCACGCAAGGTCGATCCTGGGTTTCGTAGCCGGCCTCAAGAACATGCATGCGTAAACCGTTGACCCCCTCCACAAAACGCGAACGAATGCCTGGCGGCAGCACGCTGTCAGGCAGCGGTGGCAATTCGGAGTGAGAGATTCCAGGTGGTGTAGTGAGGGTCATGAGTCGATACGCTGTCGCGTTTGAGGATCAAACCAGTGCACATGTCCGGGCACGGCCTGCACGTTCAGGATCTGCCCAGGCATGGCAGGCGTGACACCCGCATCCATGCGCACAATGAAAGTCTGCTGACCAACACGGGTGTGCACCAATCGCTCCGCGCCGAGCATCTCCACCACCTCCACCTGCACGGGCCAGCCCTCCCCGGCAAAGAAGGCATGCTCTGGGCGCACACCGAGCACCAGTTCACCATCGCGCGGTGCGGGATGGATAAGGGGCAATTCGAGACCGTCCAGTCGAACTGTGCCGTTGACGACTTTCACGGGCAGCAAATTCATGGGCGGTGAACCAATAAACCCCGCCACAAACGTGGTGCGCGGCTGGAGATAGACCACCTCAGGCGTGCCGATCTGCTCCACCACACCCTGATTCATGACGATCATGCGCTGCGCCAGGGTCATGGCTTCCACCTGGTCGTGTGTCACAAAGAGCGAGGTCACACCCAGCTCGCGATGCAGCTTTTGAATTTCCAGTCGGGTCTGCACCCTGAGTTTGGCATCCAGATTGGACAGCGGCTCATCAAAGAGAAACACCTGCGGCTGTCGCACGATCGCGCGCCCCATGGCCACCCGCTGTCGCTGCCCGCCCGACAATTGCCGGGGCTTACGGTCGAGGTAGTCACTGATCTCGAGTACGGCCGCGGCCTTGCGCACCCGCGCCTCGATCTGATCGCGAGGGACGCGTGCAATCTTCAGACCATAGGCCATGTTGTCGTACACGCTCATGTGCGGATAGAGCGCGTAGTTCTGAAACACCATGGCGATATCGCGCTCGGCAGGCTCGAGGTCGTTGACCACCCGATCGCCGATGAGAATCTCACCCCCAGTGATTTCCTCCAGACCGGCCACCATGCGCAGCAGGGTGCTCTTGCCGCAACCGGACGGCCCGACAATGACGATAAATTCGCCGTCAGCGACTTCGGCATCGACGCCATGGATCACCCGATTTGTCTGCGACCCGGTGCCATAGGCCTTGATGACTTTACGAAGAGATAACGCGGCCATGAAGCCTCCCGGCTGAAGGATGCAGTGAGGCGCTCATTTTTCAGTATCCACGAGACCCTTGACGAACCACTTCTGCATCAAAAGCACCACCAGCGCCGGCGGCAACATGGCCAAGATAGCGGTGGCCATGATCACATTCCATTCGTTGGCCGCATCGCCACCCGAAATCATCCGCTTGATCCCCATCACGATCGGATAACGGCTTTCATCGGTAGTGACTAACAAGGGCCAGAGGTACTGGTTCCAACCGTAGATGAACTGAATGACGAAAAGCGCCGCAATGCTTGTGGCCGACAATGGGATCAGCACATCGATGAAAAATCGGATCGGTCCGGCTCCATCAATACGGGCGGCCTCGACCAGTTCATCAGGCACCGTCAGAAAAAACTGCCGGAACAAGAACGTGGCCGTGGCCGAGGCAACCAGCGGCACCGTCAGCCCGGCAAAGGTATTGAGCATGCCCAGATTGGACACGACCTCATAGGTTGGACCAATGCGCACTTCCACTGGCAACATCAGGGTCACGAAGATCATCCAGAAGCACAGTGTGCGGCCCGGAAACCGGAAATACACAAAGGCAAACGCCGACAACAGCGAGATGATGATCTTTCCAATCGCAATGGTCAGCGCGCTCAGCAGACTCGTCCACATCATCGGGGCCACGGGTGCAATGCGACTGCCATACTCTGACTGCCCGCCAAACAGCGCAGTGCGATAACTCTCGATCAGATTGGTGCCGGGGATCAGGGACATCGGGGCCTGCTGCACAATTTGCTGCGCGGTCTGCGTCGATGCAATCAACGTCACCACCAGCGGAAAAGCGACAAGCGCCACCCCCACGATCAGGACGAGGTGTGCCACCAGGGAAAGGATCGGACGCCGCTCAACCATGCTCGTGCCCGTGCTCAGTACTGCACGCGGCGTTCGACATACCGGAACTGGACAACGGTCAGCGCCACCACGATGGCCATCAGCACCACCGACTGCACCGCCGAACCGCCGAGGTCCATGGCCTTGAACCCATCGTAGTAAGCCCGATACACCAAGATCGCTGTGTCTTTTCCGGGACCGCCCTGGGTGGCCGCATCGACAATCGCAAAGGTGTCGAAGAAGGCGTAGACGATATTGATCACCAGCAGAAAGAAGGTCGTGGGCGAGAGCAACGGAAAAACAATCGTCCAGAACCTGCGCCATGGGCGCGCACCGTCGATGGCCGCGGCCTCAATCAGGCTCTTGGGGATGGACTGCAACCCAGCCAAGAAGAATAGAAAGTTATAGGAGATCTGCTTCCAGATCGATGCCATCACAATCAGGGCCATGGCGTGGCTGGAATTGAGCAGATGATTCCATTCAATGCCCAGCGCGCGCAGGGCGTGACTCACGATCCCCACCGACGGCGCGAACATGAAGAGCCACAGAACCCCTGCGATGGCAGGAGCCACCGCGTACGGCCACACCAGCAGGGTGCGATAGACGGTCGCACCCTTGACGACAGTGTCCGCCATCACGGCGAGCCCCAGCGCAATCGACAGACCTAATACGGCCACCAGCAGCGAGAAGACGGCCGTCGTCTTGAACGACGCCAGGTAGGTATCGTCGGCGAAGAGTCGCTGAAAGTTTTCCAACCCGACAAACTGGCTGCTGGTGCCGAATGCATCTTCCAGCATGAAGCTTTGCCACAGCGCCTGGGCAGCAGGCCAAAAGAAGAAGATCAGCACGATCGCCATCTGCGGGGCGATCAGTACCCAAGGCAGCCAGCGATGCCTGAAACGGACGCGTTTTTCGATCGACACAGGAGTCTGGGCAGCCGGCACGCCTATGCGCGCCGACGGCCTGTCCGATGATTAGGACTTGTTGGCTTTCTCAAAGCGCTCGAGTTGCTCGTTGCCGCGTTTGACCGCTGTATCGAGCGCCTCCTTGGGCGCCTTCTTACCAGACCACACCTGCTCGAGTTCCTCGTCGATGACCGCACGCACTTGCAGGAAGTTACCCAGGCGAATCCCTCTGGATTTGTCAGTGGTCTTGCGAATCATTTGATTGACCGAGACATCGGCACCCGGGTTTTGCTTATAGAAGCCGGATTTTTCGGTCATCTCGAACGCGGCACTCGTGATCGGCAGATAGCCGGTCAGCTGATGGTTCTTCGCCTGAATGTCGGGGCGGCTGAGGTAGTCGAAAAATGCGGCGACGCCCTTGTACTCCGCGGGCTTCTTACCGGACATCACCCACAGACTTGCGCCGCCGATGACCGTGTTTTGCGGTGCACCTTCAACGTCGGGGTAATACGGCAGGGTCGAAATGCCCGAGGCAAACTTACCGTTGCGCATGATGTTGCCCCGCGCAGCCGACGACCCGGTGTACATGGCGCACTCGCCGGACACAAACGTCGCATCGGGTGCGGCGCCCCGCCCTTTGTAATGGAACAGACCCTGCTTGGACAGGTTGGCGAGGTTTTCGATGTGCCGCACGTGCAGCGGCGTATTGAATGCCAGACGTGCATCCAATCCGTTGAATCCGTTTCGCTTGGTCGCGAATTCAACGTTATGCCAGGCCGAAAAACTCTCGAGCTGAGTCCAGCTCATCCAACTGGTCGTGAGCGGACACTTGTGACCGCTGGCTTTGAGTTTGGCCGCGGTCAGAGCCACCTCGGGCCAGGTCAGAGGCGGCTTGTCAGGATCAAGACCGGCTGCCTTAAAGGCATCTTTGTTGTAGTGAAAGACCGTGGTTGAACTGTTGAACGGGAAACTCATCATCTGGCCGTTCGGGGCTGTGTAGTAGCCCGCAACGGCGGGCACATAGGCCTTGGGGTCGAACTTCATGCCGGCGTCGGCCATGACTTTGGTGACCGGCACCACAACGCCCTTACTGGCCATCATGGTTGCGGTCCCGACTTCGAAGACTTGCAGCACATGCGGCGCGTTGCCTGCGCGGTAGGCGGCAATGGCAGCGGGCATGGATTCGTCGTAGCCACCTTTGAAAGTGGGTACCACTTTGTAGTCCTTTTGCTGCTCGTTGAAGTCTTTGGCAATGCCATTGACCCATTCACCGAGCGCACCACTCATGGAGTGCCACCATTGGATTTCGGTTTGAGCCGATGCGGTGGTGGACGCGGCCATCGCAAACAGTGCGCCGGCAAGGAATCTGAGCTTCATGAGCATATCTCCAGTGGTCGTGTGGGGCCGGTGCACAGCAAGTACGCACAGCCGGCCGGTCGGAAGGGGCTCGGAGACCCCAAACCGCTGAACTTAGGGCAACCCGGTGACACCATGATGTCGGGCGTCGCCGGAGCAATGGTAGCTCACCCGACTCAGATAGCTTGGCACATCGGACAGCTTGATGCAGCATCCGCGCTTCGGCGCAGACTCGACTGCGCCCACGCCCACGTGCCTTTCCTTGCATGTCAGACCCCAAGCGACTGCCTGTCATTGATGCCTTGAAAGTCGTTGCCGCACAAGCGATCGTGCTGCATCACTTCGCGCTCTACGGCCCCATGAGCACCTACGCGCGGCCTCTTGCGCC
This sequence comes from Burkholderiales bacterium, assembly GCA_947463885.1. Lineage (GTDB taxonomy): Bacteria > Pseudomonadota > Gammaproteobacteria > Burkholderiales > Burkholderiaceae_E > UBA4615. The sequence continues at coordinate 11,927 of CANHUQ010000007.1, forward strand.
GCACCTGATCGATGCACTGGCCGAGCATGGCCGTTGGGCCGTGCAAATCTTTCTGGTCATCGGCGGCTTTCTGGCCGCCCGAACGCTGGCCCCTGATGGCAAACCAGCCGACATCCGCGTGATGCAGAGTCTGGGCAAGCGATGGCTTCGGCTGGGGATCCCTTATTGGGTTGCACTGCTCCTGGCGCTTCTGGCCGGCGCGATCGCTCGCCACTGGGTGAGTCTGCCGCACACCCCGGCGGCACCGAGCCTCGGTCAGGTGCTGGCAAACGCGCTGATGCTGCAGGATATCGTCGGTGTGCCAGCCCTCTCAGCTGGCCTGTGGTATGTCGCCATTGATCTGCAGCTATTTGCCTTGATGCTGCTCCTGATGTGGGGCTTGCGCCAGATGGCTCTGGAGGCCTACGCAACCCTTGCCGTGACCCTCGGCACTGCGGTATCGCTGCTTCTGTTCAACATCGACCCGACGTGGGACGCCTGGGGGCTTTACTTTTTCGGCGCCTACGGGTTGGGCACGCTGGCATGGTGGAGTGCTGCTTCGCAAGGGCCATCTGCTCGCCGATGGGTGCTCGTGACACTCATCGCGGGTCTGACGACCCTCTCACTGATCGCGATGTGGCGCAGCCGGATTGCGCTGGCAGGCCTCACCGCCTGCATACTGGCTTTGTGCAGCGGGCCAGCATCGGCGCAGTATGCGCGTCAGGTCCCGCGTGCCTTAGCCTGGCTGAGCGACCGGTCTTACGCACTTTTCTTGGTGCACTATCCGGTTTGCCTGGTGTTCAACGCCGCTGCGCAGCGCTGGCTCCCTCATACCCCAGGCACACAGGCGCTCGCGCTCTTCGCAGCGTGGGCCGTCTCGATGTGGGCAAGCCACGTTCTGTACACCCGCGTGGAGCGTCCTGCGGGGGCACGGCCCAACCGGAACCGATGATCTGCAGTCCCCCTTGAGCAGACCTCCACGCGCATCCGAAGCGTTTACTTGCGCGGTGGTTCGGCACCCCGGTTGCCCGGCATGGCGGCGCCGTTACCGGCTGGCGGGGGCGAAGGAATAGCCGGAGGCATCGCGCCCATCGCGGGCGCTGGTGCGCCCGAGGCAGCCGGGGCAGCCGATGGTGGCGGCACGCCCAGTTGCTTGCCCATGAATGCCTCCAGGGTCTTGAGCTTCGGCTCAATCTGGCTGCGGGTTTCGTTGACCAGCTTCTCCGACAGGGTGCGCTGCATACCCGGCACGAGCTGGTTGAAGCGCTTGATCACGGGTGATTCGAACCAACTGATCAATTGCTTAAGCTCGGCCTCGTTGAAGTTGCTCTCAAGCTCTGCGCCAATCGTGGAGGGCGTCAGGGCAATCGCCTTATCACGCAGCAAAGGCACCGCCTCGTCGGCATATTTCTTGAGCTCGGCGTCGATGGCCTTGACCACGCCCTCGCGCTTGTCGGCCGGAACGTTTTGCAAGTAAGGTCGTGCGGCCATGGACATCTCGATGGCCGGTCGCTCGGCAATCGTGCGCGCCATCGCTTCAATGCCAGGCTGTTGCAACGCCAGCACCTTGTTGACAAGTTCTTTTTTGGTCTGACTTTGCGCGGGCGCTGCGAACAGGGCCAGCGCAGCCAGTGCAGCCGACGCGATGCGAACGGTGACGGTCATTCGAACTCTCCCTCGTCGCCTCGGGCGCACCCCGCGAGGACCGGAACGGTCATGCAAACAGGGCACAGGGCGGATCGGAAGCGGAAAAGTTTACCTCAACGCCCACCACAGTCGATCGACACCTGCGCACGGAGCAGGCACGGTTCGTGCCTCGCTTGGTCGGTGGGCGATCGCGCTGTGTTGTGGTTCGGCGCAGTCGCCCGGGTGCCGTGATACGGACGCCACCCCACTGGCTCACCTCTTGAGCCAGTGGGGTGCGAGCCTCATATACGGACAGATCCGGGCCAGCGCCCGACCCCATCAGAGGCCAACATCATGCCGACCGACACCGCAACGTTTGCCCCGCGCGCCATGCTGACCCCAAACGAGAGCACTGTTTTGCGGCTGCGCTACGGACTGGGTGCCGAAGACGCCGCCACTGGTCTCACCTTGGTTGAAATCGCCCGCCAACTAGGTGTCTCCACCCAACGCGCCAGCCAACTCGAAACCAGCGCGCTGGCCAAGCTTCGCAGCGCGCTGCGCGAACGAGGCGTCACATCCGTTGACGACATCCTCTGAGCGTCACGATCCCAGGGGCAACGCAGACTAAGGAACGATCAGGACCTTTCCGGTCACCTTGCGGGCGCCCATGTCCAGCAACGCCTGGGGCACCTGATCCAGCCGATACGTGGCTGAGATATGTGGGCGCAGCTTGCCTTGGGTCAGCAATGCCATCATCTGGCGCACATCTTCCTGATTCGCCTGCGGTTCACGTCGGGTGTAGTCGCCCCAGAACACACCCACCACCGACGCGCCCTTGAGCAACATCAGATTCAGCGGCAGTGCGGGAATCTGACCATTCGCGAAGCCCACCACCAGATAGCGCCCGCGCCAGGCAATCGACCGGAAAGCGGGCTCGGCATACTTCCCACCCACCGGGTCGTAGATCACGTCCGGACCCTTCCCGTCCGTGGTGCGCTTGATGGCCTCGCGTAAGTCTTCAGTTTCGTAATTGATGGTGGCGTCCGCGCCATGCTCACGGCAGACCGCCAATTTTTCCTCGGTGGATGCGGCTGCAATCACGCGCGCGCCGCGGGCCTTGGCAATTTCGATCGCCGAAATACCCACGCCGCCGGCGGCACCCAGGACCAGCACAGTCTCGCCCGCCTTCAGTGCGGCCCGATCGGTCAACGCATGCCAGGACGTGCCATAGGTGAGCATGAAAGCTGACGCCACGTCATAGCCCAGACCGGGCGGCAGTAGCACCACCTTTTCAGCCGAGGCAATGACCTCCTCGGCAAACGATCCATGACCCGTGCTAGCCAGTACGCGATCACCAGCCTTGACATGGGTCACGCCCTCCCCCACCGAGATGACATCACCAGCGGCCTCTGATCCCGGCGAGAACGGACGCTCGGGTTTGAACTGATACTTGTTCTGGATGATCAGCACGTCCGGAAAATTGACGCTCGCTGCACGCACCCTGATGCGCACCTGGCCAGGCCCGGGTTCACGCGCCGGAATGTCCTCTAGCACCAGTGATTCCGGCGGGCCCCATTCTTTGCACAGCACAGCTTTCATTGTTCTGCCTCCTAGGTTGTATGTGTGTCTGCGAGTCTAACGCGTCTGGTCTGCCACCTGCCTTGCGTACGGCCGGCAGCCGCGACGGCCCGTGTATGCTCCGATGTATGAATCTCAACCGATCCCGACATAACGGAGGAAGACAAGCATGACCCTGCAGGAAATCAAACGACGGATGTCAATTCCCGTGATTGGCTCCCCTCTTTTCATCATCTCGAATCCGGACCTGGTCATCGCGCAATGCAAAGCCGGTATCGTGGGGTCGTTTCCTGCACTGAATGCGCGCCCTGCAGAAGTGCTGGAGCAGTGGCTGCAGCGGATCACGTCTGAGTTGGCCGAATATGACCGGCAACACCCCGAGCGGCCCTCGGCGCCGTTTGCCGTCAATCAGATCGTGCACAAGACGAACGACCGTTTGGACCACGACGTGGCCATGTGTGTGAAGTACAAGGTGCCGATGATCATCACCTCGCTGGGTGCGCGCGAGGAAGTCAACGATGCGATCCATTCCTATGGCGGCATGGTGCTGCACGATGTCATCAACCAGACCTTCGCGCACAAGGCGATCGAAAAGGGCGCCGATGGACTGATTCTGGTCGCGTCGGGTGCGGGTGGGCACGCCGGCACCCAATCGGCCTTCGCTCTGGTGCAGGAGACACGCGAATGGTTCAAAGGGCCAATCGCCCTGTCGGGATCCATCGCGACCGGAGAAGCGGTGCTGGCGGCTGAGGCGATGGGTGCCGACTTCGGGTACATCGGCTCGGCGTTCATTGCGACCCGCGAGGCCAATGCGGCTGAGGGCTACAAGCAGATGATCGTGGACTCAAGCGCCAAAGACATTCTGTACAGCAACCTGTTCACTGGCGTGCACGGCAATTACCTGCGCCCCTCGATCGTAGCCGCCGGGTTGGACCCCGAAAACCTGCCGCAAGGCGACCCAAGCAAGATGCAGTTCGGTTCGGGCGGCAGTGCCAAGAGCAAAGCCTGGCGCGATATCTGGGGCTGCGGCCAGGGGATCGGGGCGGTGCGTGAGGTGCAGGGCGCTGGCGAATATGTGGCTCAACTGATCACGCAATATCAGGCCGCACGGGCGCGGCTCGGGCTGCCGTTGCGGGCACAGGTCGCTGCATAAAGGGGGCTTTACATGGCTCATTCCCACAGCCCGAAACGTCATCTTATAGAGCGTCGCCGTCTTGTAAGCGGCCTGTCCGTCGCCGTGTCTGGTCTGGCAGCACCAACCCTGCTGCGCGCCCAAGAAGCCTGGCCCACGCGCCCGGTCAAGGTCATCGTGCCGTTTCCCGCAGGCGGCGTGGTCGACCTGGTCACCCGCGCGGTGACAGACCGTCTGGCGGTCACCCTGAAGCAGCCGTTCGTGATCGAAGCCCGACCCGGTGCGAACGGAAATATCGGGACCGAAGCGGCCGCTCGTGCGGCCGCTGACGGGTACACCCTGTTGACCGCCACCCCTGCAACGGTCACTCAGCCGCTACTCTCAAATACGGCCAAATTCAAATCGACGGACTTTTCCGGTTTGGGGCTGGTGGGCGCACCACCCAACATCTTTTGCGTGGCCCCTAGCCTGCCTGTGCGCTCGATGCGCGAACTGGTGGAGTATGCGCGGGCTCGCCCGGGCCAGTTGAGCGTCAGCAACCCCGGGATCGGCACCTCCAACCATCTCGGGCAGGAACTGCTGTTCTCGCACACTGGTCTGCAAATGGTTCAGGTGCGTTACCCGGGCCAACCCCAAATGATCCCTGACATTGCAAGCGGACAAGTGCATTTCGGAGCTGTGACCTCGGCGCTTGCCTTGCCGCAGGTGCGTGACGGGCGCTTGCGCGCGCTGGCCATCGGCTCACCCAAGCGCTGGTCTGAACTTCCGGAGGTGCCAACCATGTCGGAAGCGGGCTTTGGCGAGGCCACCTTTGTCCCATGGTATGGCCTGGTCGCGCCTGCAGGCACACCACGCGCCATCGTCCGCAAACTGTCCGATGAAATCAGCGCCGCATTGGCGCACCCAGACGTGATCGCTCGCCTGGAAAAACTCGGCACCCAGATTACGCCGGCTTCGGCCGAGGAGTTCGACCTGCTCATGCGCAATGAAGTCGAGCGATGGGGCCGGGTGATTCGTGAGCGCAACATCCGGGCTGATGCGTGACCCGGTTGTTCTGAGCCTGCATTCATTCACGCTCTTCACAGATCCGTCGGCCTGAGTGGCCGACCACACTTTCTGAGGGAACCACGCCATGGGCGCCATCGAGAACCTTGAACCGATCGAGCAGTTGGGGCGCTACTTACCGCAGATGACCGAGTGGCGCAGGCATATTCATGCGCACCCGGAGACAGCCTTCGAAGAGGTGGGCACAGCTGCCTATGTCGCAGAACGTTTGCGCAGTTTTGGTGTCGATGTCGTACATGAAGGGCTGGCGAAAACGGGCGTAGTCGCCTCGATCCGGGCGGGCACCAGTACGCGTGCCATCGGCCTGCGCGCCGATCTTGACGCGCTGGACATGCAGGAGGCCAGCGGCGTGCCCTGGGCATCGAAGCATGCCGGCAAACACCACGCCTGTGGCCACGACGGGCACACTACGATGCTGCTCGGTGCTGCGCGTCACCTCGCCGCCACCCGCAATTTTGACGGAACAGTGCATCTGATCTTTCAGCCGGCCGAAGAAAACGAAGGCGGTGGACGGGTCATGGTTGAAGAGGGGCTGTTCGATCGCTTTCCGGTAGAGGCAGTCTTCGGCATGCACAACATTCCGGGCATTGATGCGGGCCGGATCGCAGTCAAGGCTGGGCCGATGATGGCGTCTTACGACATTTTCGAAATTACGCTGACTGGGCGAGGCTCCCATGGCGCCATGCCCCACAAGGGCATCGACCCGATCGCCATCGGTGCCGAACTGGTTCAGAAACTGCAGACGATCGTGAGCCGGAATGTCGATCCACTGGAGCCCACTGTCGTCTCGGTCACCAAGTTCCATTCCGGGACTGCGTGGAACATCATCCCCAACGAAGCGGTCATTGGAGGCACGGTCCGCGCCTTCAGCGAACTGGTGCAAGAGCAGGTAGAGCAGCGCATCCGCCAGTTATGTGAGGGCACAGCGCTTTCGCATGGCGCGCAGATCAGCGTGCGCTACGAACGGCGGTATCCGCCCACGGTCAATCACCCGGATGAAGCAGCCCTTTGCTTGCGCGTAGCCGAAGCACTGGTGGGCACAGACCGGGTCATTCGCGATCCGAAACCTGCGATGGGCTCAGAGGACTTTGCCTGGATGCTGAAGGCACGCCCCGGCGCCTACGTATGGATCGGGAACGGTACAGGCACCTCAGGCGGTTGTATGGTGCACAACCCGGGCTATGACTTCAACGATGCCATCCTGCCGATCGGTGCTGCCTTCTGGGTGAAACTGGCCGAGACCGCGCTGGCACGCCGATAATCTTCGCCGGGGGCGTACAGGAGGGGTTCAGCGCTCAGCCTTGCCGGGCGGCCTCTACCAGAATGTCGCCAATGACGGTACGGACCTCGTCGCGCGCCGCATGACCGATGGAGCCTGCCCCCAGGAGCTGCGCGGCACCGCCCAAGGCGAGGTAATACGCGATTGCGAATTTTCGCGCACGGACTGGGTCGGGTGTCAGGTCTCGGAATACCAACTGAAGCGCCTGCAGGCGGGACTTATCGATTTCCGCCAACCGTAAGGCAGCCGCCTCATTGCGGCGGGCGAAGGCGCGCATGGCCAAACCGAAACGCATGTGAGGAAAATCGGACCCAGGCGCGCTATGGATCAGGGCGTCCACCCAGCCCATCAGTGCTTCCACGGGGTCCTTGGGTCGAATGACCACGAAGTCTTGCATCCGCTGCGCTTCCTGCACACACCAGCGATCGATCAGTGCATCCACCAATTCGGCCTGGCTGCCGAAATGCCAATAGAAGCTGCCACGCGTGACGCCGATTGCCTCGGCCAAGGTGAGCACGCGCACCGCGCTGAAGCCACCTTCCACGACCGCAGCGTAAGCGGCATCAATCCAGTCTTCACGGGACAACCGTGTTGATTGCGACTGGACAGATGCGGGCCGATTGGAGACTTTGGAATTCATCGTAAGCAAACGCCTCAAAAAAGGGGGCGATCAACTAAAAATAACTTTTCACTACACGGAAGATACCATCGAATCTGGTGCGATGCCGCGTCTTTGGGTCAGGCTGCACGAATGTCCCTGTCCGTTGCCCACAAGACATGGGTGACCGACACGAGCAAAGATCTCGTGTACGTCACATCTGGCTCTCCAGTTCCGACGCCCATGACGCAGCGATGGGCGATCGCAACACACCGGAGCGACGCGGAGCCATCATCCGTAGCGAGCCACAGGGCTGGGGGGAAGAAGTGAGCCGCGCAGGCATGTGCCCGGGCTGGATGCTGAGAGGTCTGGACACCGTTGCAAAGGGTCCGACACATCGACGACAGAGTGCGTTGCCTGGAATCTAACGCGCGTCGGGTGTGCGCCATGCGATCAAGGCGATCAGCCCGAAGACCACACCCCAAAATGCAGGGCCGATACCCCACAGAGTCAGCCCCGAGGCGGTGACAAGAAAGGTGACCAAGGCGGCATCGCGCTGCGCCTCATCCGCTAGCGCTGCATGCAGGCCGCGCCCGATCGTGGGCAATAGCGCTAACCCAGCGATGGTCATCACAAGTTCTTTGGGCAGACTCAGAAACAGAGCAGCGAGCGGCGCGGCGAACACTGCCACCAGCAGGTAGAGCACGCCAGCCGCCGCCGCCGCAAGCCATCGGCGCTGCGGATCAGGATGAGCTTCGGGACCCATGCACAGTGCGGCGGTGATGGCGGCCAGGTTGAGTGCAAAGACGCCGAAGGGCGCCAGAAGGAGCGTAGCCAGACCGACGATCGTGAGCAATGCCGAGATTGGAGCGTGCCCATAGCCCGAGGCCCGCAGCACAGCCACACCAGGAAGATTTTGCGACGCCATCGTCACCACGAAAAGCGGTAGCGCGACACCGAGGAAGGCCTGAGTGGACCATACCGGTGGCCATGCCAGCGGTTGGACGGTCACGGTCGTAGAAGCTGCGGTCGGCCAGCTCAGGCCCCCTGTTTGCATGGCCACAGCGAGGAGCCCTGCCAGCAGACTGAGCGGCACCGCAAAGCGCGGCCACAGGCGACGCCCGACGAGCAGCACCAACAGCATCGGCAACACCGTCCGTGGCGCCCGCTCCAGCGCAGGGAAAATATCGATTCCGAAACGCACCAGCACGCCCGCAAGCAAGGCACTGGCCAGTGAGTGTGGAATGCGATGCATCCACCGCTCAAAGACCCCGCTGGCGCCGACTGCAGTCAGCAATACCGCACAGGCGATAAACGCGCCTACGGCCTGATCCAAAGGGATATTGCGCAGACTGACTGCAAGCAGCGCGGCGCCAGGAGTCGACCAGGCGATCACCACGGGCAGACGCCACCACAGGCTCGGCACCAGGCAAGTAAGGCCCATGCCCAGTGACAGCGCCGCGGTCATGGTGGCAAGCTGCTCGGCCGACAGACCCAGGGCTGATGCGGTCTGCACGATAAGTGGATAGGAGCTTGAGAAGCCCACTAACACGGTGACAAACCCCGCAGTGAGCACCCCTGTCGCAGCACCGAACGCACCGACCGTATGCCCGGCGCGGGGGTGCGTGCGCTGCGGGCGGTTCATCTCAGGCTGCGATCCGTTGCCCGTGTTCGCGCGTGGCGTGAAACCGCACTTTGGGCCAGCGCTCCATGGTCAAACGCAGATTGACACCGGTATCAGCCAGGTACACAAGATTGCCGTCCACGTCTCGGGCCAGACGCATCTGCTGTGCACGCATGAACTCCTTGAGCACCTGGTCGTCGTCGCAGGTGACCCAACGGGCGCTGTTGATACCGGCGCTCTCGAAACTGGCTTCCACGCCATATTCCGTGCGCAGCCGGTGCTCCACGACTTCGAATTGCAACTGCCCGACTGCACCCAGCAGGGGGGTGGCGTCGATGAACGGCTCGAACACCTGGACCGCACCCTCTTCACCCAACTGCTGCAAACCCTTGGCCAGTTGCTTGGACTTGAGCGGATCGCGCAAGCGGGGCCGCGAGAACAACTCCGGGGCAAAGTAAGGGATCCCGGTGAAACCGATTGGGTCATTGGCCTCGGTCAGGGTGTCACCGATCTGAAGCTGCCCGTGGTTATGCAGACCAATGATGTCGCCCGCATAAGCCACTTCCATGAGCGAGCGTTCATTAGCCATGAAGGTCAGCGCGTTCTGGACCTTGATCTGTCGATTGAGCCTGCGGTGGTTCACTTTGATGCCAGGGTCGTAACGACCCGAACACACACGCAGGAATGCAATGCGATCTCTGTGGTTCGGGTCCATGTTGGCCTGGATCTTGAACACAAACCCGGTGAAACCCGGCTCTTCAGGCTTGACCGATCGCACACCCGCATCGCGCGGCTGTGGCGGGGGCGCCCAGTCGCTGAGTGCGCGCAGAATTTCGCGCACTCCAAAATTATTGATGCCGGACCCAAAAAATACGGGGGTTTGTCGACCCGCAAGAAACTGATCGAGTTCGAATTCGGATCCTGCCCCGCGCACCAGTTCGATCTCTTCGCGCATGGTGGCCATTTCTTGCGCAAACTCGGTGTCAAGCGCCGCAAGGTCGGCACCAGAAATCGCCTGAACGGACTGATTGGCCCGCTCTTCTCCGGGCGCAAATCGAAGCACTTCATCGCGCAGCAGGTGATAGACACCACGAAACCGCTTGCCGCTACCAATCGGCCAGGTGACCGGTGCGCAGCGAATCTTGAGCACCGATTCAATTTCGTCGAGCAGCTCGATCGGCTCACGCACTTCGCGGTCGAGCTTGTTGACGAAAGTAATGATGGGCGTATCACGCAGACGGCAGACTTCAAGCAACTTGATCGTCTGCGCTTCGACGCCCTTGCCGGCATCGACCACCATGACGGCGCAATCGACGGCGGTCAGCACCCGATAGGTGTCTTCAGAAAAATCCTGGTGCCCAGGCGTATCGAGCAGATTGAACACGCAGTCGTCGTATTCAAACTGCATGACCGAACTGGCCACAGAAATGCCGCGCTGCTTTTCAACCTCCATCCAGTCGGAGGTGGCATGTCGAGCGCTTTTTCGGGCTTTGACCGTCCCGGCAAGCTGAATCGCGCCCCCGAACAGCAGCAGCTTTTCGGTGAGCGTGGTCTTGCCGGCATCGGGGTGGGAGATGATCGCGAAGGTGCGCCGGCGCGCCACCTGTCGGCCCACTTCAGGGGAGGTATCCATGGATCGGGCCGCAGTGTATCAGTCCGCTCACAGCAGGGGCGATGCCAGCTGAGCCGCGTTCTCCAGGATCCGCCGACCCAGTCCACGGCCTTCCCAAAGGATTGCATCCAAGGGCTTGCATTGGCTGAGGTAGCTTCGCTGCAGGGCCAGCAGGCGTTCGGCCACCCCCCGGTCATAGATCAGCGTAGACAGCTCAAAATTCAGGTGAAAGCTGCGCAGATCCAAGTTCACCGTCCCGAACACAGCGAACTCACCATCGACCACCACGCTCTTGGTATGCAACAAGCCACCGTCGAAGCGCTCGATGCGTATCCCGGCGGCAAGCAGGTCCGAAAAATACGAGGCGCTTGCATATTGCACCAGCCTTGAATCACATCTCAAGGGCACGATCAGCGTGACCGCCACCCCACGCCTCGCGGCCGAGCGCAACGCCATGACGATGGATTCGCCCGGAGCGAAATACGGCGTGGTCAGAATCAGTTCATGGCGCGCTGAATAGATCGCACTCAACAGCACAGACTCGACGTGCTGATAGGCGAAGCCGGGGCCGGACGCAAACGGCTGCAGGGCAACTGGTCCACGATCGTCGAGCACCCCTGCCCCCCGCTCCAGCGCTTCAAGACTCACTCCTAAGTCCTTCCCGTGAGACCCCTGCTGCAGGAACGCCATCGCAGCGGTCATGGCACCCAATACGGCACACGATGGCCCCTCGATACGGACCATGGCATCAATCCAGGGGCCCACGCCAGCGTCGCGCTTGAACTCCAGGGGATCGGCCATGTTGAAGCTACCGGTCCAGGCAATGTGATGATCGAACACCGCGAGCTTGCGATGGTTACGCAAGTCGGCCCGGGCCGCGGCCAATCGGAATGCACTGACCGGCCGCACAACAATGACCTCCACGCCAGCTTGGTGCAGCACATGCATTCCAGCACTGCGTGTAAACGGGCGGCTGCCGAGACCATCCATCAGGATGGTCACCTTGACGCCACGTTGGGCTGCGCGCACCAGCGCATCGATGACATCCAGCACCCGGCCTGCGTGGTGCCAGATGTAGAACTCGAGCGAGCAATGCGTCCTGCAGGCATCGATGTCGTCGATCAAGCCCTGCAGAATGCCGGCGCTCTCACTGAACAACTCGACCCGATGTCCACGCATCACGTCAATGCCGCCCAGCGCGCGAGCCAGTCGGGCCGTGGGTTCTGCTGCCGGTCCGAGCACAGCAGGATCGACCGCTGCACCACGGGCGAGCCGCGAAAAACGATCGGCCATCACAGCATGTTCGGCCTCAGCCCGTTCGATCCACCGGCGGCCCAGGCGACGCTCACCGATCATCACATACAGCAGTGCTCCGCCCACCGGCACGGCAAGCACCAGCAGGATCCAAGCCATGGACACACCGGGCGGATTGCGACGCGCCAGAATACGCAGCATCAGTGCGGCACAGATCGCGCCGTGTGAGCAGGCGAGCAGAAACGCTGGCGTGACCATGGGGTGCAGTCTAATGGCAGCGACAGGCGGGTGCTATCCTGAGCGTCCCCAGGCTTTCCCCCTTCCGAGATGGATCTGTTGCTGCTGCTGCTCCTCATCGTGCTGAATGCACTGTTCGCGATGTCGGAGATGGCCGTGGTTTCCTCACGCAAAGCCAGGCTTCAGCGCATGGCCGACGACGGCCATCCCGGTGCGCAGGCGGCCCAGGCTCTGCATGATGAACCAGGCGGATTTCTGTCCACCATTCAGGTCGGCATCACAACGATCGGTGTGCTGAGCGGTATTGTGGGTGAGGGCCTGATTGCCACGCCCATCGCGAAATGGCTCAGTCATTTCCCGCTGATCGAACCCTACGCAAAAGGCTTGTCGTTGGCGACGGCCGTCACAATCATCACCTTTCTTTCTGTGGTGATCGGCGAGCTCGTTCCGAAGAGACTCGCGCTACGTGCACCGGAGCGGATCGCGTCCATTGTGGCCCGCCCGATGACCTGGTTCGCCCGGATCACTCGGCCGCTGGTGTGGACGCTGTCGTCTTCGAGCAACCTGCTTGTCAGGCTGCTCGGAGGACGCGGACAGGAAGAGCCCCCGGTGACCGACGACGAAATCAAGGTCCTGATGGAACAAGGGGCCGAGGCCGGTATCTTTCATGAGAGCGAACAGGCGATCGTCTCGAACGTGCTGCGCCTGGATGAGCAGCGCATCGGCGCCATCATGACGCCGCGCATGGACATTTACTCCATCGATCTCGATGATGGCGACGGCGCCGTGCGTGCGCAGATCGCCGAAAGCCCGCATGCGCGGGTCGTGGTCTGCCGTGGCGGGCTTGAACACATCCTGGGTGTATTGCGGGTCGGAGATCTGGTGGGCCCGGCCTTGCGGGGCGATCTGCTCAATGTGGAGCGTCACCTGTCTGCGCCGCTTTATCTTCCCGAGACCATCAGCACGACCCAACTGCTCGACACCTTTCGGCGCGAGCGCGTGCAGTTCGGGCTGATCGTCGATGAATACGGCGATCTGCAGGGCCTGGTCTCGCTCACCGATGTGCTGACCGCCATCGTGGGCGAATTGCCCGAGCCCGACGCGACCGGCGAGCTCGATGTCGTGCGCCGCGACGACGGCTCATGGCTGGTCGACGGCTCGGTGGGGCTGGAACGACTGAAGGCTGTCCTCGAAGTCGACGAACTGCCGGCCGAAGAAGAACGAAGCTTTCATACGGTTGGCGGCTTTGTCATGCATCGCCTCGGACGTATCCCGTCGGTGGCAGACCATTTCGAGGCGGCTGGTTTCCGATTCGAAGTGGTCGACATGGACCGCAACCGGGTCGATAAAATTCTGGTGGCGCGCCTGCCCGAATCAGATGCTGATCTGATCGAAACAAGCTAAGCGCAACGCTTTGAAGGATTGGCTCATATCGGGCTGCGGCTTCGGCGTCTGCAGGCCGTGAACGGTATGATCGTTGGCGTACCGGCCGCATGGCTGACGCACTGCCTCTGAAGGGAGATCTGCCTTGTTTCGCATGCATTCCATTTGCCTTGCGCTGTGGCGCGCGACCGGCCTGTTGGCGCTGTGCCTGACCACAGGGTTGCCCGCTCAGGCCCATGCACAGATCGACACCCTGAAGGTGATGATCGGGGCGAATCCGGGCGGTGGGTTCGATCAGACCGGTCGTGGCATTGCAGCCGCCATGCAATCGGCCGGCACGATCCGCAATGCCACCTTCGAGAATAAGGGCGGTGCAGGTGGAGCGATCGGTCTAGCGCATTTCGTGAATACTGAAAAAGGCAACCCGAATGCGATGGTGGTCACGGGCGCCGTGATGGTCGGTGGCATCGAGATGAGTCGCTCGCCGGTGTCGCTGCGCAACGCCACGCCCATCGCCAGGCTGTTTGCAGACACGATGATTCTGGTAGTCCCTGCCCAATCGAAAATTCAGTCCGTGGCCGATCTGATCACGCAACTCAAGGCCAACCCCGGATCGGTGTCCTGGGGAGGCGGCTCCCGAGGTTCGATCGATCACATCCTGACAGGACTGATCGCCAAGGAAGCGGGTATTGAGCCCGCGCGCATCAACTACATTCCGTTCGCCGGCGGCGGCGAGGCCACGGCCGCCATTTTGGGCAACCAGGTGACGGTCGGGCTGGCGGGCGTATCGGAATTCCTGCCCTTCGTCAAAGACGGCAAGATGCGCGCGCTCGCTGTGTCATCGAGCTTCCCCGTTCAGGGGATCCGCCCGCTGAAAGAACAGGGGTTGAACGTCGAAATCTACAACTGGCGCGGCGTTTACGGGGCGCCAGGCATCACCAATGAGCAACAGAAAACGCTGATCGATGCGGTGGTCAAAGCCACTCAAACAACCCAATGGAAAGAGACACTGGCCCGCAATGAATGGGCCCCGTTTCTGCAGACCGGGCCGGAGTTCGGCACCTTCGTAGAGTCGGAGTCCAAGCGGCTGGGAGCGATCCTACGCGAGCTAGGTCTGGCCAAGTGATGTCATCGGGTTCACTCGGACACCACAGCCGACAGCAATGAAAGCCAGCGCGCTGAGCGTGGCGGCCGCGGTGATTGCCGGTGCTGCGGTCTTTGCGATCGGTGCCTCGTTCATTGACGGTGACGCAGGGTATTCAGGACTGTCCCCGCGGTTCCTGCCGACCCTGGTTGCAGTGGGGCTGGCCACCTGTGGAGCTCTGCTGGGTGTCGAGGCCCTGCGCTCCAGGGCTGCGCATGTGCCAGACCGATCAGACGGCACAGGCGCCTCAGTGTTCCCACGCCTGAAACAAGGCCAGGTATATGACCCGGTCCGGAACCTCGCCTGGGTGGTCTGCGGGCTGGTGTTTCATCTCGTGACGATCGGCTACATCGGGTTCGTCGCTGCCAGTGTGGTGCTGATGGTGTGCGTGGCGCGCGGCTACGGCAGCCAGCGCGCCTTGCGAGACGCCGGCGTCGCACTGGCTCTGGCGCTACCGGTCTGGCTGCTCTTTTCCAAAGTGATCGGCGTCTCGTTGCCGTTGTGTCCGGTGCTGGGCCTGTGATCGAGACGCTCAATGCCCTGATGGGAGGGTTCGCCGCCGCGATCTCGCCTGTCAATCTCGCCTGGGCACTTGCGGGTTGTTTCATCGGCACGGCCATCGGCGTGCTGCCGGGAATCGGCCCGGCACTCACGGTCGCGATGCTGCTGCCGCTGACCGCCAAAGTCGAACCGACTGCTGCGTTGATCCTGTTCGCAGGGGTGTACTACGGTGCCATGTTCGGGGGCTCCACTACCTCGATACTGATGAACACGCCCGGCGAGTCAGCCACCATGGTGACCGCTATGGAAGGCAACGCTATGGCCCGCAATGGCCGCGCCGGGCCAGCCCTGGCCACTGCAGCCATCGGGTCCTTCGTGGCCGGCACACTGGCCACCTTGCTGCTGACGCTGTTTGCGCCCGTCATGGCGCAATTCGCCTTGAGCTTCGGTCCCGCCGAGTACTTCATGATCATGGCGCTCGCCTTCACAATGGTGTCAGCGGTGATCGGTGCGTCCCTCCTGCGCGGCATGACGAGTCTGTTCGTCGGGCTGGGCATTGGCCTCATCGGCATTGATCCGGTCTCAGGGGTGGTGCGCTTCACAGCAGGCATCCCGGAGCTGTACGACGGCATTGATGTGGTCGTGGTGGCCGTCGGACTGTTCGCAGTGGGAGAAGCCTTGCATGGTGTACTCGGGCCCACTCAAGCAAGCACCATGAACCGGATGAGTTCCACGCGCATGAGCGCGACAGACTGGCGTCGATCCGTGCCTGCGTGGCTGCGCGGCACCGCCATTGGATTTCCATTTGGACTGATTCCCGCTGGCGGCGCGGAGATTCCCACCTTCCTTTCATACGCCACCGAAAAAAAGCTGTCTCGTCATCCGGATGAATTCACGCCCAATGGCGGTCCAGGCGCGATTGAGGGTGTTGCGGGCCCCGAGGCTGCAAACAACGCGACGGTGACCGCTGCGCTGGCCCCACTGCTGACGCTCGGTATTCCCACCTCTGCCACGACCGCGATCCTGCTGGCGGCGTTCCAGAACTACAACCTGCAACCTGGTCCGACACTGCTGCAAACCTCAGGCCCGCTGGTCTGGACGCTGATCGCCTCGCTGTATATCGGTAACGTGATGCTGCTGGTGCTGAACCTGCCGCTGATCGGAATCTGGGTGAAGGTGCTGCGCATCCCGCAGCCGCTGCTATACGGCGGCATCTTGGTCTTCGCAGGGCTCGGTGCTTACAGCCTGCGTCAATCCTGGTTCGACCTGCTGCTGCTGCTGATCATCGGGCTCGCAGGCCTTGCGATGCGCAGGCATCAGTTCCCGGTGGCACCAGTGCTGATCGGCATGATCCTGGGCCCAATGGCCGAAAAACAGCTGCGCAATGCACTGGCCATCGCGCAAGGCGACTGGACGGTGTTTCTGACCCGACCGCTATCGCTCGTCATACTGTGCGTGATCGTGGCGGTCCTGGTGCTGCCGCGGCTGGCGTGGCTCAGGCGTGAGCCCACGCCGCTTGCACGGTGATGCCTGCAAACGCTGCGCCGCCCATCCCCCATTTCGCCCGACGCGTCTGGGGACTGATTGCACCGTATTTTCGCGGTCAGGCCCGATGGGCGGCCATCGCTTTGCTGACGGGTGTTGTTGCGCTAAACCTGATCACGGTCTGGGTCGATGTGCTGCTCAACGATTTTCAGCGCGATTTTTTCAACGCGCTCGAGAGCCGCGATGAAGCCGCCTTTCGCGAGCAATTGTGGCGCTTCAGCGGGCTGGCATTTGCGTTCATCCTGGTGGCGGTCTACAAGTTTCATCTCACGCAGCTCTTTGAGCTGCGCTGGCGCACTTGGCTGACGCAACGCTTTCTGGACGGCTGGATGTCGCATCGGGCTTACTACGCGATGGAGCTCGCCGGCACGCCTACCGACAACCCCGACCAGCGCATGGCAGAGGACATTCGGCTGTTCACCGAATACACCGTCTCACTGTCCATGGGCTTACTCAACGCGTTAGTCACCCTGGCCTCTTTCGTCACGATCTTGTGGGCCGTCTCAGGTCCGCTGTCGGTCACGCTCGGGTCGACCGAGATCTCGATCCCCGGGTACATGGTCTGGGTGGCGCTCGGGTACGCCTTACTGGGCAGTTGGCTGTCTCACCGGATCGGCAAACCCCTGATCGGACTGAATGTGGCGCAGCAAAGACTGGAGGCCGATTTTCGCTATGGTCTGATTCGGGTGCGCGAGCATGCCGAGAGCATCGCCCTCTTTCGGGGGGAAGCCTCGGAAACCTCGGGACTGCTCCAACGCTTCGGCGAGGTCGTCGCTAACTATTGGGCCTTGGTGAAAGCGCAAAAGCGACTGATCTGGACGCAAAGCCTGTATGCGCAAATGGCCGTGATCTTTCCCTTCGTGGTGGCAGCCCCCCGCTACTTTCACGGGCCGCTGAAACTGGGTGATCTGATGCAGATCGCCAATGCGTTCGGGCAAGTGCAGTCGGCGCTGTCCTGGTTTGTGAACGCCTATGCAAATCTGGCCAGCTGGCGCGCCACAGCCGAGCGGCTGCTGACTTTCGAAGACGCCATCGCACAAAGCGGGCTGACCGCCACGCAAGGACTGCGCACCACGGTAGGCGAAACGCCCGCACTGCACGATGTGCGGCTCGATACGCCTGGGGGTCGGCCGATCGTGGCACGCACCCGTCTGGCGATCAGCGCTGGCGAACGAGTCCTGCTCAGCGGCCCATCGGGCAGCGGGAAGAGCACGCTTTTTCGTGCGCTGGCGGGTATTTGGCCCTATGGAGATGGCCGCACCCAGCACCCGCAACAGGGCGTGCTGTTTTTGCCCCAGCGCCCCTACCTGCCCCATGGCAGTCTGCGCGCCTGTGTGAGCTATCCGGGGGCTGTGGGCGATTTCACTGACACGCAGCTGACCCGCGCGCTGCAGGACTGTCGGCTGCCGCAGCTGATCTCCCGGTTGGATGAAGTGGCGACCTGGGACCGTCAGCTGTCACCGGGCGAACAGCAGCGATTGGCGTTTGCGCGCGCGATACTCAATGCACCGACATGGCTCTTCCTGGACGAGGCGACCGCATCGCTTGATGAAGCGACCGGGTCAGCCCTGTATGCGCTGTTGATCGAGCGTCTACCGCAGAGCGCCCTGATCAGCATTGCGCATGACGCCTATCTGAGCCGTTTTCATTCACGGCATATTCGGCTGCACCCCGGTGAGCACGGGGCCATCCTGACTGAAACCGTTGCATGATGCGCGGGCAAGCCACCATCACGTGCCGACCCGGCCTGACCGTGACCCCATGAACCTACCCGTGCCACAGCCCCTTCGTCGCGAGCACCTCGTCCTGGTGGCCGATGTCGGCGGGACCTATCTGCGCCTGGGGCTGGCACGCAACCACGCACTGATTGCTCCCGCGAGTCATTTCGAGCGAGAGCGCTTTCCTGATCTGGAATCGGCATGCGCCCGTTTCCTGAACGAGCAGCCTGCAGGCGTACGCCCGGACGGCGCATCGATCGCAGCTGCGGGCCCGCTCAAGGATGGATGCATCGAGCTCACGAACGCTGGCTGGCGTATCGAGCCGCTCAGGCTGGCATCGGCTATCGGGTTGCACCCGAGTCGCGTCAAGCTGCTCAACGATTTCGAAGCGATGGCCTGGGCATTGCCACAGCTCGAGTCACACGATCGTGCAGTCATTCCGGGAGGCGCATTCAGTCGGCGAGGCGACCCTGCACCCACGGGCCATCCACAGGGCCATCAGGCGATCCTGGGGCCGGGCACGGGTCTGGGGGTGGCTGCTTTGCTGAAAACCGAGGCCGGATACAGGCCGCTGGCCACTGAAGGCGGCCATGCGAGCCTTGCACCCGAAACGCGCTTCGAACGTGTGGTCGCAGAGCGTGCGGTTCAACGCTATGGGCGCGCTTCCTGGGAGCGGGTGCTCAGCGGCCCCGGACTGGTCTTGCTGTACGAGGCCGCCCTGCATGACAGCGACGCACGCGCCACCCCGTCAATCGATCATCCCGGCAACGTCCTGCAAGCCTGTGTGCAAGGCGACGCCCACGCGCTGCTCGCTGCGCAGACGTTCGTTGCACTGCTGGGCGCCTTCGCCGGTGACCTTGCGCTGCTCTACAACGCAAGCGGCGGCATCACGGTGGGCGGGGGCATGATGGCCGCATTAGCACAGGCCGTCCCACTTGAGGGCATGCGCGAGCGCTTTGAGGCCAAGGGCCGATTCGCGCCATGGTTGCAGCAGATTCCATTGCAGCGTGTCGTGACACCTTTCATGGAGCTGCGCGGCGCAGCGGCCGCCTACTGTCACTGAGCCGCCTCAAGCCACCGAACGGCCTCAATGCCCTGTTGTCGCACAAGTCGCTGAAACCGCGCACCCGGGATCACCTGGCACATTCCGCAACGCGCCCCTGACAGGCGCGATCCTGATTGAATTAACATGGTCCGATCGCAGCGGTGCCGGTCAGGCATCGCGCCAAAAAGGGAGACTCCATGGCTGCGCTCTTCACCCCGTTTACCCTGCGTTCGGTGACTCTGCCCAATCGGATCATGATTTCTCCGATGTGCCAGTACTCGGCGCACGAAGGGTTTGCCAACGAGTGGCACACCGCCTACATCACGAAGGTGTCGCAGGGTCGCCCCGGCTGCGTGATGGTCGAAGTGAGCGTCGTTGAGAAACGCGGCCGCGGCACTTACGGCGATCTGGGCATCTGGGAAGACGGCCATATTGCCGGCATGCGCGCACTGGCCACCATCATCGAGAGCTATGGCGCCGTCCCGGCCATCCAGATCGGGCATGCAGGACGCAAGGTTTCAGCCCAACGGCCCTGGGAAGGCAACGGCCCCCTGGGCCCACGCGATGCTCGCGAACGCGGTGAACTGCCTTGGGTGGGGGTGGGCGCTTCGTCGCTACCGGTCGATGAGCGCTGGGTGCCGCCGCGCGAAGCCACCGAAGCCGACCTTGACACCATGGTCGAGGCGTTTCGTCACGGTGCTCGCCGCGCAGTACAAGCCGGCTTCAAGCTGGTTGAACTGCACATGGCCCATGGCTATCTGCTCAACAGCTTTCTGTCGCCCATCGCCAATCAGCGCACCGATGCCTACGGCGGCAGCCTGGAAAATCGCATGCGCTTCCCGCTTCGGGTGGCTCAGGCCGTGCGCGAAGCGCTTGGCGCAGAGCTGCCGATGTCGGTGCGCTTGTCGGCAGTTGATGGGCTGGAGGGCGGCTGGACCATCGAGGACAGCATCGCCTTTTCTCATAAGCTGAAAGCGCTTGGTGTCGACATCATCGACTGCTCTTCGGGCGGCATCGCAGGCCCGGCCACGGCCGCCCGTGTGGCGGTGCCGCGCGGACCGGGCTACCAGGTGCCCTTTGCCGACGCCATTCGCCGTGCGGTCAACATCCCCACCATCGCCGTGGGCCTGATCACTGAGCCCGCGCACGCCGAATCCATCCTCAACGAGGGCAAGGCAGACATCATCGCCATCGGACGGCAAGCGTTGCAGGACCCGAACTGGCCGCTCAATGCGGCGCTGGCCTTGGGAGTGGATCCGCAATTCGATCGCTGGCCGGCGCAGTACGGCTGGTGGCTTGCGCGGCGCGCCGGCATTCCGCCGGCTCCGTGGCCTGGCAATCAGTGAGTTGGAGCAAGCCATGAACTATCGCACCCTGGGCCGCAGTGGCCTGAGCGTGTCCTCCCTGTGCCTGGGGGCCATGATGTTCGGCGATCGCACCACCGAAGCCGACTCTGTCGAGATCATTGCGGCCGCCCGCGATGCGGGCATCAACTTCATCGATACCGCCGACGTCTACAAGCAAGGCGAGTCTGAACGCATCACTGGGCGCGCCATTGCCTCCGAGCGCAACCGCTGGATCGTTGCCACCAAGGTGGGCAATGCCATGGGCGATGATCGCAACAGCCGCGGACTGTCACCGCGCTGGCTGCACACCGCGATCGACGACTCCTTGCGCAGAATGGGCATGGACCACGTCGACATCTGGTACCTGCATCGCGAAGACCACGCCACGCCCCTGGCAGAAACCATCGGCGCCATCGCCGATATCGTGCGGGCTGGCAAGGTGCGTTACCTGGGCATTTCCAATCATCGGGCCTGGCGTATCGCCGAGATCGCAAGGCTCTGTCAGGACGCGGGCATGCCCACACCGGCGGCCTGTCAGCCCTATTACAACGCCTTCAACCGCATGCCCGAAGTGGAGGTCCTGCCCGCCTGTGCGCACTACGGGATCGGCGTGGCCTCGTACTCGCCCGTGGCGCGTGGCGTGCTCGCCGGCAAATACAGGCCGGGTGAAGCCCCACCGACTGACTCTCGCGCAGCCCGCAAGGACCGGCGCATGATGCAAACCGAATGGCGCGATGAGTCCCTGGTTCTGGCCCAGCGAGTCGCTGAGTACGCTGCATCACGTGGCATGAGTGCTGCGCAGTTCGCGGTCAATTGGGTCTTGCACAACCGACTGATCAGCGCAGCGATCGTCGGTCCGCGCACGATGAAACAGATGGGCGAATATCTCGGTGCGCTCGAGCACCGCTTCAGCGCCGATGATGAAGCCTTCATTGACGGCATCGTGGCCACCGGCCATCCCTCCACGCCCGGTTACAACGATCCGGCCTACCCGATCGAAGGTCGCATCCCCGCTGCGGCCTGACCGACCCATGCGCTCAGCC